>NZ_JBWKXC010000014.1:0-52900 GCF_059422605.1 Clavibacter sp. GW821-FHT01D01
GGGCCGGTGACGATCCATGTCCTGCAGGGGTCCACGGTCCTGGTGCCCGGGCCGTGCGGGACCCGCCACGCCGGACCGGGATGCTGACCGGCTCGTGCCCTCGCACCGCGCGGCGACCCCGATCGCGCACCAGGCCCGTGGCGTAGGGTGACGCTGATGTCCCGCGCCGTAGAACTCCCCCTCGACCTCCCCGAGCTCACCGTGCAGTCGGCGGGCGGTGCCCGCGTCCGACGCTCGGTCCTCCCGTCCGGCGTGCGCATCCTCAGCGAGGACGTGCCCGGCAGCCGCAGCGCCACGATCGGCATGTGGGTCGCGGTCGGCTCCCGCGACGAGCAGCCGGGCGACCTCGGATCCACCCACTTCCTCGAGCACCTGCTCTTCAAGGGCACGCCGTCGCGCACGGCCCTCGACATCGCGGTGTCCTTCGACGCGGTCGGCGGCGAGCACAACGCCGTCACGGCCAAGGAGTACACCTGCTACTACGCGAAGGTGCAGGACCGCGACCTCGGCATGGCCGTGGACGTGCTGGCCGACATGGTCACCTCCAGCCTCATCGACGCCGAGGAGTTCGAGACCGAGCGCGGCGTCATCCTGGAGGAGCTCGCCATGGCGGACGACGACCCGGGCGACGTCACGAGCGAGCGCTTCTTCGAGGCCGTGCTGGGCGAGCATCCTCTGGGCCGTCCCATCGGCGGCAGCCCGGCCGACATCGAGGCCGCCGAGCGCGACGCCGTGGTCGCCCACTACCGCCGCAACTACCGCCCGCAGGACCTCGTCATCACGGCAGCCGGAGCCGTGGACCACGACGCCCTCGTCTCCCGCGTCACCGCGGGTCTCGAGCGCGCCGGCTGGGACCTCGGCGTCCCGGCGGCTCCCGTCGCCCGGCGCACGGGCGCCGCAGGGGTCATCACGCGCGGCAGCGAGCTGGTCGTCGTCGACCGCCCCATCGAGCAGACCAACATCCTGCTCGGCGTCCCCGGCCTCGCCGCCTCCGACGACCGGCGTCCGGCCCTCGCCATGCTCAACTCGGTGCTCGGCGGCGGGATGTCGTCGCGCCTGTTCCAGGAGGTGCGGGAGAAGCGCGGCCTCGCGTACTCCGTCTACTCGTTCGGCGCCTCCTACTCCGACGCGGGCGTCTTCGGCCTCTACGCCGGATGCACGGCGGCCAAGACGGCGCAGGTCTCCCGCCTCATGCTCGACGAGTTCCGGAAGCTCGCCGAGGAGCACGTCACCGAGGAGGAGCTGTCCCGCGCGTTCGGCCAGCTCTCCGGCCAGTCGGCCCTCGCCCTCGAGGACTCGGACACGCGCATGTCGCGCCTCGGCCGCTCCGAGATCACCACGGGCGAGTACGTCGACCTCGACGAGACCCTCGTCCGCCTGTCCCGGGTCACCGCGGAGGACGTCCGCGCCCTCGCCGCTGACCTCGTGTCCCGTCCGCTCTCGATCGCCGCTGTGGGCACCGTCGGCGCCGACGCGTTCGCGCCGCTGCTCGAGACCACCTCGCTCCCGTAGGAGGAACCGTGTCCCACTACATCTACCTCGTCCGCCACGGCGAGCAGCAGGATGCCGAGCACGGCCTTCCCGACGGCCCGCTCTCGGGCCGCGGCAAGCGCCAGGCGCACTGCATCGCCGACCGGCTGAGCGGGGTCCCGTTCACCTCCGTCCGCCACTCGCCGCTCGCGCGCGCCGAGGAGACGGCCGCCATCATGGCGGAGCGCATGCCGGCGATCGAGCCCGAGCCGTCCTCGCTGCTGTTCGACTGCATCCCGTCGGGTCCGGTGCCGGACATGCCGCACGCGTTCGAGTCGTTCTTCGGCGGCATCACCGAGGAGGAGATCGACGCGGGCAGCGCGCAGATGGCCGATGCGGTGAGCGAGTTCCTCGCACCCGCGCGCGGCGACCGCCACGACCTGCTCATCACCCACAACTTCGTCATCGCCTGGTTCGTGCGGCACGTCTTCGACGCCCCCGACTGGCGGTGGATGGGCATCAACCAGGCCAACTGCGGACTCACCATCATCCGCGTGCGCTCGGCGAAGCCGCCGGTGCTCGTCGTGCACAACGACCTCGGCCACCTGCCCGTCGAGCTGCGCACCGGGCTCCCCGAGCAGCAGCCGTACTAGCGCCGCGGAGCGCCGGGCCGACCCGCACCGCGCGGAGACGCGCCGGTACGCTGGGCGGATGACAACCACGGTCGCCGTCGTCGGCGCTACGGGCCGCATGGGCCAGCTGATCTCCCAGATCGTCGAGGCGAGCACGGAGTTCGAGCTCGTCGCGAGCCTCGACTCCAAGGACGAGCTGTCGGACATGCTCGGCGCCGACATCGCCGTCGACGTGACGCTCCCGGCGGTCAGCCAGGGCGTCGTCGAGTACGCGGTCGCGCACGGCATGAACGTCCTCGTCGGCACGAGCGGCTGGACGGGCGAGCGCATCCAGGCCCTGGAGCGGCGGATCACGGGCAACCTCGCCGTCGGCGTCGTCATCATCCCGAACTTCTCCGTCGGCAGCGTCCTCGCGACCTCGTTCGCGCAGATGGCCGCCCGGTTCTACGACTCCATCGAGATCGTCGAGGCGCACGGCGCCTCCAAGATCGACTCTCCCTCGGGCACCGCGGTCCGCACCGCCGAGCTCATGTCGCAGGCGCGCGGAACGCGGGGGCCCGTGCAGGCGCCGCACACCGACCAGCGCGCGCGGGGCCAGCAGGTCGCGAGCATCCCCGTGCACAGCCTGCGGATGCAGGGCGTCGTCGCCAAGCAGGACGTCGTCTTCGGCGGCAACGGCGAGGTCCTCACCATCAGCCACGACACCCTGGCGCCGAGCGCCTACGAGGCGGGCATCCTGCTCGCGCTCCGCGAGACCCGCACGGCGCGGGGCGTCGTGGTCGGGCTCGACCGGCTCATCGACCTCGACGGATCGCGCGAGCGCGCGTCCCAGCAGGCCTCGGCCGCAGCGTCCGCGGGCCCCGTGGACGACGGGGGTCCGAGCGGTCAGGCCGCCACCGTCACGAGCGCCTGATGGGCACCCGCATCGGCGTGGGCCTCATGGCCGTGCTCATGGTGCTGTACCTGGCGGTGCTCGGCCAGCGCGCCGTGCTGCTCGTGATCTCCAGCGAGCCCGTGGGCGTCGCGCTCGGCCTCGGCCTCGTCATCCTCCCGGTGCTCGGCGTCTGGGCGCTCGTCCGGGAGCTCCTGTTCGGCACGCGCAGCGCGCGCCTCGTGCGGATCCTCGACGAGGAGGGCGGCCTGCCCGAGGACGACCTCCCGACGCGCGCGAGCGGGCGGCCGATCCGCGAGGCGGCGGACGCCACGTTCCCCCGGTACCAGGCCGAGGTGGAGCAGGATCCCGACAGCTGGCGCGCCTGGTTCCGGCTGGGCCTCGCCTACGACGCGAGCGGCGACCGCCGCCGCGCCCGCGGAGCCATCCGCCAGGCGATCGCGCTGCACGGCGCCGAGCCCGCCGCCTGAGCGCCGCCCGCGACGGCATCGGCACCACGACGCACGAAGGGTGGACCGCCCCGCCCCCGCCCTTGCCCCCGCGCCGATGGCATCGTCGCCGAAGTGCGGGCCGCTACCCCTTCGCGAGCAGGCGGTCGATGGCGAGCTCCACCGTGGGGTCGCGGAAGGCGAACCCGTCCGCGAGGAGCTTCCCGGGTCGCGCGGGCTGGCTGGACAGCAGCAGCTCCTGACCGGCGTCCTGCAGCGCGAGCCGGATGAGGAACTCCGGCGCGGGGATCAGGTAGGGCCGGTGCATGCGCTTCGCCAGGTGCCGCATGAGCCGGTCGGCCATGACGGGCTCGGGGCCGGTGAGGTTCACGGGTCCGGAGACGGACGAGGTCAGGAGGTGGACGATGGCGGCGGCCTCGTCGCGGAGCGAGATCCACGGCCACACCTGCCCGCCCGTGCCGAGGCGCCCGGCCAGGCCGAGGTTCGTGAGGAGGCGCAGCGGTGCGAGGGCCCCGGCCTCGGCGAGCACCAGCCCGGTGCGGAGCGTCGCCACGCGGACGTCGGCGGAGGCCTGGAACGCCTCGGCCTCCCACGCCTCCACGACCTCGGCGAGGAAGCCCGTCCCGCGCGGGGAGTCCTCCGTGAGGCGCTCGGCCGGCCGGTCGCCGTAGAAGCCCACCGCGGATCCGTTGAGCAGCACCCGGGGCGGGTGCGCCGCGGTGGCGAGCGCTCCGACGATGGTCCGCGTGGCCGTCACGCGCGACGACCGGATCTCCTCCTGGTACGGCTTCGTCCACGGGAGCCGGCTGATGGAGGCTCCCGACAGGTTCACCACGGCGTCGACCCCGTCGAGCACCGCGGGATCCAGCCGTCCCGCGGACGGCTCCCACTCGTGCTCGTCGGGTGACGACGCCGGGTGGCGCACGAGCCGCTGCACCCGGTGGCCGGCGGACTCCAGCTGCGCCTGCAGCTCGGTGCCGATCGTGCCGCCGGCGCCGGAGATGAGGACGGTGAGCGGTGCGGGGGATGCGGTGCTGTCGGACATGGTCGAGCCCTTCGTCGGTGCCCATCAGCCTAGGACGCGGCCCCGCGAGGACGCCGGGGAACGGCCGCGGAGCGCCGGGCCCGCCGGGCTCCCGGCGTCGGACGGTCGCGTACAGTGACGTCGTGCCCCACGACGACATCGCCTTCCGATCCGACATGACCGTGGAGCTCGTCCGCTCGAGCGCCCACGACTCCGACGTGATCTTCGCCGCCCGCGTCTCCACCGCCGGCGAGAAGACCCTCGAGCGCGCCCTCGACGAGCCCGACGCGCAGGACCGCGCCCTGGAGGGCGACGTCGACACGGAGGCGGAGGAGAAGCGGGTGAAGCGCGACCGCGGCCTCATCAACTACCTCATGCGCGACCGTCACGGATCGCCCTTCGAGCACAACTCGATGACCTTCTACGTCCAGGCGCCGATCTTCGTGTTCCGCGAGTTCATGCGCCACCGCATGGCGTCCTACAACGAGGAGTCGGGCCGCTACAAGGAGCTCGACGCCGTCTTCTACGTCCCGGGCCCGGAGCGCAACCTCGTGCAGGTCGGCAAGCCCGGCGCGTACGAGTTCCACGCCGGGAGCCCGGAGCAGACCGCGCTCGTGCAGGAGGAGACCCGGCGCACGTCCGCCGAGGCCTACGCCTCCTACCAGCGCATGCTCGAGCAGGGCGTCGCCCGCGAGGTGGCCCGCATCGTGCTCCCGCTCAACATCTACTCGTCGATGTACGTCACCCTCAACGCCCGCGCCCTCATGAACTTCCTGTCCCTGCGCACCAAGCACGAGGACTCGACGTTCCCGAGCTTCCCGCAGCGGGAGATCGAGATGTGCGCGGAGCGCATGGAGGCCGAGTTCGAGCGGCTCATGCCCCTCACCCACGCGGCCTTCCAGAAGAACGGCCGCGTCGCGCCGTAGTGCGCGACGCGGCCGTGCGCGCCGTCACCCCACGCGCACCGCGACGCTGGTCCGCGAGACGGTGGGGTAGGGGTACCGCTCTCCCGTCACCCGCACCGCGAGGAGCCGCCCGCGGTCGGCGGCGACGGGCGTGTACGCGGGTGCCTCGGCGCCCGGGATGACCACCCCGTCGCGCAGCCACTGGTAGGTCAGCCAGATGGGCGCCGGGCGCCAGAACCCGGTCCGCACGGTGAGCTGCCGTCCGACGAGCGGGAGCCCGCCGATCGCCGGCACGCCCGGGGAGATGACGGGCATCGCGACGCGCGGCGTCGGGGCCGAGACGCGCTCGAGAGAGGCGCGGCCCGGTGCGCTGCCCCGGACGCCGACGGTGATGCGCTTGCCGCCGTCGAAGCGCGCGTCGACCTCGTAGGTCGGTCCCGAGGCGCCGGAGATCCGCTGGCCGTCGCGGTACCACTGGTAGGCGAGCGCGACCGGGCCGGGACGCCACGTACCGGTCCGGACGGACAGGGTGCTCCCCGCGACCGCCCGGCCGACGACGGTCGGGGTCGGCGCGGAGGTGAACGACGGCGTCCCGGGCGCGCTGCCGGTGGCGAGATCCAGGTACACGTACCGGGCCACGTCGACGTTGGGCCCGTGCCAGAACAGGAAGCGGACCGTGCGGTCGTAGCCGACGTCGACGGTGGTCGATCCCACGGCGTCGGCGAAGGTGTACGGGTCGTCGCCGAACGCGTAGACGACCGAACGCTCCTCCGGCCAGCCGGCGAGGTACCCGCGCACGTCCCAGGCGAGGGTGATCCGGGGCCCGTCGACCGTGATGACCGGGTCGTACCGCGTGGGGTACCCCAGCGAGCGGACGTCCACGGGCGCGGACGCGGCGCCGATGACGGGGACGCCGTCGATCACGCCGGCGGCCCGGAAGGAGATGACGTGCGGTCCGGCCGGGGCCGGGATGCGGATCACGGCGGAATCGAGCGGGCCCGTGTGGGCGGTCGTCCAGGGGCCCTGGCCGTCCAGCCGGTACTCGAAGCGGGGCTCGTCGACCACGAGCTCCCCGAGGTCGAGCCCGACGTAGACCTCGATCTCGGGGATGTCCGTGACCTCCCCGCCGATGTTCACGACGGGGGCGGGGAGCGCGGCGACCGGGTCCGCCGCGACGCGGGACGGCGGCGCACCGGGCGCGGCGATGGCCGGCGATGCGCCGACGAGCGAGACCCCGGTGACGAGCGCCAGGGTGAGGGCCAGAGCGGGCGTGCGCCTGCTCCGTGCCGTGAGGGTCATGGTCCACCGCCTTCTCGAGGACTCCGTCGTCCTCACGCGCAGGATGCTCCCGTGCGGGCCGTTCCGGCATCCCCCGTCCGGGGGCGGGTCGGGCCCGTCAGGGGCGACGGGGCGCGGATCCCGCTCCCGTCCGCGCGCGGTCCGAGCGTTACGATGGGAGCCGTGTCCTCAGAGAACCCCTTCGGCCAGGTCCTGGTGGCGCTCGTCACCCCGTTCACGGCCGACGGCGAGGTGGACTGGGCGGCCGTCGAGAAGCACATGGACGACGTCATCGTCGCGGGCGCGGACGGCATCGTCGTCACGGGCACCACGGGCGAGACCAGCACGCTGACCGACCCGGAGAAGATCAAGCTCGTCGAGGTGGGCCGGTCGGTGAGCGCGGGCCGCGCCAAGATCATCACGGGCGGTGGCTCCAACGAGACCGCGCACGCCATGCAGCTGGCCCGCCAGAGCGAGAAGGCCGGCGCCGACGGCAACATGATCGTCACGCCGTACTACAACAAGCCCACGCAGGCGGGCGTGCTCACGCACTTCCGGATGATCGCGGACGCCACGGACCTGCCCGTCATCCTGTACGACATCCCCGGCCGCACCGGCATCCCCATCCAGTACGAGACCATCCTGCGGGCGGCGAAGCACCCGAACATCCTCGCGGTGAAGGACGCCAAGGGCGACCTCGCGCAGGCGAGCCGCGTGCTCAACCAGACCGGCCTCATGTACTTCGCGGGCGACGACGCGAACGCGCTCCCCACGCTCGCCATCGGCGGCACCGGGCTCATCGGCGTCACCGCGAACATCACGGCCACGCCGTACCGCACCATGGTCGACGCCGTGAACGCGGGCGACCTGCGCGCCGCCACGCACGCCCACCAGCAGCTCGAGCCGCTCGTCCGCGCGGTCATGACCCACGTGCCCGGCACGGTCGCGGCGAAGTACATCCTCCACGGCCTCGGCCGCATCGGCAGCCCCCGCGTCCGCCTGCCCCTCGTCGGGCCGGAGGAGTGGGAGGCCGCCCAGATCGAGGACGAGATCGACCTCGTCCGCGACGTCCCCGGCGTCGACTTCCGCAACTTCCGCCCCGATCGCAACGCGGCCGCCGGCGGAGCCCTGCCCCAGGTCGCCGGCACCACGCGCTGACGCGCGCCCGCATCTCCCCGCAGCCGGCCCCCGGGCCGCACCGTCACCTAGGAGCCCCATGCCCCGGACCATCTACGATCCTCCCGCTCTCAAGCCCGGCACCCTGCGCATCACGCCCATCGGCGGCCTGGGCGAGATCGGGCGCAACATGACCACGTTCGAGATCGACGGCAAGATCCTCGTCGTCGACTGCGGCGTGCTCTTCCCCGAGGAGCACCAGCCCGGCGTCGACCTGATCCTCCCCGACTTCAGCTCCATCGCGGACCGCCTGGACGACGTCGTCGGCATCGTCCTCACGCACGGCCACGAGGACCACATCGGCGCCGTGCCGTACCTCCTCAAGCTGAAGCAGGACATCCCGCTGATCGGCTCCGGCCTCACGCTCGCCCTCATCGAGGCGAAGCTCAAGGAGCACCGGATCAAGCCGTACACGTTCCAGGTGAAGGAGGGCGACCGCGAGCGCCTCGGGCCGTTCGAGCTCGAGTTCGTGGCCGTCAACCACTCCATCCCGGACGCGCTGGCGGTCGCCATCAAGACGGAGGCCGGCAGCGTCCTGCACACCGGCGACTTCAAGATGGACCAGCTGCCGCTCGACGACCGCATCACGGACCTCCGCGCGTTCGCCCGGCTCGGCGAGGCCGGCATCGACCTGTTCATGTCGGACTCCACGAACGCCGACGTGCCCGGGTTCACGCTCACGGAGCGCTCCATCGGCCCGGTGCTCGAGGCCGTCATCTCGAAGGCGCCGCGCCGCGTCATCGTCGCGAGCTTCTCCAGCCACGTCCACCGCGTGCAGCAGGTGCTGGACGCGGCCGCCGCGAACGGGCGCCGCGTCGCCTTCATCGGCCGGTCGATGATCCGCAACATGACCATCGCGGCCGACCTCGGCTACCTGAAGGTGCCGGACGGGGTCCTCATCGACTCCAAGAAGGCCGTCAACCTGCGGGACGACGAGATCGTGTACATGAGCACGGGGTCCCAGGGCGAGCCGATGGCCGTGCTCAGCCGCATGGTGAACTCGGAGCACCAGATCGAGATCGGCCAGGACGACACCGTCATCCTCGCGTCGAGCCTCATCCCCGGCAACGAGAACGCCGTGTACCGCATCATCAACGGGCTCACGAAGCTCGGCGCCAACGTCGTGCACAAGGCCAACGCCAAGGTCCACGTCTCGGGCCACGCGGCCGCGGGCGAGCTGCTCTACTGCTACAACATCCTGAAGCCCCGCAACGTCCTTCCCGTCCACGGCGAGTACCGTCACCTGGTCGCGAACCAGCAGCTGGCGATCCAGACGGGCGTGCCGGAGCGCAACACGTTCCTCGCGGAGGACGGCACGGTGCTCGACATGAAGGACGGCCACGTGCGCGTCACGGGTCAGCTCGACATCGGCTACGTCTACGTCGACGGCTCCACGGTCGGCGAGATCACCGACGCCGACCTCAAGGACCGCCGCATCCTCTCCGAGGAGGGCTTCGTCACGATCTTCGCCGTCGTCGAGCCGCAGACCGGCAAGGTCATCGTCGGTCCGGAGATCGAGGCCCGTGGCTTCGCCGAGGACTCGAAGGTCTTCGACAGCGTCAAGCCGCTGGTCGTCCGGGCCCTCGCGGAGGCCGCCGCGAACGGCACGCGCGACACCCACGCCTACTCCCAGGTCGTGCGCCGCACGGTCGGCCGGTGGGTCAACTCGTCGCACCGCCGTCGGCCGATGATCATCCCGGTGGTCATCGAGGCCTAGCCCGGTGCCGTCACGGCACGGCTGACAGGACGTCCGGAGGGGGCGGGGGAGACCCCGTCCCCTCCGTCGTGCGGCCCCCCGACGGCACGCGCATCTCATCCCCGCGGACGACCCGCCGCGCCGGTCCCCGGCCCTAGCGTCGGAGGCGACCGGACGGGCCGCTGGGGACCGCCGGGGAAGGAGCGGCTGTGGGCGTCTGGCGGAGATGGATCCTCCCGATCACGAGGCTCGTCGTGCTGGCCGCCATCGCGGTGGCCCTCGTGCGCATGGCGTTCTTCGGGACGGCGACCGAGGAGGTCGCCGAGGTGCCCACGGGCTCCGTGGTCGAGTCGCAGGTGCCGGCGACCCTCGCGACGGTGGTGAACGACGTGACGGTGGAGGGCAGCATCCAGCCGGACCCGGACGTGACGGTCAAGGCGACCCTGCAGGGGAAGGTCTCCAAGCTCGTCGCCGGCCAGGGCGCGACCGTCGCCGCGGGCGATCCCGTGCTCGTCATCCGCCAGGAGACGCCGGTGGACCCCGTGGTCGCCGCCGACGGCACGGTCACGCAGTCGAAGCCGAAGGTCGTGACCGAGACCGTCACCGCCTCCACCGCGGGCTCGCTCGCGGAGCTCGGCGTCCTCGTCGGCCAGGAGGTGTCCGTGGGCGATGCCGTCGGCCGCATCTCGCCGCCGACCTTCCGCGCCACCGCGCCGCTCACCGCCGAGGAGCAGTACCGGCTGGTCACGCAGCCCACGACCGCGGAGGTCGCCATCACGTCCGGTCCCGCGCCGTTCGAGTGCTCGGACCTCCGCATCGGCCAGCAGTCCTCGGGTGGCGGCGGCACGCCGTCCGGCGATGACGCCGGGTCGACCGGGGGAGCGGAGCCGGCCTCCACGGGCGCGACCGTGTCCTGCGCCATCCCCGCGGACGCCCGCGTCTTCCCGGGACTCACGGCCGAGATCACGATCCCCGCGGGCGAGGCGGCCGACGTGCTGACGCTCCCGACCACCGCCGTCGAGGGCCTCGCCGACACCGGCAACGTCTGGTTGGCGTCGGAGACCGGGGAGCCGGAGGAGCGCGCCGTCGGCCTCGGCATCAGCGACGGGAAGGTCGTGCAGATCACCTCGGGGCTCTCCGAGGGCGACATGGTGCTCGAGTTCGTGCCCGGCGCCCCGGCACCGGAGGTCGACCCGATGACCATGCAGGGCGGGTACGGCGGATGAGCCTCATCCGGCTCGAGCAGGTCACCCGCACGGTCCTCCGCCCCGACGACGAGCCGTTGACGATCCTGCACGGCGTCGACCTCGACGTCTCCGTGGGCGACCACGTCTCCATCGTCGGGCGCTCCGGTTCCGGCAAGTCGACCCTGCTCAACATCCTCGGGCTGCTGGACACCCCGACCACGGGCGAGGTGCTCCTCGACGACGTGCCGATGGCCCGGGTCTCCGGCTCCCGGCGCGACCGGGCGCGCGGCGGCGACATCGGCTTCATCTTCCAGCAGTTCAACCTGCTGCAGGGACGCACGGCGCGGGAGAACGTGATGACGCCGCTGCTGTACTCCACCGGCCGCACCTTCTGGCGTCGGGCGTCCATCGCGGCCGACATGCTGGAGCGCGTGGGCCTCGGCCACCGGATCGACTCCATGCCCGAGACCCTCTCCGGGGGCGAGCAGCAGCGCGTGGCCATCGCCCGCGCGCTCGTCCGGTCGCCGCGGCTGATCCTCGCCGACGAGCCCACGGGCGCCCTCGACATCGAGACGGGCGCCACCGTGATGACCCTGCTCGCCGAGGTCGCGCACGCGTCCGGCGCGGCCCTCGTCACCATCACGCACGACCCGACGGTCGCCGCCCGCGCCGACCGGCACCACCGGCTGGAGGCCGGCGTGCTCGCCCCGTCCGAGGTCCTCGTCCGCGAGGCCGTCGCGTGAGCGGGTGGCTGGCGCGGACGGGCACGGGCCTCGTCGGCGCGGTCGTCGAGGCGTGGGCGGAGCTGCGGATCCACCGCACGCGCGTCCTCCTCTCCCTCATCGGCGTCGCGGTCGCGGTGGCGGCGATCACGTCCGTCGTCGGGCTCGGCGCGGTCGTGCAGCAGGCGCAGACGGAGCAGTTCGAGCGGCAGTCCGGGCGACCGGCCTCCCTCTCCGTGTCCATGTACTCGGAGACGGGGCAGGGGATGCCGTACGACGACCAGCGCGAGCTCCTCGCGGACGTCGCGGCCCGCTACGGCATCACCTGGTCGACCGTGATCGGCTATGCGCCGCTGTCGGTCGAGCTCCCGGGCGGGACCGCCGAGGTGCAGGGCACGGTGGTGGATCCCGACTACGGCCAGATGCGCCGCGTCGACGTGGTGGACGGCCGGTGGTTCGGCGACCGCGACGCCGACCTGCTCGCCCCGACCCTCGTCGTCAACCGCGCGTTCCTGGCCGGCATGGGCTCGCCCGCCGTCGCGTCGCATCCCACGGTCGTGCTGCGGGGCGAGCAGGGCGAGCGCACGGCGGTGGTCGTGGGCGTCGTCCCCGACATGTACGAGCAGGAGCCGCCGTCGATGTACGTGCTGTCCGCGACCGCCGAGCGGATGATGGGCGCGGACGCGCTGGCGGGCATGAGCCCGCAGATGGAGCTGTGGGTCCCGGAGGACGAGGCCGACGGCCTGTCCGAGGCCATCCGGTCCGACGTCGCGGCCTCCGCGCCCGAGGGCGTGGAGGCGTCCGTGAACCGGAACGACTACGGGACCTACGACTACGACCCGCTGCTGTCGCTGAAGATCCTCGTCGGGGGAGTGGCGGGGCTCGTGCTCCTGCTGGGTGCGCTCGGGCTCGTGAACATCTCGCTGGTGACCGTCAAGCAGCGGATCCGCGAGATCGGCGTCCGCCGGAGCTTCGGCGCGAGCGCGGGCCGGGTCTTCTTCGCGGTGATGATGGAGAGCATCGTCGCCACGGTGGCGGCGGGCGTGGTCGGCGTCATGGCGGCCGTCGCGATCGTGAAGAACCCGTGGATCCTGTCGTTCGTCGCCTCGGGCGTCACGGAGTTCCCGCCGTTCCCGCTCTCGGCGGCGCTGCTCGGCCTCGGCGCGTCCCTCGCGGTGGGCGCGATCGCGGGCCTGATGCCGGCGCTGGTCGCCGTCCGCGTGTCGGTCATCGACGCGATCCGGTATTGATGCCGCGGCCGGGCGGGGAGCGTCCCGCCCGGCCCGGCGGACCGTCGCGGACGGCGGTGCGGGATAACGTGGGACGCATGGCTACGAGCACCAGGTCGACCAGCCGCGCCGGGAAGACCTCCTCGGGCGCGCCGCGTGCCACGCCCCCGCGCAAGGGGCGTGCCGCCGAGACGAAGCAGCAGACCGTCGCCTACCCCGTGCAGCCGGAGCGCCGCGGGCCGCTCGTCGCCGCCTGGATGGGGCTCGCCCACGCCACCGGCGCCCTGTTCCGCGCCCTCGGACCGGAGAAGCTCGCGAAGGAGGAGCGCCGCGACGGCATCCCCTTCCTGCTCGTGGTGCTCGCCGTCGCCGGGGTCGTCGTCGAGTGGTTCAACCCGCTCAACGACGTGGCCATGGCGTTCGACGCCTACACGTTCGGCGGGCTCTTCGGCCGGGTGGCGTTCGCGCTGCCCATCGTCATGGTCCTCCTGGCGCTCTGGCTGTTCCGCCACCCCTCCTCGGTCAGCGACAACGGGCGCATCGGGGTCGGCGTGACGCTCTTCCTCGTCTCCATCGCCGCGCTCTGCCATCTGTTCAACGGGGCTCCGGATCCGCGCGACGGCATGCTCGCCCTCGCTCGCGCCGGGGGAGTGCTCGGCTGGGTGCTGGCGGCGCCCCTGGCGCTGCTCATCACGTCCATCGGCGCGGGCATCGTCGCCGGGATCCTCCTGGTGCTCTCCCTCTTCATCATCACGCGCACGCCGCCGAACCGCGTCGGCGTCCGCCTGCGCGAGCTCTACTCGTACCTGTTCGGCGCCCCGCCGGTCGACGAGGAGCAGCGCGCGGCCGAGCGCGCCGCCCGCAGGTCCGGTGCGACCCAGCAGGTGGAGCTGGACGGCGTCGACGACGACGGCCCCGTGGACACCGACAGCCTGCCGTGGTGGCGCCGCAACCGCAGCCAGCGCGAGGACGCCCCGGCGTTCGACAGCCCGGTCCTGGCGCCGCACGCGGGATCCGACGGCGAGGACGACCCGGTGCGCCCGCCGCGCAGACCGGCAGCCGAGGCTCCTACCGCGGTCATCGACCGCACGGTGGACCCGGACTCGACGCGCCCTGAGCCCGGTGCCTTCGCGGGCGACGACGCCGCCACCCGCCGGATCGACCTCGACGCCCCCGTCGTGGACGCCGCGGCCACGGCGATCCTCCCGACCATCCCCGCGCACCCCACCGGCATCCGCGACGACGACGAGCCCGCCGTCCTCCCCGGCTTCGAGGACGACGGGTCGGAGGCCGCCACGGTCACGGGCGCGTCGGACGCCCCGCAGGCGCCGTACCGCCTGCCCGCCGCGAGCACCCTCTCGCCGGGCACGCCCGCCAAGTCCCGCTCCTCCGTCAACGACGAGGTGGTCCGCGCGCTCACCGAGGTCCTCACCAACTTCCAGGTCGATGCGACGGTCACGGGCTTCTCGCGCGGCCCCACCGTGACGCGGTACGAGCTCGAGCTGGCCCCCGGGGTCAAGGTCGAGCGCGTCACGGCCCTCGCGAAGAACATCAGCTATGCCGTCGCCTCGAACGAGGTCCGCATCCTCTCGCCCATCCCGGGACGCAGCGCCATCGGCGTGGAGATCCCGAACACCGACCGCGAGATCGTCTCCCTCGGCGACGTGCTGCGCTCGTCCGCCGCCACGAACAGCGCCCACCCGATGACCATCGGCGTCGGCAAGGACGTCGAGGGCGGCTACGTCATCGCCAACCTCGCGAAGATGCCCCACCTCCTGGTCGCCGGATCCACGGGCTCCGGCAAGTCGAGCTTCGTGAACTCCATGATCACCTCGCTCCTCATGCGCGCGAAGCCGAGCGACGTGCGCATGGTGCTCATCGACCCCAAGCGCGTGGAGCTCACCATCTACGCCGGCGTCCCGCACCTCATCACGCCCATCATCACCAACCCGAAGAAGGCGGCCGAGGCGCTGCAGTGGGTGGTGAAGGAGATGGACATGAGGTACGACGACCTCGCCAGCTTCGGCTTCCGCCACATCGACGACTTCAACAAGGCCGTGACGGGCGGCAGCATCGTCCTCCCGGAGGGCAGCGAGCGGACGCTCCGCCCCTACCCCTACCTCCTCGTGGTGGTGGACGAGCTGGCCGACCTCATGATGGTCGCGCCGCGCGACGTCGAGGACTCGATCGTCCGCATCACGCAGCTCGCCCGCGCGGCCGGCATCCACCTCGTGCTCGCGACGCAGCGCCCGTCCGTCGACGTCGTCACGGGCCTCATCAAGGCGAACGTCCCGTCGCGCCTCGCCTTCGCGGTGTCGAGCATGACCGACTCCCGCGTCATCCTCGACCAGCCCGGCGCGGACAAGCTCATCGGACAGGGCGACGGCCTGTTCCTCCCCATGGGCGCCAACAAGGCCGTCCGCGTGCAGGGCGCGTGGGTGCAGGAGGCCGAGATCGCCAAGGTGGTGGAGCACGTCACCCGCCAGGCCCGCCCCGAGTACCGGCAGGACGTCGCGGTCGCCGCCGAGAGGAAGGAGATCGACGCCGACATCGGCGACGACCTCGAGGTGCTGCTCGCGGCCGCCGAGCTCGTCGTCAGCACGCAGTTCGGATCCACGTCGATGCTGCAGCGCAAGCTCCGCGTGGGCTTCGCCAAGGCCGGCCGCCTCATGGACCTCCTCGAGGCGCGGGAGATCGTCGGCCCGTCCGAGGGGTCGAAGGCGCGCGACGTGCTCGTCTCGGCCGAGCAGCTCCCCGGCGTCCTCGCGACGCTGCGCGGGGAGACGCCGGCACCGGCGCCCGCCTCGGCACCGGCCGCCTCCGCATCCGCCACCGGTGCTGCCGACGACGGGGACGACGCGGACCGCTACCCGTCGGATCCGCTGCACAAGGACCTGGACGCGTACGAGCAGGTGGAGGCCGAGGGCGACGACGACGCCTGGGGCCTGACGGGCAGGGACTGATCGCCATGGCCGACGGGAACGCAGCACGGACCGGCGCGTCCGGCGCTCCCCGCGTCTGGCGCGCGGGGGACTCGCCCGCGAGCCCGTGGAACGTCGCCAACGTCCTGACCATCGCCCGGATCCTGCTGGCCCCCGTCTTCGTCGTGCTGCTCGCGGCGGACGACGGCGCCGACGGCCCGCTCCGCTACGCGGCCGCCGCCCTGTTCGTGATCGCCATCGCGACCGACGGCATCGACGGCCACATCGCCCGGAGCCGCAACCTGGTCACCGACCTCGGGAAGCTGCTCGACCCCATCGCCGACAAGGTGCTCACGGGCGCCGCGCTCGTGATGCTCTCCGTGCTCGGCGAGCTCCCCTGGTGGGTGACCATCGTGATCCTCGTGCGCGAGCTCGGCATCACGGCATACCGCTTCGCCGTGCTCCGCGACCGCGTCGTGGCGGCGTCACGGGGCGGCAAGCTGAAGACCGTCGCACAGGCCGTCGCCATCAGCGTGGCGCTGCTCCCGCTGTGGGACGTGATGGGGGACGGCATGCACGTCGTCAACGCCGTGCTCATGTCCATCGCCCTGGTGCTCACCGTCCTCTCCGGCCTCGACTACATGCGCCAGGCCCTGCGCGCGGAGCGGGCGTCGTGAACGCGTCGGCGGACGCCACCGACGAGCAGCTCGCCGGGCGGGTCATCGCCGCCCTCGTCGCGAGCGGCCGTCGCCTCGCGGTGGCCGAATCGCTCACGGGCGGCCTCCTCACGGCGGCCCTCGTGGGGGTCCCCGGCGCCTCGCGGGCCCTGTCGGGCGGCATCGTGTCCTACGACACGGCGCTCAAGCGCACCATCCTCGGCGTCGAGTCCTCCATCCTCGCGGTCCACGGGGCGGTGCACCCCGACGTCGCCCGTCAGATGGCGCGCGGCGTCCGCCAGGCGTGCGCCATCGACGGACGCCCCGCCGACGTCGGCGTCTCCACGACCGGCGCCGCGGGTCCGGATCCCCAGGACGGGCAGCGGCCGGGCACGGCCTTCGTCGGCCTGTCCATCGACGGCGACTCCCGCGCCATCGCGCTGCACCTCGACGGGGACCGTCAGGCGGTCCGCGCCGGCGTCGTCCGCGCGGCCCTCACGGCACTCGTCGACGCCCTCGACCCCGACGGGAACATCTGATGCGCATCCCGCGTTGTCGTAAGCAGGTTCACAAGCAACGCCCAGTGCCCGTGCTTAGCCTTGGTCCTCGGCCAGATGCTCTCGCATCCGCCCCGGACCTCCGGTTCGATCAGGCACCAGGCAGAACGAGGAGGGTCCCGTGGTTCTAGTCCGTCAGGAGATCGGCGACGTCCTTCGGGACTTCCGCCTGCAGAAGGGGCGCACGCTCCGCCAGGTCGCCAGCAAGGCGAGCGTCGCGCTCGGCTACCTCAGCGAGGTCGAGCGGGGTCAGAAGGAGGCGTCGAGCGAGATCCTCGCCTCCGTCGCCGACGCGCTCGACACCCCCATCTCGGTCATCATGCGCGAGGTCGGCGACCGTCTCGCCGTCATCGAGGCGCTCAACCCCATCCCCGACACCATCCCGGACGACCTGGTCGCCGGCTTCGACAGCGGGCTCGTCGCCCGCTGAGCCCCCGCCCACCGCACGCCCTCCCGCCCCGCCCGTCCTCGTGACGGGCGGGGCGTCGTCGTGCCGGGACGAGCGGGTACCGTTGTCGGCATGCGACTGAGCGAGTTCCAGCGGGCCGTCTCCGACGAGTTCGGAGCCGGTTACGGGCCGGTGCTCGTCGCGGACCTGGTGCTCGGCGAGCTCGGGGGCCGCACGTCGGCGCAGGCGCTGCGCGACGGCACCCCCGCCCGCGAGGTCTGGCTGGCGCTCTGCCGCGCGCAGGACGTGCCCCGATCCCGTTGGAACGGCGCAGGACTCCCCGAGCCCCGCACCTGACGCCGCGGCGCCGTCCTGCTCGAGCCCCGCGCCAGCCCGACGGGCGCTTCGTCCGCCTCCGGTCCGCGTCGGGATCCCGGCGCGCCGCACGGCGCGTCGTTCGAATATCCCTTCGAACGCGCGTAGTCTCCCCACAGGAGCGATTCGAAGCGGGACTGCACGGGTCCGGCCCCTCCGGCAGGGATGTCGGCGGCGCCGCATAACGTGCACCTCGCGGAGATCACCCGCCGCCTTGTCGGCGCCGGACCCCGCGGCCAGCGGGATCGGAGCGACAGCCTGCAGGCACCCCACCTTCGACACGAGGAGCACCCCATGGCATCATCCGCAGACCGCGAGAAGTCCCTAGAGACCGCGCTCGCCCAGATCGACCGGCAGTTCGGCAAGGGCTCGGTCATGCGCCTGGGCAGCGACGAGCGGGCCCCGGTCGCCGTCATCCCCACCGGCTCCGTCGCCCTTGACGTGGCGCTCGGCATCGGCGGGCTGCCGCGCGGCCGCATCGTCGAGATCTACGGCCCCGAGTCGTCCGGGAAGACCACGCTCACGCTGCACGCCATCGCGAACGCGCAGCGCGCCGGCGGCATCGCCGCCTTCATCGACGCGGAGCACGCTCTCGACCCCGAGTACGCGAAGAAGCTCGGCGTCGACATCGACGCGCTCCTCGTGTCCCAGCCCGACACGGGCGAGCAGGCCCTGGAGATCGCCGACATGCTCGTGCGCTCCGGGTCCATCGACCTCGTCGTCATCGACTCGGTCGCGGCGCTCGTGCCGCGCGCCGAGATCGAGGGCGAGATGGGCGACTCGCACGTCGGCCTCCAGGCGCGGCTCATGTCGCAGGCCCTCCGCAAGCTCACGGGTGGGCTCAACCAGACCCAGACCACCATGATCTTCATCAACCAGCTGCGCGAGAAGATCGGCGTCTTCTTCGGCAGCCCGGAGACCACCGCGGGTGGCAAGGCGCTCAAGTTCTACGCCTCGGTCCGCCTCGACATCCGGCGCATCGAGACGCTGAAGGACGGCACCGACGCGGTCGGCAACCGCACGCGCGTGAAGGTCGTCAAGAACAAGATGGCGCCGCCCTTCAAGCAGGCCGAGTTCGACATCCTGTACGGCACCGGCATCTCCCGCGAGGGCAGCCTCATCGACTTCGGCGTCGAGCACGAGATCGTCCGCAAGTCCGGCGCCTGGTACACCTACGACGGCGACCAGCTCGGCCAGGGCAAGGAGAACTCGCGCAAGCACCTCCTCAACAACCCGGACATCGCGGCCGAGATCGAGCAGAAGATCAAGGTCAAGCTCGGCCTCGTGAAGGACCCGAACGCGGATGCGGCTGCGGCCGACGCCGCACCGGCTCCCGTCGTCGCGGCCGCGCCCAAGGCGTCCGCGCGCAAGAGCGCCTGAGCCGACGCTCCACGGCGGGGCGCGTCACCATGACGCGCCCCGCCCTCCCGCACCTGCACGACACCGGTCCGACCCGTCGTCGACGGTCGGCCGCCCGAGGACGGACGCACCATGGTCAGATTCCCCTCCGCCGGCGAGCAGGGCACGGGCCCCGGGCCCGATGAGGTCGCCCCCGTCGCCTCCCTCGCGGACCGTCGCTCGCGCAGGGCCGCCGCCCGGCCGCTCGTCGAACCGGCCGACCCTCCGGTCGAGCCGACCGACCCTGTCGCCGGGACGGCCGATGCGCGTGACGGGTCGACGCACCCGTCCCGCGGCCGCACGGTGACCGAGGTGGACGGCATCGTCACCATCGGTGCCGCCGTCGACGCATCCGAGGCCGGTCGCGCCCTGGCGGCGCAGGAGCGCATCGCCGCGGCGCGCCGAGTGCTCGCCGAGGCGGAGGCGCAGGCCTCGCGCGGCACGTCGGCCCCCGAGCCGGCCGCGGGGGCGGGCATCGCCTCCGACGCCGTCGACGGCCGGGACGCCCCGGCATCGTCGCCCGCGGAGGCGGCCGCGGAGGAGATCCCCGCCGCCTGGCGAGCCGAGGAGGAGCGGGCGGAGCGCGCACGCGCCCGCGCTGAGCAGGACGAGGCGTACCGCCGGGACATGATCCAGCTCGAGGAGCAGCGGGTCGAGGACGAGCGGTGCGAGGCGGAGGCGGAGGAGGAGCGGGCGGCCGAGCGCACGCCCGAACGGCAGCGTCGTCGCGCCGACAACGTCCTCGCCAACCGGCTGCGAGGGCGGGGCCTCTCGCTCGCGGAGGCTCGGGACGTGCTCGACGGGGCGGAGATCGACCCGGACATCGCCGAGGAGACCCTCGCACGCTACGTGTCGCTGCAGTACATCGACGAGGCCGCGCTGGCGGAGCAGATCCTGCATACGCACCTCGACCGGAAGGGCCTCGGGCGACGATCGGTCGAGATGGAGATGCGCCGCCGCAAGCTCGACCCGCTCGTCATCGAGGAGGCCATGGCCGAGCAGCCGGACGACGAGCTGGCGCGGGCCACCGAGGTCGCCATGAAGCGCGTCGGGCAGCTGTCGTCGTACGACGACGAGACGGCCGAACGGCGCCTGACGTCGTTCCTGATGCGCCGCGGCTACGGCGGCGGCGTGGTGCGCGATGCCGCGAAGGCGGCGCTGGCGACCCGGCGCGGGTCGTCCCGCGTCCGCTTCCGCTGATCCGGTGCGGGGGAACGGGCCGCGACCCCGCACGTAGGATTGACGGATCATGAGCACCGTCGCCGAGCATGTCCGTGTCGCCGTCCCTCCCGCTGAAGACCGGCCCCGCACGTACGAGGTCCGCACCTACGGCTGCCAGATGAACGTCCACGACTCCGAGCGGCTCACGGGCTCGCTCGAGGCGGCCGGGTACGTCTCCGCCGAGGGAGCGGAGGCGGACATCGTGGTCATCAACACCTGCGCCGTCCGCGAGAACGCCGACAACAAGCTCTACGGCAACCTCGGCCATCTCGCAGGCGTCAAGCGCCGGCACGAGGGCATGCAGATCGCCGTCGGCGGCTGCCTCGCGCAGAAGGACCGCGCGACCGTGCTGGAGAAGGCGCCGTGGGTCGACGTCGTCTTCGGCACCCACAACATGGGCGCCCTCCCCGCGCTCCTCGAGCGCGCGCGCCACAACGGCGAGGCGCAGCTCGAGATCCTGGAGAGCCTCGAGACCTTCCCGTCGACGCTGCCGACGAAGCGCGACGAGATCGCGAGCGGCTGGGTCTCCATCTCCGTCGGGTGCAACAACACCTGCACCTTCTGCATCGTGCCGGCCCTGCGCGGCAAGGAGAAGGACCGCCGGCCGGGCGACGTCCTCGCCGAGATCCAGGCGCTGGTCGACGACGGCGCCGTCGAGGTCACGCTCCTCGGCCAGAACGTGAACTCGTACGGCGTCGAGTTCGGCGACCGCCGGGCGTTCGGCAAGCTGCTGCGCGCCGCGGGCGCCATCGACGGCCTCGAGCGCATCCGCTTCACCAGCCCGCATCCCGCCGCGTTCACCGACGACGTCATCGACGCGATGGCGGAGACGCCCGCCGTCATGCCGCAGCTGCACATGCCGCTGCAGTCCGGATCCGATCGGGTCCTGAAGGCCATGCGGCGGTCCTACCGGTCCGAGCGCTTCCTCGGGATCCTCGACCGCGTGCGCACCCGCATCCCGGACGCCGCGATCACCACCGACATCATCGTGGGCTTCCCGGGCGAGACCGAGGACGACTTCCGGGAGACCCTCCGCGTGGTCGAGGCGGCGCGGTTCTCGTCCGCGTTCACGTTCCAGTACTCCATCCGCCCGGGCACCCCTGCGGCGACCATGGACGAGCAGGTCCCGGCGGACGTGGTGGCCGAGCGCTACGGGCGCCTCACGGCCCTGCAGGAGCGCATCAGCCACGAGGAGAACCAGCGCGTGGTCGGCCGCACCGTCGAGGTGCTCGTCAGCGCCCACGAGGGCCGGAAGGACGGCGACACGCGACGCGTCACCGGCCGGGCCCAGGACGGGCGCCTCGTGCACCTCGACGTGCCCGCGGGCAGCGGCGAGCCCCGCCCCGGCGACGCGGTGCAGGTGGAGATCACCCGCGCGGCGCCGTTCCACCTGATCGCCGACTCGGTAGACCAGGCTCCGCTGCGCATCCGCCGCACCCGCGCCGGCGATGCGTACGAGCGCGCCCAGGCCGACTCCTGCGGCGTGCCGACCCCCACGGTCGGCGCGTCGGCCGGGGGAGCGCCGCGCGTCTCCCTGGGCCTCCCGTCGCTGCGCGTCGGCGACGGCGCCCCGACGGCCCTGCCCCGCCACCCGCACGCGTGACCGGGCTCGTCGCGGTCGTCGGTGCCACGGGGACGGGCAAGTCGGCCCTGTCGCTGGACATCGCGGAGCGGCTCCGGTCGGACGGCCGGAGCGCGGAGATCGTCAACGCCGACGCCATGCAGCTCTACCGCGGCATGGACATCGGCACCGCGAAGCTGCCCGAGGCCGGACGGCGCGGGGTGCCGCACCACCTCCTCGACGTCCTCGACGTGACGGCGGAGGCCACCGTCGCGGCCTACCAGGAGGACGCCCGGGCGGTGGTCACGGACATCCTCGCCCGCGGAGCGGTCCCGATCCTCGTCGGCGGGTCCGGTCTGTACGCGTCGTCCGTGCTCTTCGACTACGCGTTCCCCGGCACCGATCCCGAGATCCGCGAGCGGCTCGAGCGGGAGCTCGCCGAGACGGGGCCCGGCATGCTGCACCGTCGGCTCCGGCAGCTGGATCCCGCCGCCGCCCAGCGCATCGGCGCCCACAACGGACGACGGCTCGTGCGCGCCCTCGAGGTCGTCGAGATGACGGGACCGCAGCCGGAGCGCGCGTCCGCCGAGCCGAGCGCGTGGCGTCCCGCCCGGATCCTCACGCTGACGCTGCCGCGGGAGGAGCTCGTGCCGCGCCTCGACGCGCGTGTGGCGGGGATGTGGGCGGAGGGCCTCGTCGACGAGGTCGCGCGCCTCCTGCCCGCGGGGCTCGCGGACGGAGTGACGGCATCCCGAGCCATCGGCTACGCGCAGGCGGCGCGGCAGCTCGCGGGCGAGCTGAGCGAGGCGGAGGCGGTGGAGGAGACGCGCGCGCTCACCCGCCGGTACGCGCGCCGCCAGGTGTCGTGGTTCGGCCGCTACGCCGACGCGGTGCGCCTCGACGCGCGCGACCCCGACCTCCTCGCGCACGCCCTCGGCGCCCTCCCGGCGGCGCGCCCGTAGGCTGGCGGGATGGCAGACCTGCAGTTCACCAAGGGCCAGGGCACGGGCAACGACTTCGTGCTGTTCGCCGATCCCGCGGGCGAGATCGACCTGACCGACACCCAGGTGCAGGCGCTCTGCGACCGCCACTTCGGCATCGGCGCCGACGGGACCATCCGCGCCGTCCTCTCCCGCCGCATCCCCGAGGGCCGCGCCGCCCTCGACGAGGACCCGGACGCCGAGTGGTTCATGGACTACCGCAACGTCGACGGCAGCCCGGCCGAGATGTGCGGCAACGGCATCCGCGTGTTCACGCTCTTCCTCATCGAGAACGGGCTCATCGAGCTGCCGCCGGGACGCACCGTCGCCATCGGCACCCGCGCGGGCGTCCGCGACGTGCAGCGCAGCGGTTCCGGCTTCCAGGTGGACCTCGGCCGCTGGGCCCTCGCGGGCGGCGAGCCGCTCGTGCGCGCGAAGGACCTCCAGGTCGCCCGGCCGGGCCTCGGCATCGACGTGGGCAACCCGCACGTGGTCGTCGCGCTGTCGAGCGAGGACGAGCTGGCCGAGGCGGACCTCGCGTTCGTCCCCCAGCTGGATCCCGAGCCCGCCGACGGCGCGAACGTCGAGCTCGTGGTGCCCGCCGACCCGCTCGTGGTGGACGGCGTCGGCCACATCACCATGCGCGTGCACGAGCGCGGCAGCGGCGAGACGCTGAGCTGCGGCACGGGCGCGGCGGCGGCCGCCCTCGCGACCCGGCACTGGGCGGGTGCCGCGGCCCCGCACCAGTGGCGGGTGCAGGTGCCCGGGGGCGTGCTCGGGGTGCGGATGTTCCCGACGGAGGACGGCGAGCACGTCGGGCTCTCGGGTCCCGCGGAGCTCGTGTTCGACGGGGTCGTGGCGCTGGCCTGATCCGGCCTCCCGCCTCGGGCGGGCGCGATCCGGATCGCGCCCGCGGCGGGCGCGCTGAGCGGAGCGATGCGGCTAGGCGCCGCTGCTGCCCGCGGCGTGGTGCACCCGCAGCACGCGGAAGCCCTTGTCGGACGCGGCGCGCGTCGTCTCGAGCCCGTCCGGCAGGGTCGCGACGAGCCAGCGCTGCAGCGAGTCGGACCCGAGGTTCCGCTGCACGACGAGCCACGCGTCGGCGTCGGCCGCGAGCCGCGGGAGCCAGTCGAGCAGGATGCCGTGCAGCGCGTCCTTGCCGACGCGGATCGGGGGGTTCGACCACACGGTGGCGAACGACAGCCCGGCGGGAACATCCTCGGGCAGCACGGCGTTGACGTTCTCGAGACCGAGGGACCGGGCGTTCGCCCGCGTCAGCTCGAGGGCCCGCTCGTTCACGTCGACCGCCCACACGGTGGCCGCCGGCGACCGCATCGCGAGATCGAGCGCGACGGGACCCCAGCCGCATCCCACGTCCAGCACGTGCCCCTCCGCCGGAGGGGCCGGGACGTTCCGGAGCAGCACGAGGGTCCCCTGGTCGACGTGCTCGGGACTGAACACCCCGCCCGCGGTCTCGACGTCGACCGTCCGTCCGCCCAGCTCGACCGTGATCGTGCGGGTGCGCAGGGGCCCGGCCGGCGACGAGGAGAAGTAATGCGCGTCGGCCATGCACGGGACGATACCGGACGCCGAGGCTACGATGGGAGCACATGATCACGCACGACGAGCACGACCACGAGTCCGCGGACACGACGACGACGTCCACCGAGACCAGCATCGGGGACGACGTCGTCGCGCGCGTCCTCGCCCGGGCGGAGGAGCGGTCCGCCGGCTACGCCCTCTTCCGCGGATCCGGCGCGCAGGCGCTGTCCGCGAGCCCTGACACCGAGCAGGGATCCGACGGCGACCAGAGCGAGCGGGCCGACCGGCAGGCGCTCCGCCGCGTCGCCGGCCTCTCGACCGAGCTCGAGGACGTCACCGAGGTCGAGTACCGGCAGCTGCGCCTGGAGAACGTCGTGCTCATCGGCGTCTACTCCCAGGGCTCGGTCGACGACGCCGAGAACAGCATGCGGGAGCTCGCGGCCCTCGCCGAGACGGCGGGCGCCGTGGTGCTCGACGGGCTCCTGCAGCGCCGTCCCACGCCGGACCCGAGCACCTACTTCGGCCGCGGCAAGGCGGAGGAGCTGCGCGCGCTCGTCGCCGCCGTCGGCGCGGACACCGTCATCGCCGACACGGAGCTGGCGCCCAGCCAGCGGCGTGCGCTGGAGGACGTGGTGAAGGTCAAGGTCATCGACCGCACGGCCGTCATCCTCGACATCTTCAGCCAGCACGCCAAGAGCCGCGAGGGCAAGGCCCAGGTCGAGCTCGCGCAGCTGCAGTACCTGCTGCCGCGCCTCCGCGGCTGGGGCGACTCGATGTCGCGGCAGGCCGGCGGCCAGGTGGGCGGCGCGGGGGCGGGCATGGGATCCCGTGGTCCCGGCGAGACGAAGATCGAGCTCGACCGCCGTCGCATCAACACGCGCATGGCGCGGCTCCGCAAGCAGATCCAGGCGATGAAGCCGGCGCGCGACACCAAGCGCGCCAACCGCGATCGGCACTCCGTGCCCTCGGTCGCCATCGTCGGGTACACGAACGCCGGGAAGTCGTCGCTCCTCAACCGGGTGACGAAGGCCGGCGTGCTCGTCGAGAACGCGCTGTTCGCGACGCTCGACGCGACCGTGCGGAAGACGGAGACGGACCAGGGGCAGCTGTACACGCTCGCCGACACCGTCGGCTTCGTGCGGAACCTGCCCCACCAGCTGGTGGAGGCGTTCCGCTCGACGCTGGAGGAGCTCGCCGACGCCGACGTCCTGGTCCACGTGGTCGACGCCTCGCACCCGGACCCGGCGGCGCAGCTCGCCACCGTCCACGAGGTCATCGCCGAGGTCGACGCGTCGTCGATCCCGGAGATCGTCGTCTTCAACAAGAGCGACCTCGCGTCGGACGACGACCGCGTCGTCCTCCGCGGCCTCGCGCCGCAGGGCGTCTTCGTCTCCGCCCGGACGGGCGAGGGCGTCGACGAGCTGCGTCGGCGCATCGCCGAGCTGCTCCCGCAGCCCACCATCGAGGTCGACCTGCTGGTGCCCTTCGAGCACGGCGAGATCGTCGCGATGCTGCACGACGGCGCGAAGGTGCTCGAGACCTCGTACGTCGAGGAGGGCACGCGCGTGCGCGCGCTGGTCACGGCCGAGCAGGAGGCGCAGGTCCAGGCCTACGCGGTGGTGCCCGCGAGCTGACCGGCGCCGCCGCGACGCACGAGAGCGGCCGTCCCCCTCGGGGGACGGCCGCTCTCGTGCGCGATGCGGCGCCGGATCAGACGGAGCGCATGACCGCCACGACCTTGCCGACGACCTCGGCGAAGTCCCCGAGGATCGGCTCGAACGCGCTGTTGCGTGGCAGCAGCCAGGTGTGGCCGTCGCGCTGGCGGAAGACCTTGACGGTCGCCTCGTCGTCGAGCATGGCGGCGACGATGTCGCCGTTCTCGGCCGTCTTCTGCTGGCGCACGACCACCCAGTCGCCGTCGCAGATGGCGGCGTCGATCATGGAGTCGCCGACCACCCGCAGCATGAAGAGGTCGCCCTTGCCGACGAGCTGCCGGGGGAGGGGGAAGACCTCCTCCACCATCTGCTCCGCGGTGATGGGGATGCCGGCCGCGATCCGGCCGACCATGGGCACCATCGCGGCGTCGCCGACGGGCGTCGCCGGCTCGCCGCCCTCCGCCGCGCCGGTGCCGGGCAGGTCGATGAGGACCTCGAGCGCGCGCGGGCGGTTCGGGTCGCGCCGCAGGTAGCCGGAGAGCTCGAGCTGGTTCAGCTGGTGCGTGACGCTCGAGAGCGAGGCGAGGCCGACGGCGTCGCCGATCTCCCGCATGCTCGGCGGGTACCCCTGTCCGGCGATGGTGCGCTGGATGAACTCCAGGATCGAGATCTGCTTCTCGCTGAGGCTCTTGCGGCGCCTCGTGGCGCCACCGCCCGCTGCTCGCTCGTCCGCCATGGCACGGTCCGCCTCTCGTCGCCGACGCCTCCGCGGCTCGTCGGCCCGGCGGGCGGACGCCCTCACGGGGGCGATGTCGGTGGTACCCGGTCGAATGGACTCCAGGCACTCGAAACTGTATCCAGCCGAGGCACCCCGGGCAAACACCTGTTCGAGCGTGTCGCGCGTCCGGAGCCCGTCCGAGGCCGATGAGGGCTTGCGGAGGCCGTGATTCGAATGTATGTTCGGAACACAGCTTCGCACCCGGCTCTCCCGGCCGAGAGCCGGGTGCGGGCTGCCCGACCCGCATCGCATGCCGTACCGCACTGCACCGCAGGGCGCGTCGCCTCGACGCCCCACCGTCTCGCACGAGAGGTCACCATGAACACCGCAGCAGCACTCCGCACCGTCACCACAGCCGATGCCACCACGGCCGCCGTCCTCGACGCATCCGCCCCGGAGGCCGCCGTCGCGCCCCGCACGCGCCTGCGTATCACGCGGCGCGGCCGCATCGTCCTCACCGCCCTGGTCGCGGCCCCGCTCGCGCTCGGCGCCGGGCTCGTCGCCCTCAACGGCGGCGCGGCGGTCGCAGCCAAGGACGCCTCGGGCACCACGTTCGAGTACGTGACGGTCTCGAGCGGCCAGTCCCTGTGGGACCTCGCGGAGGAGATCGCGCCGTCCGCGGACCCGCGCGACGTCATCGCCTCGGTCGTCGACCTCAACCGCCTGCCCACGTCGGACGTCGCGGCCGGCCAGCAGCTCGCCGTCCCCGCCGAGTACGCGCACTGATCCTGCGTCCCTCCTCGGCGGCGGGAGGGCGCGGGTCCGCCTCGGCTCCTGGTGGCGGCCGGCACCGGGGCGGGCCCGTCGGGACCGGTCGGTAGCATGGTCATCATGAGCACCCCCGCGCGCACCGCGCACGTCACGCGGCAGACCAGCGAGTCCCGCATCGATCTCCGGCTCGACCTCGACGGCACCGGCGCCTCCGAGATCAGCACCTCGGTCCCGTTCTACGACCACATGCTCACCGCCTTCGCGAAGCACTCGCTGACCGACCTGAAGGTCACCGCCACGGGCGACACCCACATCGACGTGCACCACACCGTGGAGGACGTCGGCATCGTCCTCGGCCAGGCCATCCGCGAGGCGCTCGGCGACAAGTCCGGCATCGCGCGCTTCGGCGATGCGCTCGTCCCGCTCGACGAGGCGCTCGTCCAGTCCGTCGTCGACATCTCCGGCCGGCCGTTCCTCGTGCACTCCGGCGAGCCCGCGGGCTTCGAGATGCACCTCATCGGCGGGCACTTCACCGGGTCCATGGTCCGCCACGTGTTCGAGGCCATCACCTTCCACGCGGGCCTCACCGTCCACGTGACCGTCCTGGGCGGTCGCGACCCGCACCACATCGCCGAGGCGGAGTTCAAGTCGTTCGCCCGCGCGTTCCGTCAGGCCAAGGAGCTCGACCCGCGCGTGTCCGGGATCCCCTCCACGAAGGGCGCCCTGTGACGCGCCCCTCCGTCGTGGTCCTCGACTACGGCAGCGGCAACGTGCACTCCGCCGTCAAGGCGCTGGAGCTGGCGGGCGCCGACGTCGAGCTGACGGGCGACACGAGGCGCGCGCACGAGGCCGACGGCCTCCTCGTCCCCGGCGTCGGCGCGTTCTCCGCCGTCATGAGCGCTCTCCGCGCGGCCGGGGGCGACCGCATCGTCGACCGCCGTCTGGCCGGCGGGCGCCCGGTGCTCGGCATCTGCGTCGGCATGCAGGTCATGTTCGACCGGGGTGTCGAGCGCGACGTGGACGTCGCGGGCCTGGGGGAGTGGCCGGGCACGGTAGACCGCATCGAGTCGGACGTCCTCCCGCACATGGGCTGGAACACCGTGGACGTCCCCGAGGGCTCCGCGCTGTTCGCCGGCCTCGAGGAGGAGCGGTTCTACTTCGTCCACTCGTACGCAGCCAGGGCGTGGGGCATCGATCCGCTCCCCCCGCTCCCCGCGCCCCGGGTGACCTGGGCGACCCACGGCGAGCGGTTCGTCGCCGCCGTGGAGAACGGCCCGCTCACCGCCACGCAGTTCCACCCCGAGAAGTCGGGCGACGCCGGGATCCGGCTGCTCGCGAACTGGCTCGGCACCCTCCGCGCCGCCTGACGTCCTCTCCCGCCGTCGCCGACGGCCCGCACGCCCGCACGCCCGATCCTCGGAAGGTCCCCATGAGCGAGTTCACCACCACGCCCCGCCTGACCCTGCTGCCCGCCGTCGACGTCGCGGGGGGACAGGCCGTGCGCCTCACCCAGGGAGCGGCCGGCACGGAGACCGGCTACGGGGATCCCGTGGACGCCGCCCGCGACTGGGCCGAGCAGGGTGCCGAGTGGCTGCACCTCGTCGACCTCGACGCCGCCTTCGGCCGGGGCGACAACCTGTCCGTCATCGCCCGCGTGATCCGCGCCATCGACGGCGTCCAGATCGAGCTCTCCGGCGGCATCCGCGACGACCGGTCGCTCGACGTGGCGCTCGAGAGCGGCGCGACGCGCATCAACCTCGGCACGGCAGCGCTCGAGAACCCCGAGTGGGCCGCCAGCGTCATCGCGCAGCACGGCGAGGCGGTGGCGGTCGGTCTCGACGTCCGCGGACGCACGCTGTCCGCCCGCGGGTGGACGCAGGACGGCGGCGACATCTGGGAGGTGCTCGAGCGCCTCGAGGACGCCGGGTGCGCGCGCTACGTCGTGACGGACGTGACGAAGGACGGCACGCTCCAGGGTCCGAACCTGCAGCTCCTCCGCGACGTGCTCGAGCGCACCAGCCGACCCGTCGTGGCGTCGGGCGGCGTGTCGAGCCTCGACGACATCCAGGCGCTCCGCGAGCTCGTGCCGCTCGGCCTCGAGGGCGCCATCGTCGGCAAGGCCCTCTACGCCGGCGCCTTCACGCTGGGCGAGGCGCTCGACGTCGCCGGGGAATGATGGCCGGCTCCTCCCCGTCCGCGGACTCGGCCGGGACGCCGTGGGCGGGTCGATCGTTCGAGCCGACCGCCTTCCCCGGCGACGACGGCTCCGCGCCGCCTGCCCTGGCCGAGGCGCTCGCCCGGCACGGTCGCGGTGAGGCGGGCCCGGAGGTCGTCGTGGACGCGCTGCGGGACTCGCGTCTGCTGATCCCGCTCGTCGCCCGCCTGGGCGAGGAGGGCGTCGGCGAGCACGGGCTGACCGTCGACAAGAGCGCCGAGCTGTCCATCATCACGGTCCAGGGCCCGGACGGCCGCACCGTGATGCCGGTGTTCACCTCGGTCACGGCCATGGGCCGCTGGAATCCGGCGGCGCGGCCCGTCCCCGCCGACGCGGTCCGCGTGGCGTTGGCCGCCGCCAGCGAGGAGACCGACCTCGTCGTGCTCGACCCCATGTCCGACACCGAGTTCGTGCTGCGCCGACCCGCCGTCTGGGCGGTCGCGCGATCGCTGCCCTGGATCCCGAGCCCGGAGGACCCCGAGGTCGCCGCCGCGCTGCGGGCCGGCGTCGACGAGGAGCCGGCGGTCGTGTCGCTCCGCACCGCGACGGGGGATCCGCGCGCGCGCCTGGAGGGGCCGGAGCTGGTGATCGAGCTCGCGCTCGTCGACGGACTCGACCGCGCCGCGCTCGACGGGCTGCTCGCACGGCTGCAGGACGCGTGGTCGCGCAGCGACGTGATCGCGCAGCGGGTGGACAGCATGGCGCTGCGGATCACGTCGGCGTCCTGAGGCCCCTGCCGGCGAGGCCCGACCGCGGGCGGATCCTGGTCGGGCGCCGTGCGACGCCGTCCCGCTACGAGACGGGGCCGGTGTACTTCTCGCCCGGGCCCTTGCCGATCTCGTCCGGGTAGGGGGAGGCCTCGCGGAAGGCGAGCTGCAGGGAGCGCAGGCCGTCGCGGAGGCTGCGGGCGTGCTGGTCGCCGAGCTCGGGGGAGGCGGCGGTGACGAGCCCGGCGAGCGAGATGATGAGCTTCCGCGCCTCGGCGAGGTCGGTCTGCGTCGCGGGGTCGTCGGCGAGCCCGCACTTGACGGCGGCCGCGCTCATGAGGTGGACGGCCGTGGTGGTGATGACCTCGACGGCCGAGACCTCGGCGATGTCGCGCGCGTACTGGTCGGCGACGAATCCGGCCGTGTCGTCGTCGGCGACGCCGGCAGCGGCGCCGGTGCCCGTAGCGGACGGGTCGGCGGGCTCCTCGAAGCGGTGCACGTGGGCGTCGGCGGGTCCGGCGGACGCGGGGTCGGCGGGAGCGGCGTCGGGGCGGGGCGAGTCGGTCATGTCAGTCCTCGGGCTCGGTGGCGGTGCCGGATGGCGGCGGAGGCGGCGGGCCCGGTCGACGCCCGCCCTTCCGGGGCGGGGTCGGCGTCTGCTATGCTCGTCGACGGCTCCGGGGTTGTCACAGTCCCGGTTCGAAAGAGGATTGATCTCCCACCCGCGCTTGACCGCCTCCATAGGTTACCGGGTCGATTTCGCTCCCCCGTCCGATGCCGTTCCTCCCGAGGAGCGGCGCACGACGGGAGCCCCGCATCGCGGGCATGGGCGTGTTGCCGAGTACGACGGAACCGTCGCACCCTGGTGAAGAACCCTCCTCGTCTCGAATCCGAGCGGCTCCGAGAGCCGCCGGGCCACCCGAAGACACGAATAGGAGCAGTCCATCAGCGATCCCCGTACCAACGATCGAATCCGAGTTCCCGAGGTTCGCCTCGTTGGCCCAGCAGGCGAGCAGGTCGGCGTCGTATCCATCGACGTCGCACTCCGGCTCGCGCAGGAAGCCGACCTCGACCTCGTCGAGGTCGCGCCCAATTCCAAGCCCCCCGTGGCGAAGATCATGGACTACGGCAAGTTCAAGTACGAGGCCGCGCAGAAGGCCAAGGAAGCTCGCCGCAACCAGGCGAACACCATCCTCAAGGAGGTGCGCTTCCGCCTGAAGATCGACAAGCACGACTACGAGACCAAGCGCAAGCGCGCCGAGGGCTTCCTGCAGGACGGCGACAAGGTCAAGGCCATGATCCTGTTCCGCGGGCGCGAGCAGTCGCGTCCCGACCAGGGCGTGCGCCTGCTCAAGATGTTCGCGGAGGACGTCGCCGAGTTCGGCAGCGTCGAGTCCACCCCCACGATCGACGGCCGCAACATGGTCATGGTCATCGGACCGCACAAGAACAAGTCCGAGGCCAAGGCCGAGGCCAACGCGAAGCGCGACGCCACCAAGGCGAGCGCACGAGAAGCGAGAGAAGAGAACAATGCCTAAGCAGAAGACCCACTCGGGTGCCAAGAAGCGTTTCAAGGTCACCGGCAGCGGCAAGATCATGAAGCAGCAGGCCGGCATGCGGCACAACCTCGAGGTCAAGTCCTCCAAGCGCAAGGCGCGACTCAACCAGGACCAGCCCCTGGCCAAGGCCGACATGAAGGTCGCCAAGAAGCTCCTCGGCCGCTAGGCCCCTCGTCGTCCGCGACACCTGAACTCGAATAGGAATCACTGAAATGGCAAGAGTCAAGAGGGCCGTCAACGCCCACAAGAAGCGTCGGGTCATCCTCGAGCGCGCCGCCGGCTACCGCGGGCAGCGTTCGCGCCTGTACCGCAAGGCCAAGGAGCAGGTCACCCACTCCCTCGTCTACGCGTACCGCGACCGCCGCGCCAAGAAGGGCGAGTTCCGCCGCCTCTGGATCCAGCGCATCAACGCCGCCGCGCGCGCGAACGGCCTCACGTACAACCGCCTCATCCAGGGCCTCGCCCTCGCCGGCGTCCAGGTCGACCGTCGCATCCTCGCGGACCTCGCCGTCCACGAGCCCGCGACCTTCGCCTCGCTCGTCCAGACGGCCAAGGCCGCGCTGCCCGCGAACACCTCGGCCCCCAAGGTCGCCGCGAACGCGTAGCACGCACCGCACCGAACCGCTGATGGCGCGTCCCCTGCCGGGGGCGCGCCATTAGTCTTGGGCCCATGCTCGACAACCCCCGTTCCCCGCGCGTCCGCGGCGTCGCCAAGCTCGCGAAGCGGGACGCCCGCGCCGACACCGGGCTCTTCCTGCTCGAGGGGCCGCAGGCCGTGTCCGAGGCCCTGGCGTTCCGTCCCGACCTGGTGCTCGAGCTCTTCGCGACGCCCACGGCCCTGGACCGGTACCCCGACCTCGCCCGCGCCGTGCGCGAGTCGGGCATCGAGGTGGAGTTCGTGACGGAGGACGTCATCGCCTCCATGGCCGACACGGTCACCCCTCAGGGCGTCGTCGGCGTCTGCCGGCAGTTCCCGACCTCGCTCAAGCAGATCCTGGGCGACGAGCCGCGGCTCATCGCGATCCTCGAGGAGGTGCGCGACCCCGGCAACGCGGGCACCATCATCCGGGCCGCCGACGCGGCCGGCGCCGACGCCGTGATCCTCACCGGCCGCTCGGTCGACCTCTACAACCCGAAGGTCGTCCGCGCGACGACCGGTTCCCTCTTCCACCTGCCCGTGGCGATCATGCCGGAGCTGGACGCGGTGCTCGAGCGCGTGAGGGCGGCGGGCCTGCAGGTGCTCGCGGCGGACGTGAAGGGCGACGACCTCCTCGCCGAGCGCACGTCCGGCGGTCTCGCGGCGCCCACCGCATGGCTCTTCGGCAACGAGGCCCGGGGCCTCCAGGATGAGCACCTCGCCCTCGCGGACCGCGCTGTCGTCGTGCCGATCTACGGGCAGGCGGAGTCGATGAACCTCGCCACGGCAGCGTCCGTGTGCCTGTACGAGTCCGCGTTCGCCCAGCGCGCCTGAGGGCGTCGAGCCGGTTCCCGGCCGTCTGCCAGGGCGCGTCCGTGGGGCGTCCGCGTGCGCGCGCGACCGGTCATCTCCCGGTCTGACCGGCGGAAAGGCCGGCCCCGCGTCACGAGTGGGTGACGATGCCGCCCGGAAACGCGGACGAAACACCGTCACGGATATGGTGTTCGCATGGAGCCGAGCCACACGGCGGACCGCGCCTCGAACGCCGCAGCAGCGGTGGGCGAGCCCCTGGTCGTCGTCTCACACGTCAACAAGCACTTCGGGGACCTGCACGTCCTCAAGGACATCTCGACCACGGTGAACCGCGGCGAGGTCGTCGTCGTCATCGGCCCCAGCGGGTCGGGCAAGTCCACGCTGTGCCGGGCCATCAACCGGCTCGAGACCATCGACGACGGGACCATCTCCATCGACGGCGAGGACCTCCCGTCGGAGGGCGCGGAGCTCGCGCGCCTCCGCGCCGACGTCGGCATGGTGTTCCAGTCGTTCAACCTGTTCGCGCACAAGACGGTGCTCGAGAACGTGACCCTCGGGCCCATCAAGGTCCGCAAGAAGGGCAAGGCCGAGGCGGAGAAGCGGGCGATGGAGCTCCTCGACCGCGTCGGCGTCGCGAACCAGGCCCAGAAGATGCCCGCCCAGCTCTCCGGCGGCCAGCAGCAGCGCGTCGCCATCGCCCGGGCCCTGGCCATGGACCCGAAGCTGATCCTCCTCGACGAGCCGACCTCCGCGCTCGACCCCGAGATGATCACCGAGGTCCTCGACGTCATGGTCGGCCTCGCCAAGGACGGCATGACGATGATGGTCGTCACCCACGAGATGGGCTTCGCCCGCAAGGCCGCCGACCGCGTGATCTTCATGGCCGACGGCGCCATCGAGGAGGACACCACCCCGCAGGCGTTCTTCGACGACCCGCAGAGCCCCCGCGCGAAGGACTTCCTCTCGAAGATCCTCGCCCACTGACGCGCGCGGAGGGCACGCGCCCTCCCGCTCACCGCCCCCGGTCGCCGTCGAGGCAGGCCCGTCCGGGTGCCGCACGACCCGCACCACCGCACCACGCGCGATCCCCCTCGCATCCGTCATCCACCTCACCAGCAGAGAAACGGGAACCATGAAGCACAGGAACCTCTCCATCCTCGCGGCGGCCGCCGCGGTCGTCGTCGGCCTCACCGGCTGCGGCGCGGCCGGCAGCGCCTCCGGCGGAGCCGTCGACGCGGGCACCGACGCCCCCGCCAACGGCGACGGCCCCTACAAGCTCGAGCTCGCCGAGGACCCCACGTTCGACGAGGGCACCACCATGGCGCGCCTCGCCGAGGCCGGCTCGATGAAGGTCGGCACGAAGTTCGACCAGCCGCTGTTCGGCCTCGCGGGCCTCGACGGCAAGCCCGCCGGATTCGACGTCGCGATCTCGGCGCTCATCGCCAGCAAGCTCGGCATCGGCTTCGACGACATCCAGTTCACGGAGACGGTCTCGGCCAACCGCGAGCCCTTCATCCAGAACGGCTCGGTCGACGCGGTCGTCGCGACCTACACGATCAACGACAAGCGCAAGGAGGTCGTGGACTTCGCGGGCCCGTACTACGTCGCCGGCCAGGCGCTGATGGTCCTCGCGGACGACACCGAGATCAACACGCCCGAGGACGTCCGCGGCAAGCAGGTCTGCTCCGTCGCCGGATCCACCCCGGCCGCGAACATCGAGGCCACGTTCGGCGCCGTCGTCGTGCCGACCGACGTCTACAGCAAGTGCCTCGACCCGCTGCGCAACGGCCAGGTCTCCGCGGTCACCACCGACAACGTGATCCTCTCCGGCTTCATCGACCAGAACGAGGGCGAGTTCAAGCTCGTCGGCGACGGCGAGACCTTCACGGAGGAGCCCTACGGCATCGGCATCGCCAAGGACGACGAGGCGTTCCGCACGTTCATCAACGACACGCTGCAGGAGGCCTACGACGACGGCACCTGGGCGCGCCTGTTCGAGGCGACGGCCGGCACGGTCATCGACACGCCGGAGCCCCCGGCGATCGACCGCTACTAGCACCACCGGGTCCCGCACGCCCCGCGCGTGCGGGACCCGTCCCTGTCCGGGGTCCCCGTGCCCCGACCCGACCCGCCCGGCCCCGCCGGTGCCCAGCCAGGAGGTGTGCCGTGGACGTGATCCTCGACAATCTCGACGTGTTCCTGCGGGGGTTCGGCGGCACGCTGCGCCTCCTCCTCACCACGGTGCTCTTCGCGCTCCCGCTCGGGGTCGTGATCGCCGCCATGAGGATCTCGCCCGTCGCGAGCCTCCGCGCCACCTCCACCGTCTACGTCGAGCTGCTGCGGAACACCCCGCTGCTGCTCGTCTTCACCTTCTTCAGCGTCGTGATCACCTCCATCTCGGGCGCCCTGCCGTTCATGACGGCCGCGGTGCTCGCGCTCACGCTGTACACGGCGCCGTTCTTCGCCGAGGCGATCCGGTCGGGCATCAACAGCGTCCCCGTCGGCCAGGCCGAGGCGGCGCGCAGCATCGGGCTGACGTTCTCGCAGACGCTGGGGCACGTGATCCTGCCGCAGGCGCTCCGCACGGTGGTGCCCCCGCTGATCAACGTGATCATCGCGCTCACCAAGAACACGTCCATCGCGGGCGCCTACTTCATCTACGAGCTGTTCAACGTGGGCCGCGACGTCGCGAACGCCAACGGGAACGCGGTCGTCTGGGTGTTCGTCGGCGTGGCGTTCTTCTACCTCATCATCACGGTCCCGCTCGGCCAGCTGGCGGACCACCTCGAGAAGCGAGTGGCGGTCTCCCGATGAGCCAGGTCCTCTACGACGTCCCCGGTCCCCGTGCCCGCCGGCGCTCGCGCATCCTCTCGATCGTCACGGGCGTCGTCCTCGTCGCCGTCCTGGCCTTCGCCGCCGTCCGCCTCCAGCAGGCCGGGCAGTTCAGCCCCGACATCTGGCTCGTGCTCAACGACCCGCTCGTGTGGGGCCTGCTGCTGAAGGGCCTGTGGGTCGTCCTGCAGTCCGCCGCAGTCGCCGCCGTGCTGGCGATCCTCCTCGGCATGGTGCTCGCGCTCCTGCGGATGAGCGAGCACCGGGTCGTCCGCTACGCGGTCACGGTCGTGCTCGAGTTCTTCCGCGGCATGCCGGTGCTGCTGATGATGCTGTTCATCTACCTGATCTTCCCCATCGGCCCGTACTGGTCGGTCGTCACGGCGCTCACGCTGTACAACGGCGCGATCATCGGCGAGGCGCTGCGCTCCGGCATCCTCGGGCTGCCGCGCGGACAGCGCGAGGCGGGTCTCGCCATCGGCCTGCGCCCGCTGCAGAACCGCCTGCTGGTCGAGTTCCCCCAGGCGTTCCGCACGATGCTGCCGATCATCGTCGCCCAGCTCGTGGTCCTCATCAAGGACACCGCCCTCGGCACGATCGTGAGCCTCGTGGGCCTCACCAAGCAGGGCGAGCTGATCCTCGAGGCGACGAGCCGCGCGAACTCGCTGCCGATCTTCGTGGTCATGGTGGGCATGTACCTCGTCCTGAACCTCACCGTGTCGACCATCGCCCGACGCCTCGCCCGGAAGCGCGGACCGCGCATGGCGAAGACCGTCGCCGCGGGGACCTCGCAGGGCGCGTAGGCGCCGGGAGCGCGCTCGTCGCCGCGCCCCTCCGGCCCGGCGCGGACGGGGAGCGGGGTGCCCGATCGGTAGACTCGGGCCTCATGTCCGAACCCCAGATCTCCGAGGAGAGCGTCGGCGCCGCCGTCGAGCAGGCGCTGGCCGCGCTCGCCGCGACCACCGACTCCGCATCCCTCGCGCAGGCGCGCACCGCCCACATCGGCGAGGCCTCCCCGCTCGCCCGGCTGAACGGATCGCTCCGCTCGCTGCCGCCCGAACAGCGCAAGGACGCCGGCCGGCTCGTCGGCCAGTCGCGTGCCCGCGTCACGCAGGCGTTCCAGGCGCGGGAGGCGGAGATCCAGGAGCAGGAGGCCGCCGCGCGCCTCGTCGCCGAGGCCGTGGACGTCACCGCGCTGCCGAGCCGCTGGCGCGCGGGCTCGCGGCACCCCCTCACCATGCTCGAGGAGCGCATCGCCGACATCTTCGTCGGCATGGGCTGGGAGGTGAACGAGGGCCCCGAGCTCGAGAGCGAGTGGTTCAACTTCGACGCCCTGAACTTCCCGCCGGACCACCCGGCGCGTGCCATGCAGGACTCCTTCTACGTGGACCCCACGGACGCGCACCTCGTGCTGCGCACGCACACGTCGCCCGTGCAGATCCGCACGCTCCTGCAGGACCGGCTGCCCGTCTACACGATCGCGCAGGGACGCACCTTCCGCAGCGACGAGCTCGACGCGACCCACACGCCCGCGTTCCGCCAGGTGGAGGGCATCGCGATCGACCGCGGCCTCACCATGGCGCACCTCCGCGGCACGCTCGAGCACTTCGCGCGCTCGATGTTCGGCGACGAGGCCCGCATCCGGCTGCGCCCGAACTACTTCCCCTTCACCGAGCCGAGCGCCGAGATGGACGTCTGGCACCCGGCCGCCGCGGGCGGACCGCGCTGGATCGAGTGGGGCGGCTGCGGCATGGTGAACCCGAACGTGCTCCGCTCCGCCGGCATCGACCCGGACGAGTACCAGGGCTTCGCGTTCGGGATGGGCACCGAGCGCACCCTCATGTTCCGCAACGACCTCTCCGACATGCGCGACATCGTCGAGGGCGACATCCGATTCGGCGCGCAGTTCGGGATGGTGGTGTAGTCGTGAGGATCCCGATCAGCTGGCTCGGCGAGCACGTCGAGCTCCCCGCGGGCGTCAGCCCCGAGGACGTCCACGCCTCCCTCGTGAGGGTGGGCCTCGAGGAGGAGGACGTGCACGCGTTCCCGATCTCGGGTCCCGTCGTCGTCGGGCAGGTGCTCGAGGCGACCCCCGAGCCGCAGACCAACGGCAAGACCATCAACTGGTGCAGCGTCCGCGTCGCCCCCGAGGGCGCCGCGGCGGCCGACGGCGGCGGCGACGTCCGCGGCATCGTCTGCGGCGCGCACAACTTCGTCGTCGGCGACAAGGTGGTGGTGAGCCTGCCGGGCGCCGTGCTGCCCGGCCCGTTCCCCATCTCCGCGCGGAAGACCTACGGGCACGTCTCCGACGGCATGATCGCCTCGGCCCGCGAGCTCGGCCTCGGCGAGGAGCACGACGGGATCCTCGTCCTGTCCGCCCTCGGCCTCGACCCCGAGGTCGGCACGGATGCGCTCGCGCTCCTGCACCTCGACGACCGGGCCGTCGAGGTCAACGTCACGCCCGACCGCGGGTACGCGTTCTCGATCCGCGGCATCGCCCGCGAGTACGCCCACGCCACGGGGGCGGCGTTCACGGACCCGGCCGACGCGCTGGCGCTCCTCACCGCGGATGCGCCCGCCACCGGCGTCGACGTGCGCGTGGACGACGCCGCGCCCCTCCGCGGCCGCGTCGGATCCGACGTCTTCGTCACGCGCGTCGTCTCCGGCGTCGACGTGTCCCGCCCCACCCCGCCGTGGATGGTCTCGCGGCTGACCCTCGCGGGCATCCGCTCGATCTCGCTCGTCGTCGACGTCACCAACTACGTCATGCTCGAGCTCGGCCAGCCGCTGCACGGCTACGACCTCGACCGGCTCCAGGGCGGCATCGTCGTCCGACGCGCCGCCGAGGGGGAGACGCTCGTCACCCTCGACGGGCGGGAGCGCGCGCTGCATGCGGAGGACCTCGTCATCGCCGACGACTCGGGGCCCGTCGGGCTCGCGGGCGTCATGGGCGGCGCGGCCACGGAGATCGGCGCGGACACCCGCCGCGTCCTGATCGAGGCGGCCGGATTCGACCCCGTGTCGATCGCCCGCACCGCCCGCCGCCACAAGCTGCCGAGCGAGGCGTCCAAGCGCTTCGAGCGCGGCGTCGACCCGCGCATCGCGCCCGCCGCGGCGGCCCGTGCCGTGCAGCTCCTGGAGGAGCTGGCCGGCGGTCACGCGGAGGGCCTCGGCTCGATCCTCGACACCACCACGGCGCCCGCGGCCATCGAGCTGCCGCTCGGGTACCCGGCGTCGCTCGTCGGCGTCGACTACACGGCCGACGAGGTGCGCCGTGCGCTCGTCGACGTGGGCTGCGCCCTGGAGGAGCGCGACGGCGTGCTCGCCGTCACGCCGCCCACCTGGCGTCCGGACCTCCGGCACCGCGCCGACCTCGTGGAGGAGGTCGCGCGCATCGTCGGCTACGAGCGGATCCCCGCCGTGCTGCCCGTCGCGCCTCCCGGCCGCGGTCTCACCACGGCGCAGCGCCTCCGCCGCCAGGCCTCGCTCGCGCTCGCCGCGGGCGGGCTCGCCGAGGTCATGGGCTCCCCGTTCGCCTCCGAGGCGCAGAACGCGCGCTTCGGCGCCGCCGACCGCGAGGACGCCCCCGCCGTCCGGCTCGCCAACCCGCTCGACGTGGCGTTCCCGTACCTGCGTCGCTCGCTGCTGCCCGGCCTCATCGACATCGCACGGCGGAACCTGTCGCGCGGATCCACCGACCTCGCGCTCTTCGAGGCCGGCACCGTGTTCCTCCCGTCCGCGGGGGTGGCGTACGGCTCGCCGCAGATGCCGCCCGGGGCCGCGCGTCCCGACGCGGACGCCCTGCGGGGTCTCGACGCGGGCATCCCGCCGCAGCCGCGCCACGTCGGCGTCCTGATCCTCGGCGACGCCGTGCCGAAGCAGCCGGGCACCCCCGCGCAGCGCGCCGGGCTGATCGACGCGCTCGACGCCGTGCGGCAGCTCGCGCACGCGGTGGGCGTGGAGATCCGGTTCGAGCAGGGCGCGCACCTGGCCATGCACCCGGGGCGCACTGCCGCGGTCGAGGCCGTGACCGCGGACGGCCCGGTCATCGTCGGCTTCGCGGGCGAGCTCCTGCCCGCGCTGGCCGCGGAGCTCGACCTCCCCGACCGCGTCGCGCTCGCCGAGGTCGACCTCGACCGGCTCGTCGCGCTGGCGGGCGGCACGGTCGACGTGCGCCCGCTCACGTCCATGCCCGTCGCGACGCAGGACCTCAGCCTCGTGGTCGGGCTCGAGGTGCCGGCGGGGGAGGTCCTCCGCACGGTCATCCAGGGCGCCGGCGAGCTGCTGGAGTCCGCCCGCCTGGTGGACGACTACCGCGGCTCGGGGGTGGCGGAGGGCGCACGCTCGCTCACGTACGCGCTCCGGTTCCGCGCTCCCGACCGCACGCTCACCGCCGCCGAGGCCAGCGCGGCCCGCGACGGGTCCGTGCGGCTCGCCGCCGAGCGCTTCGGCGCGACGCTCCGCGAGTAGCGGCGGCTCACCCGGGCGCCGCCGAGGCGTCGTGCGGGCGGGCTCCTCCTCCGGAGGGCCCGCCCGCGCTCGCGTCCGCGCCCCGCCGCCGACGGGGCGCCTCCCGCACCGGCACTAGATTTGATGCATGTCATTCTCAGTCGCCGTCGCGGGCGCCAGCGGCTACGCGGGCGGGGAGCTCCTCCGTCTGCTCGCCGACCACCCGCGCCTCGAGGTCCAGACGCTCACCGCCTTCCAGAACGCGGGCGAGCGTCTGCGCCAGGTGCACCCGCACCTCACCTCGTACGCCGACCGCACGTTCGTCGAGACCACGGCGGAGCAGCTGGCCGGACACGACGTCGTCTTCCTGGCGCTGCCGCACGGCAGGTCGGGCGCCATCACGGCCGAGCTCGACGACTCGACGCTCGTCGTCGACTGCGGCGCCGACCACCGGCTGGTCGACGAGGGCGCGTGGGACGCGTTCTACGGCGGCGACTTCGCGGGCGCCTGGCCGTACGGGCTCCCCGAGCTCCTGCACGCGGAGGAGGGCGGCACCCAGCGCACGCGCCTGTCCGGCGTGAAGCGCATCGCGGTGCCCGGGTGCAACGTCACCGCCATCACCCTCGGGCTCCAGCCCGGGATCCGCGCGGGCGTCATCGAGCCCGAGGACGTCGTCGCCGTCCTCGCGGTCGGCCCGTCCGGCGCCGGCCGGGCGCTCCGCACGAACCTCCTCGCGAGCGAGGTCCTCGGATCCGCGAGCGCCTACGCGGTCGGGGGCACCCACCGCCACACGCCGGAGATCCGGCAGAACCTCGAGACGGCGGGCGGCCGGCGCGTGAGCGTCTCCTTCACGCCGGTGCTCGTGCCGATGGCCCGCGGGATCCTCGCCACGGCCACCGCGCGCCTCGCCCCCGGCTTCTCCGCCCACGACGTGCGCGCGGCCTGGGAGCTCGCCTACGCCGACGAGCCGTTCGTGCACCTCCTGCCGGAGGGGGCGTTCCCGAACGTGTCCGACGTCACCGGATCCAACACCGCCCTCGTCGGCCTCGCCATCGACGAGGCCGCGGGCCGCGTCGTCACGGTCACCGCGATCGACAACCTGGTCAAGGGCACGGCGGGCGCCGCGATCCAGTCGGCCAACATCGCCCTGGGGCTGCCCGAGGGCATGGGCCTCCCCGTGAACGGCGTCGCCCCGTGAGCGTCACCGCCGCGCGCGGCTTCGTCGCCGGAGGGGTCGCCGCGGGCCTCAAGTCCACGGGTGCGCTCGACGTCGCCCTCGTCCGGAACCTCGGTCCGTCGCAGGCCGCGGCCGCCGTGTTCACCAGCAACCGCTGCCAGGCGAACCCCATCCTCTGGTCGCGCCAGGTCATCGGCGACGGGCTCGTGAGCGCGGTCGTCCTCAACTCCGGCGGCGCCAACTGCTACACGGGCTCCCGCGGCTTCCAGGTGACGCACTCCACGGCGGAGGCGGTCGGCCGCGCGCTCGACGTATCCAGCGGCGACGTTCTCGTGTGCAGCACGGGCCTCATCGGCGAGCAGCTCCCGCTCGACCGGCTCGAGGACGGGGTCGCGCGCGTCGCGGTCGCGCTCGCCGAGGACGGCGGGGACGACGCCGCGCGCGCCATCATGACCACGGACACCCGCCCCAAGCAGTCGATCCGCGCATCCGACGCCGGCTGGACGGTGGGCGGGATGGCCAAGGGCGCGGGCATGCTCGCGCCGGGCCTCGCCACCATGCTCGTCGTGATCACCACCGACGCCGACCTCGACGCCGCCGCGCTCGACGCGGCGCTGCGTGAGGCCACCCGGGTCACCTTCGACCGGCTCGACTCCGACGGCTGCATGTCGACCAACGACCAGGTGACGCTGCTCGCGTCCGCCGCCTCCGGTGTCGTGCCGGACGCCGCGGAGTTCCGGACCGCGCTCACGGCCGTCTGCGCCGACCTCGCCGAGCAGCTGCAGGCCGACGCCGAGGGCGCGTCCCACGACATCGCCATCGAGGTCGTGCACGCGGCCGACGACGCCGACGCCGTCGAGGTGGGCCGCGCGGTGGCGCGCAGCAACCTCTTCAAGGCCGCAGTGTTCGGCAACGACCCCAACTGGGGCCGGGTGCTCGCGGCCGTGGGCACCACGGGCGCGGCGTTCGACCCGTACGGCATCGACGTCGCGATCAACGGCGTGCAGGTCTGCCGGGCGGGCGAGCCGCACGAGAGCCGCGACCTGGTCGACCTGCACCCGCGGTCCGTGCGCGTCCTGATCGACCTCCACGCGGGCGACGCGACGGCGACGATCCTCACCAACGACCTCACGCACGACTACGTGCACGAGAACAGCGCGTACGCGAGCTGATGGCGGACGCAGACGGGACGCACGTGACCGGCATCACCCAGGAGGACGCGGACCTCGACCAGGCGCAGGCCGAGTCGAAGGCGGCGACGCTCATCGAGTCCCTGTCGTGGCTGCAGCGCTTCCACGACCGCATCGTGGTCGTGAAGTTCGGCGGCAACGCCATGGTCGACGAGGACCTCACGCGCACGTTCGCCGAGGACGTCGTCTACCTCCGCTACGCGGGGCTCCGTCCGGTCGTCGTGCACGGCGGCGGGCCGCAGATCAGCGCCATGCTCACGCGCCTCGGCATCGAGAGCGAGTTCCGCGGGGGATACCGCGTCACCACTCCCGAGGTCCTCGAGGTCGTCCGCATGGTGCTCACCGGGCAGGTGAGCCGCGACGTGGTGCGCGGCATCAACGCGCACGGCCCGCTCGCGGCCGCCGTCTCCGGCGAGGACGCGGGCCTGTTCACGGGACGCCGCCGCGGCGCGGTCGTCGACGGCGTCGAGGTGGACCTCGGCCTCGTGGGCGACGTCGTGGCGGTGGATCCCACGGCCGTGCTCGCGCAGCTCGACGCGGGGCGCATCCCCGTCGTCTCCTCCATCGCGCCCGACGAGTCCGACCCGGGGGTGTCGCTGAACGTGAACGCCGACGCCGCGGCCGCCGCCCTCGCCGTCGCGCTCGGCGCCGAGAAGCTCGTGATCCTCACCGACGTCGCCGGCCTCTACCGGGACTGGCCCGACCGCGGCTCGCTCGTCTCCGACATCCGCGCGGACGAGCTCCGCGCGCTCCTCCCGACGCTCGAGTCGGGGATGATCCCCAAGATGGCGGCGTGCCTCGAGGCCGTCGACGGGGGAGTGCCCAAGGCCGCCATCATCGACGGCCGCATCCCGCACTCGATGCTCCTCGAGATCTTCACCACGAACGGAATCGGAACGGAGGTCGTGCCCGCATGACCACGACGCAGCCAGAGCGCCGCACCACGCAGACGGAGAGCGAGTGGTCCGACCGCTTCCAGACGGCGATGATGCGCTCCTCGCCGCCGCCGCTCGCCATGCTCGTGCGCGGCGAGGGCTGCCGCGTCTGGGACTCCACGGGACGCGAGTACCTCGACTTCCTCGCGGGCATCGCCGTCAACTCGCTCGGGCACGCGCACCCGGCGCTCATCCGCGCCGTCACGGCGCAGGTGTCCACGCTCGCGCACGTGTCCAACTACTTCGCGACGCCGCCGCAGATCGCGCTCGCGGAGCGCCTGCGCCGGATCACGGGCGCGGGCGACACCGGCCGCGTCTACTTCGGCAACTCGGGGGCCGAGGCCAACGAGGCCGCGTTCAAGCTCGCCCGTCGGAACGGGAGCGACCGGCGCACGCGCGTCATCACGCTGCAGGGCTCGTTCCACGGCAGGACGATGGGCGCGCTCGCGCTCACGGGGCAGCCCGCGCTGCAGGCGCCGTTCCTGCCGCTCCCGGGCGGGGTCGAGCACATCGCGCCCACGCTCGAGGCGCTCGAGGCCGCCATCGACGACCGGGTGCAGGCGCTCGTCCTCGAGCCCATCCAGGGCGAGGCCGGCGTCGTCGACCTGCCGGCGGGGTTCCTCCGCCGGGCCCGCGAGCTCACGCGGGAGCACGGCGCGCTGCTCATCCTCGACGAGATCCAGACGGGCGTCGGCCGCACGGGCCGCTGGTTCGCCTACGAGCACGAGGGCGTCCGCCCGGACGCGGTCACCATCGCGAAGGGCATCGCGGGCGGCGTCCCGATCGGGGCGCTCGTCGCGTTCGACGCGGCGGCCGACCTCCTCACCAAGGGCCAGCACGGCTCCACGTTCGGCGGCAACCCGCTGGCCACGGCGGCCGGCGACGCGGTCCTCGCCGAGATCGAGGAGGCGGGGCTCGTCGAGAACGCGGCGCGCCGCGGCGAGGAGATCCGCGCCGCCATCTCGGGCCTCGAGTCGCCGCTGATCGCGGAGGTCCGGGGCCGGGGCCTGCTCATCGGCGTCGGCCTCCACCACGAGGACGGCGGGCGCATCGCGGCCGCCGCGCTGGGCGAGGGCCTCATCATCAACGCGCCGAACGCCCGGAGCCTCCGCATCGCGCCGCCGCTGATCGTGGGCGACGCCGAGGTGCGCGACTTCCGCGAGCGGTTCGGGCGGGCGCTCGGCCACCTGCGCTGACCCCGCGGGGGCCGGTCCGCCGCCCGGCGCGGGCTCCCCTGCACCGCCGCGCGGATCGCACGCCGGGCACCCCCGCGCGGGGGTGCCCGGCGACGGATCCGCCCCCGCGCGTCCCCTAGGCTTGTCGGATCCGCAAGTCCCCCGAGAGCGAGCGATGCGATGACCCGCCACTTCCTGCGCGACGACGACCTGAGCCCCGCCGAGCAGGCCGAGGTGCTCGACCTCGCGGTGCGGCTGAAGCGCGAGCGCTGGTCCGAGCGGCCCCTCGCGGGCCCGCAGACCGTCGCGGTCATCTTCGACAAGTCCTCGACCCGCACGCGCGTCTCCTTCGCGGTCGGCATCGCCGACCTCGGCGGCGTCCCGCTCATCATCAGCACGGCGAACAGCCAGCTGGGCGGCAAGGAGACCGCGAGCGACACCGCGCGGGTGCTTGAGCGCCAGGTCGCCGCCATCGTCTGGCGCACGTACGGGCAGGCCGGGCTCGAGGAGATGGCGGAGGGCACGACCGTCCCCGTCGTCAACGCGCTCTCCGACGACTTCCACCCCTGCCAGCTCCTCGCCGACCTGCTCACCATCCGCGAGCACCGCGGGGACCCCGCCGGCCAGACCCTGACCTTCCTCGGCGACGGCGCCTGCAACATGGCGCAGTCCTACCTGCTCGCCGGTGCGACCGCGGGCATGCACGTGCGGATCGCGGCGCCCGCCGGCTACGTGCCCGCGGAGGCCGTCGTCGCGGACGCCGAGCGCATCGCCGCGTCCACGGGCGGCTCCGTCCGGGTCCTCACGGATCCGGTCGAGGCCGTCACGGGCGCCGACGTCGTGGTCACCGACACCTGGGTGTCGATGGGCCGCGAGGAGGAGAAGGCCGCGCGCCTGGCCGACCTCGGCGCCTACCAGGTCACGACCGCGCTCATGGAGCACGCGGTCGACGACGCGATCTTCCTGCACTGCCTGCCCGCCGACCGCGAGTACGAGGTGGCCGCCGAGGTCATCGACGGCCCGCGTTCGGTGGTCTGGGACGAGGCGGAGAACCGCCTGCACGCCCAGAAGGCGCTGCTCGTCTGGCTCCTGCGCCAGGCGTAGGCAGCACGCACCCCCCGAGACACCCAGCAACGGAAACGGAGAACGACATGGCCGAACGCGTGGTCCTCGCCTACTCAGGCGGACTCGACACCTCAGTCGGCATCGGCTGGCTCAAGGACGCCACCGGCAAGGAGGTCGTGGCGCTCGCCGTCGACGTCGGCCAGGGCGGCGAGGACATGGAGGTCATCCGGCAGCGCGCGCTCGACTGCGGCGCGGTCGAGGCCGTGGTGGTGGACGCGAAGGACGAGTTCGCGGACGACTACATCGTCCCGGCCCTCAAGGCCAACGCGCTCTACCAGAAGCGCTACCCGCTGGTCTCGGGCCTCAGCCGCCCGCTGATCGCGAAGCACCTGGCGCGCGTCGCCCACGAGCTCGGCGCGAACAGCGTCGCGCACGGCTGCACCGGCAAGGGCAACGACCAGGTGCGCTTCGAGGCCGCCGTCGCCGCGCTCGCGCCCGACCTGACCTCCATCGCGCCCGTCCGCGACCTCGCGCTGACCCGCGACAAGGCCATCGTCTACGCGAACGAGCACGACCTCCCCATCGAGCAGAGCAAGAAGAGCCCGTACTCCATCGACAAGAACGTGTGGGGCCGCGCGGTCGAGACCGGCTTCCTCGAGGACCCGTGGAACGGCCCCATCGAGGACCTCTACGAGTACACGCAGGACCCGGACGTCCTCCGCGACGCCACCGAGGTCACCATCACCTTCGAGGCGGGCGTCCCCGTGGCGATCGACGGCGTGCGCTACTCGCCGCTGCGCATCGTCCAGGAGCTGAACGCCGCGGCGGGTGCGCACGGCATCGGCCGCATCGACGTCGTCGAGGACCGCCTCGTCGGCATCAAGAGCCGCGAGGTCTACGAGGCCCCGGCCGCGATGACCCTCATCGAGGCGCACGAGGAGCTCGAGAGCCTCACGATCGAGCGCGACCTCGGCCGCTACAAGCGCGGCGTCGAGAAGGACTGGGCGAACCTCGTCTACGACGGGCTCTGGTTCTCGGGCCTCAAGCGCTCGCTCGACGCGTTCATCGAGGACTCGCAGCGCCACGTCTCGGGCGACATCCGCATGACGCTGCGCGGCGGTCGCGCGGTCGTCACCGGCCGGCGCAGCGAGACGAGCCTGTACGACTTCGACCTCGCGACCTACGACACCGGCGACACGTTCGACCAGTCGCTGTCGAAGGGCTTCATCGAGCTGTGGTCGCTGCCGAGCAAGATCTCGGCCCGTCGCGACCTCGCGGTCGAGCAGGCCGCGCTGGCCGCCGACGCCGCGACGCCCGACGCCGCGCCCGCCGCGGAGTAGCCGCATGACCGAGAGCACGGATCCGTCCTCCCGGGCGGGCGAGGCGGGTGCCCTCTGGGGCGGCCGCTTCGCCGGCGGTCCGTCGCCGGAGCTCGTCGAGCTGAGCCGCTCGACGCACTTCGACTGGCAGCTCGCGCCGTACGACATCGCGGGGTCCCGGGCGCACGCCCGGGCCCTCGCGGCCGCCGGCTACCTGTCGGACGCCGAGCGGCAGTCCATGCTGCAGGCGCTCGACACCCTGGAGGACCGCGTGCGCTCGGGCGCCCTGGTCGCATCGGAGGCCGACGAGGACGTGCACGGCGCGCTCGAGCGCGGCCTCATGGACATCGCGGGACCCGAGCTCGGCGGCAAGCTCCGCGCGGGCCGCAGCCGCAACGACCAGATCGCCACCCTCGTCCGCATGTACCTGCGCGACCACGCCTCGGTGATCCACGCGATGCTCGTGCGCCTCGTCGACGCCCTCGCCGCGCAGGCGGAGGCGGCGGGCGGCGCGGTCATGCCGGGGCGCACCCACCTGCAGCACGCGCAGCCGGTGCTCCTCGCGCACCACCTGCTGGCCCACTGCTGGCCGCTCGTGCGCGACCTCGAGCGCCTCGCCGACTGGGACGCGCGCGCCGACGTGTCGCCCTACGGATCCGGAGCGCTCGCGGGCAGCACCCTCGGCCTCGACGCCGGCGCGGTCGCCCGCGACCTCGGCTTCGCCCGCAGCTCCGAGAACTCGATCGACGGCACCGCCAGCCGCGACGTCGTGGCGGAGTTCGCGTTCGTGCTCGCGCAGGTCGGCATCGACCTCTCGCGGCTGAGCGAGGAGATCATCCTCTGGAACACGCGCGAGTTCGGGTTCGTCACGCTCAGCGACGCGTTCTCGACCGGGTCCTCGATCATGCCGCAGAAGAAGAACCCGGACATCGCCGAGCTCGCGCGCGGCAAGTCGGGGCGCCTCATCGGCAACCTGGCCGGGCTCCTGGCCACCCTCAAGGGGCTCCCGCTCGCGTACAACCGCGACCTGCAGGAGGACAAGGAGCCCGTGTTCGACTCGGTGCAGACCCTCGAGGTGCTGCTGCCCGCGTTCACCGGCATGATCGCGACGCTCCGCTTCGACACCGACCGCATGGCCGAGCTGGCGCCGCAGGGGTTCTCGCTCGCGACCGACGTGGCGGAGTGGCTGGTGAAGCACCGCGTGGCCTTCCGGGATGCGCATGAGATCACGGGCGAGCTCGTGAAGCTCGCCGAGTCCCGTGGCGTGGGGCTCGAGGACCTGGACGACGCCGACCTGCGCTCGGTCTCGCCGCACCTCGTGCCGGAGGTCCGCGAGGTCCTGAGCGTCGAGGGGTCGGTGGCGAGCCGCGACGGTGTCGGCGGCACGGCGCGCATGCGCGTCGACGAGCAGCGCGCGGAGCTCGTGGCGCGGGTCGCGGCCCTCCGCTCCCGGGCCGATGCCGCGGCCGAGCGCCGTGCGGCCGCATCCGCGGACGCCCCCGCATGACGCTCTCGAACGGCCGCCGGCCCGAGCGACCGGAGCCCCGGCACCGGTGGCTCCTGCCGCTCGTGGTCGGCCTCGCGGTCGCCGTCCTCGTGTTCGTGGTCGTCGTGGCGAGCCTCAACGGCGAGCTGGTCTGATCCCGTCGTGATCGAGGCCGCGTTCTTCGCGCGCGACGCCGTCGAGGTCGCGCCCGCCCTCCTCGGGGCGGTGCTGTCGCGCGATTCCGAGGAGGGGCGGGTCGCCGTCCGTCTCACCGAGGTCGAGGCCTACCGCGGCGTCGGCGAGGACCCGGGCTCGCACTCGTTCCGCGGGCGCCGGGCGCGCAACGCGACGATGTTCGGGCCGCCCGGCCACCTCTACGCGTACTTCACGTACGGGATGCACACCTGCGCCAACGTCGTCTGCGGCCCGGAGGGCACGAGCGCGGGCGTGCTCCTGCGGGCGGGCGGCATCGTCGAGGGCGTCGACCTGGCGCGGAGCCGCCGGGGCGCCGCCGTCCGGGACCGCGACCTCGCCCGGGGTCCGGCCCGTCTCGCCGTCGCGCTCGGGATCCCGCTGTCGGACGACGGCGCCGCGCTCGACGCCGCGCCCTACGAGCTGACGCTCCCGGACGCGCCGCTCGCGCTGCCGGCGTCGGGCCCGCGCGTGGGGGTGTCCGGCCCCGGCGGGTCCGGTGAGCTGTTCCCGTGGCGGTTCTGGGTGCCGGGGGATCCGACGGTCTCCCCGTACCGCGCGCACGTCCCCCGCATCCGCCGCTGACCGGCGGGCCCTACCGGACGACCAGCACGACCGCCGCGCAGGTCGCGGCCCACAGCCAGCTGACGAGCGTGCCGATGATGAACCGCTCGCGCGCCTCCGCGGCCTCGCCGAGCTCGCTGAAGCGGCCGACGCCCTTGATGGCGATCACGACCGCGAGCGCCTCGGGGTAGCCGGCGAGGATCACGGCCACGACGGCGAGCCGCTCGAGCATGCCGATCGTCGCGCCGCCGCGCAGCACCTCGTGCTTCGGCCGGCGGATCGCCGCCGGGTCGTCGTCGTGCCCCCGGGGTGCCACGAGTATCCCGCCGAACGCGCCCTGCGGCACCGATCCGCGGGTGGCGAGCGCGAGCACGACCGTGGACGCGGATCCCCCGCCGAGCACGGCCAGCACCACCGCGACGAGTCCGAGGAAGCCGACGACCAGCGGTGAGGCCGGGGAGGCGAGCGCCAGTCCCAGCACGAGCGCGGCGGCGAGCGCGCCCGCCGCGGCCGCGACCAGCCCGGTGCGCGGGGAGCGGAGGGTGAGCAGCGCGAGGACGAGCGCCGTGGTCGCGAGCACGCAGAGCACCGACCAGGCGGCGATCTCCGGGGCCGATCCCGCGGGGATCACGCGTCCGCTCCGTCGACGGTGCGGGGTGAGGCGACGTTCGCGGATGCGCGGGAGTCGAGGTGCGCCAGCAGCGCGACGAGTCCCGGGACCGCCGCGCGCTCGGCGCGCCAGCCGCTGGTGCGGAGGCGGGTGCTGACCGCCTGCGGGGTGATGCCGAGCGCCGCCGCCACCTCGCGCTGGGTCCCGCCGCCGGCCATGCGGTCGACGACGTCCCAGCCCTGGGGGGTGCGACGGTCGCGGGTGAGCAGCAGGAGGGTGATCAGCGACTCGACGGCGTCGGCGCCGGGCAGCGCGCCCGGCGCCCCGGCGTCGGCCGCGTCCGTCTCGGCGGATGGATCCGATGCGAGGGCGAACCGCGTGGCGCTCCGCTTGGCCGCCGTCACGGCTTCCCGGGCCGCGATGAACGCCGGCCCGGTCGCCTCCCGCGTGGCCCGGGGGAGCGGTGTCCGCACGTCGCCGATGCCGAGGCCGACGCTCCAGTGCTCGGCGCGGGTGAGCCGGAGCACCATGTCGAGCGCCGTGCCGGCGTCGAGCACGAGCGCCTGCACCTCGTCGCCGGAGGTGCGGTCGACGGGGAGCGCGAGCTGCCCCGCGTACCGCTCGGCGAGGTCGTCGCGCGCGGTCCCCGCGCGGTCGACGTCGGTGCGGCTGGCCTTCTGGTCGGCGGTGATGACGAACATGATCCCCTCAATGCGTGATCATTGATCTCCGCGCATCAATTCTAAGCACTTGATCCGTGTGGATCAATGCCCCGAGCCTGATCCTCACGCAGCCTCCGATCCTGCCCCGAGCATCCGCCCGGCCTCCGACACCCGCACCACACCCGCGCGGCGTCCGGTCCGCGCCACCTCCCCGCCGGGTCCACCCCATGGGGTCCTCACCGTGGGGTCCGCCCGTCGAGTCCGCCCCGCGGCCGCCGCCACCGCCGCGCCCCGCGGCCCCGGCGAGGACGCGCTGATACCGTGGCAGCGTGACGAACGCCGACCCCACCCGCCTCGCCTCCCAGCAGAACGACCCGTCCTTCGAGGACGTCTGGGAGGAGATCGTCTGGCGCGGGTACGTGCACGTGTCGACGGACGAGGAGGCGCTGAAGGCCCTCCTCGCCGGACCCCCCATCACGTACTACTGCGGCTTCGACCCCACGGCACCGAGCCTGCACCTCGGCAACCTCGTGCAGCTCCTGCTGATGCGCCGGCTCCAGCTCGCCGGGCACCGGCCGCTGGGCCTCGTGGGCGGGTCGACGGGGCTGATCGGCGATCCCCGTCCCACCGCGGAGCGCACCCTCAACGACCCGGGCGTCGTGGCCGAGTGGGTGCGCCGCCTGCAGGCGCAGGTCACGGCCTTCCTCAGCGGGGAGGGCGACAACGCGGTGCGGATCGTCAACAACCTGGACTGGACGGCGCCGCTCACCGCGATCGACTTCCTGCGGGAGGTGGGCAAGCACTTCCGGGTGGGCACGATGCTCAAGAAGGACGCGGTCAGCGCACGGCTGAACTCGGACGAGGGGATCAGCTACACGGAGTTCAGCTACCAGATCCTGCAGGGCCTCGACTTCCGGGAGCTGTACCGCACCCACGGGTGCGTGCTGCAGACCGGTGGCAGCGACCAGTGGGGGAACCTGACGAGCGGCACCGACCTGATCCGACGCAGCGAGCGGGTGGCGGCGCATGCCATCGGGACGCCGCTCATCACCAACTCCGACGGGACGAAGTTCGGCAAGAGCGAGGGCAACGCCGTCTGGCTCGATGCGGAGCTCACGAGCCCGTACGCGTTCTACCAGTTTTGGCTCAACACGGACGACGCCGACGTGGTCCACCGCCTGCGCGTCTTCACGTTCCTCGGCCGCGACCGGATCGACGAGCTCGCCCGTGCCGTGGAGGCCGAGCCCTTCCGTCGGGCGGCGCAGCGCGAGCTGGCATGGGAGGTGACCACCCTGGTCCACGGGGAGGCCGCGACCGCCGCCGCCATCGCCGCGTCCCAGGCCCTGTTCGGGCAGGGGGAGCTGAGCGCCCTCGACGAGCCGACGCTGCGCGCGGCGCTGGGGGAGCTGCCGTCGGCGGCGATCCCCGCGGGCACGACCGTGATCCAGGCGCTCGTCGACACCGGACTCGTGCAGAGCGCGGGGGAGGGTCGGCGGGCGGTCGCGCAGGGCGGGGTGTACGTGAACAACGCCGCCGTGGCCCACGCCGACGCCGTCGTGGAGGATCTCCTGCATGGTCGATTCGCGGTCCTCCGCCGCGGCAAGAAGACCCTCGCCGGCCTCACGGTCGACTGAATCGGCTTCCTACCGGCTCTTCTCCGAGGAGAGCGTCGCGACACGCCCGGGATGCGGGTTGTTTTGCGGGGGTGGGGTGGTCCGCGTAATGTCTCCTCTTGTCGCCGGGACGGGCGGGAAGCGAAAAGCTTCCGGAGCTGTTCTGGCGGGTGATGATCCTGGTGAAACAGAAGTTGCCGCGGCTTACGGGTTGCGTGTCTACCACCAACTGAGCTAGGGTCTGAATCTGCTTCCGACGTGAGTGCTGGGCTTTCGGCCTGGATCACTCCCACGGGG
>NZ_JBWKXC010000015.1:0-42821 GCF_059422605.1 Clavibacter sp. GW821-FHT01D01
TCCGGCCAAGAGGACTGCGGTGGGGATGCGATAACGGTGCGCGTTCATCATTCTCCTTCATCGAGTACTGATTGGTGTCACCGAACGTACGCAGGGTGCGCCCAGCTCGACAAGCAGTCGACCACCACCGCGTACGCCCACTATCTTGTGAATCCGGCTCTCGTCAGGTAGTTAGGCCGTTGCTCCAAAAAACCTGGCAATGCCTAGGTGGGGCGATGAAGCTACTATTGCTGAACTGAACACGGCGAATCTCATCTTTAGGGGCCGTCTACCTGATGTAATCTCGGGGAATCTGCGGTTGGCCACTGAATGACCAATTGGTGATGAGGTGGATCAGCGATGCGATTTCCGTTTCTGGCCGTGCTCATTTGCTCGGCGGGGAAAGACTCTGCTGTTCAGGTCTCACGCGGGTCAGTACCTTTTCCCGGCTCAGCGCCCCCGGTCGCGCTCCGGCCTCCGCCCGTGCTCGCTCTGCAGCGCCTCGCGTGCCGCCCGCCCGCCGACGACCGTCCCATGGATCGCGAAGCCGAGCATCGCGAGGCACCCGGCGAGAACCGTGGCCAGCACTGCTCCGATCGGCACGGGCAGCACCGTGGGCACCGCCGAGGCGATCGCGCACGCGCCCGCCGCGAGGGTCGACCGCTTTGCCCGCTGATGCGCGGCGAGCCAGGCGGCGTCGCTCGCGAGCGTCGATGCCGTGCGGATGCCCGCGACCTGGTTGCGCCCCAGCCTCCCGCTCGCCGTGCTGTGCGCGACCCGGATGACCAGTACCCCGCTGGCGACCATGACCAGGCCCAGCACGATCCGTCCGATTTCGTCCTCGTCCATCTTCCGAGCCTAGGAAGGGCCGGCCGGGACGGCGAATCCGATCCTCCCGCTCCAGGCGCGCCCGTCGGTGCACTCCTCCCGCGGCGTCCCGGCAGGCATCCCTCGCCGACGCGCCGGTGCAACGTGGTCCGTCGTGCCCGGCTCAGGTTCGCGCGTCGGATGTCGGCGGCTTCCGGTTGCTCGACAGCGGGTAGCGGCGGTCCAGGCGCGGGCTAAGGATGACGAGGAACAGGAATAGCGACAGCAGCCATCCGGCGATCCAGTAGGCGGGGATGAGGAAGATCGCGAGGTTCGTGAACGTGTTCGAGGCGACGCCGACGATGACGGCGATCGTGAACAGCGCGCCGATGCCGTAGTAGAGGGCCTCGAGTCCGTCGGTGATGGTGTCGCGGCGTTCCTGCTGCCGTGCGGCTCGGGTGTCGAGGGCGGTGACGGAGCGTCCGTAGTCGCTCTGGTCGACGGTGGCGAAGAGGTCCCGCACGGGGACCTCGAGTGCCTTGGCGACGCGGGTGAGGGTGTCGAGGCTGGCGTCGTTGCCGGCTTCGAGGCGCTGCACCGTACGGACGGTGATGCCGCTGGTCTCGGCGAGTCGTTCCTGGGTCCAGCCGCGCTGTGTGCGGAGGTCGACGATTCGTATCTCGTTCATGCTCTCCACGGTAGGGACGGGCATCCGCGCGGACCACGACATGAACCCGACAGCACCCCGACAGCCACGCGACAGGCCGCGGAGGGCGACCCGGTCCACCCCATGAGGGAGAGGTGGGAGCCCCGGAGGAGACGACCGATACGGGATCCCCTTCCGGGCTGGTGGAGGCGGCGACCGCCCGCCACCTGGTTTGCCTGGATGCGATCATGACGTCCATGCACATCGCCAGGTTCGGCACGGACACCAGCGCTGCCGTCCTGCTCCTTCACGGCGGTGGAGTAGCCGGCTGGATGTGGACCTCGCTGTGGCAGCACCTCGAGTCCACGCATCTCGTGCTCGTTCCCGACCTGCCAGGACACGGGAAGAGCGCTGGCGAGCCCTACCGCTCACATGCAGCCACAGTGGATCCTCTCGCCGCGATGCTGAGCCGTAACGCCGAAGGAGTGATCGCCGTGATCGGCTTCTCTCTGGGTGCCCAGCTCGCCATGCAGCTTGCGTCCGAACATCCACACCTCGTCAGCCGAGCCATGATCGTTAGTGCCCAAGCGCGCCCGATCCCGTTCACGCGACTCACGCTGAACACACTGGCGATCTCGGCGCCTCTAGCGCGACGCCGCTGGTTCGCCCGGATCCAAGCCCGCGAACTCTTCATCCCTTCTGAGCTGATGGAGGACTACATCGCGACGAGCGCCGCCATCACCCGACATACGCTGCTCGAGGCCGTCGGGGAGAACATGCGCTTCCAGATCCCGACGGAGTGGCCGGCCTTCCCTGGTGCGGCGCTTGTTCTGGCCGGGCGGGAGGAGCGGGCCGTGATGCGCGAGTCTGCGACGGCGATCCAGGCGGCGCTGCCCGGTAGCGCCCTGGAGCTCGTTGACGGGGCCGGGCACGGCTTGCCCCTTCAGTGCGCGGAGTGGTTTAACGCTCGCGTCTCTACTTGGCTATCCGCGAGCACGGCTGCAGTTTGACGCCATTGGCGGTCACTGCCTTTGGATTTACGGCCGTGCGTGTCCGGGTAGGAATCCCCTGATGGAACACGCTTGGAAGGCTGGGGGTTGACGCTTCCCTGCGTTGGGGGAGTGTGGATGGGTGGCAGGGGATGAGAAGAAGGTGCTGGTCGGGGAGGTGGTGGAGTGGTTGCGGGTGCGTCTGGCGGGCCGTTCGGATGCCGAGCTCCGGGCGATCGCGGAGGAGGAGGTGATCTGGGCGCGGGTACGGGCGGTGATCGCGTGGCGTCGTGTAGGAGACGCTGAAGCACCCGACGGCGGGTGCTCGCGGACCGCCTAGTAGTCGTAGTCGGGGACGTGCAAGGGCGTGTCGTCGGCGCCCGGGTCCGCGTCGTGGATCTCGAGGGTGTGGAAGGTGATCGGGATGCCGGCGCTGACGAGGATCTCGAGCTCGGTGTGGTCGGCGAGCGTGACCTCGACGATGTCACCGTCGTGTCGGACGGCTGCCAGAGCCTCCTCCTTGACGGAGTCCACGTCCTGGTCCTGGTCCAGCACGTAGTCCTTGGCGCTGATTTGCATGATCGTTCGTTGCATTGTGCGTCCGAGCCAACACCGGCGCGCTGCTTTCTCCGCCCCCCTTGCCAGACGGCACGACCTACCGTTACGGAAGCCTGCGAGCACGATGCGTGCGGGTAGGCGCACGGATCACCCGCTCGTAGCGTCATGGTCGTTCGACAGCGACGTCGGATCGAGGAGGCAGCGCCGAACCTGCGTGACACCCCTACCGCAGTTTGGCTCGCGTCGCGTCACCGGGTTTCCCGAGGATCACCCGAGGCATGGACGCTCCTGATGAAGCCGGCCCAGACCCTCCGGTGGCGGGCTCGTCGTCCCCGAGGCGAGCCCGCCGGCTCCTCGTTGCCTCCACCCCGGCACGGGGCGGTCGGAGCCGCGCACCGGGCGCTCGGGGTGGCGGCGACCGGAAGTCCGGGTGGGAATCGGCTGCCGGGACGCCCTGGGATGAAAAGCGATAGCCGTCCGCGGACCGCGATCAAGACCCTGGCTTCCACTCTCGACGCGGAGCAGGATCGGGGCATGACTGATGAGCATGAGGCGCTGGCCGTCTTCCTCGGAGACTGGAGTGCCACGGGAACGGCGTACGGTGCGGACCTCACCGGCGCTGAGTGGCGCAGCGTGCACTTCGCCCGCTGGCACTCGGGCGAGCAGTTCGTCGTGCAGGACGAACGGGCGAATGGTCCGTTCGACACTCTGAGCTTCCTCGGCTGGGACACGGAGCGCGGCACGTACTTCTCGTGGAGCATCGAGAACCACGGATTCGCCCGCGAGTACCTGGTGACCGGCAATGGGGCGACCTGGACGTTCACCGGAGCCACCGAACGCGCCACTGTCACCTTTAGTGACGACGGCCGCACCCAGACTCACCACTGGGAGTTCACTCCCGACGGCGAGTGGATCACCCTCTGCGATCGAGTCGCCACCCGCGTGGACTGATCGCTCAGCGAATCGTCCGGAGACCTAGCCCACTATCGGACGCCATGGATCTACTGGGAGTGGTCTCGTCCTGAAGGTCAGCGAGCTCGAGGGTTTCGGCTTCGTTAACAAAGGAGAGCCCGGCGCACTGAGGGTGCGCCGGGCTCTTCCTTCACGCGGTGGGTTCAGCGGATGAGTCGTCCGCTGCTGGTGCGGGTGGCGAAGGGGTAGTTGAATTTCGAGCCGGTGATGACGGCGGTGATGGTGTGTCCGCGGTCGGCTTCGGTGAGCGTGTAGGTGCTGGAGTAGGCGTCGGTGATGATTTCGCCGTCGCGCTTCCAGTTGTAGGAGAGGAAGACCTCGCCGGGTCCCCATGGGGCAGTGCTGGCGGTGAGAGTGCGGCCCACGGCGCCGGTGCCGGAGATGGTGGGCGTGCGCGCGATGAGGGACGCCTTGGGGACGCGAGGGGTCGGGGCGGACGTGCGGGCGACCGCGATGTAGCCGGTACGGCTGCCGCGGACCTCGACCGTAATGCGCTTGCCGACCTCGTCCCAGCCGACCTGGAACGTCGGATTCGTGGCCCGCTGGATCGGCTTGCCGTCGCTGAACCACTGGTAGGTAAGTGCCACGGGCACGGGCTGCCACGTCCCGGTGCGCACGGCGAGGGTCTCTCCGAAGAGCGCTCGGCCGGTGATGCTCGGCAGGGGCGTGGCGGTGAGGGGGAGGGAGCCGGGTGCGGCAGGCGTGTGGGCGAGGACCTTGGTGTAGCGCTGGAAGTCGGCGCCGCCGCCGTAGTAGAAGGTGAAGTCGACGCTCTGCCCGTAGCCGGCCGGCACCGTCACCGACCCCACGACGGTGGTGAGTATCGGCTCTGCTCCGTTGATGGAGTACAGGATGTTGTACTCGGTGGGCCAGCCGTTCTGGGCGTCGCGGGCGTCCCAGTTGAAGGTGATGTCGGGTCCGTTTACCACGTAGCTGGGCGCGTAGTCCTTTGCCCAGCCGCGGGCGTTTACGAGTGTCGGTTCCGTTCCGGGGCTCACGATTCGCTTCCCGTCGACGACCGCGGAGGTGCGGAGGCTGATCAGGTGATCTCCAGGAGGAGCGAGCGCATACGTCTCGGTGCTGGGGAACTCCCCTTGGTATCCGGTGACGTCGACGAGGGTGAGCCAGGGGCCCGTGTTGTCGAGCTGGTACTCGTATCGGGCTTCCTCGATGGAGGGGTCGAGCTGTGTGGCGACGAACAGGTGCACGGAAGACTCGTCGATGAAGTACGCGGTCTCGTAGGTGACCAGAGGCGCTGGCAGCGTGATCGCGGTCTGGATCGCGGCGGGCTGCGGTGTCGCGGCGGTCGCCGGGGACATTCCGACGAGGGAGGCGCCAGCGGCGATCACGAGGCCGAGAGCGGTGAGTGGCAGGCGTCGCCGCCTGCGGGTGGGAAGCATGAGCATGTACATCCATTCCGAGACGCCATCGCCTCACCGCGATCCTTCTCCGGCGGCGTCGGCTATCGCATCCCCCCTTCCGAGTCTGAGCCGCGCGCTTCTTCCGCCTGGCTCGAGGCGCCTGGAAGACGCACGTGACGGGCCGGTATGCCGTCGCGGGAGCCCGGGTAATGATGCGTTGCCGGGTTACCCGCGGCGCGCTGCGTTCCGGCGGGCAGCAAAATGACCCTCAATGGGCGCGAATTCAGGACTGGTACCTGACAGTCGTACACCCGTCTGCCCCCTCGTGGCCGGCCGTTGGTCTGAGCGACATCCTGTGCGTCAATCCGAAAAAGACCACGCGCTAAGAGCGCGTCATGCGGTTTTGCGCCGCTATGACCGGCTCCCTCACTTCTCTGACGTCATCACGGAGGGAGGCGACATCAAGAGTCAAGTGGGTCAGTAGCTGATGCTGGGCAACAAGAGGCCGCCTATGCCGACGGTGTAGCCGATTCCGATGAATGCGAGCGCTGTCAGTGCGAGGCCGGTCGTGCTGGCCCATCGCCGCGGTTCTGTCAGGGGCGGGCGGTGTCGTATCTGTTGGACGAGGAGCGTGACTGCTGGCAAGACGCCCAGGATGCTGAGGGCGGTGAGGATCTGGGCGGCGCGGATAATGGTGTCGCCGGGGCTTGCGTCGTTGAGGATCGCGGTGGCGCTGATCGACCAGCAGATGACGGCGCCGGCGAAGGCGATGCTGGCGCCGAGCAGGGCGATGTGGAGACGGCGCTGGGTCGTGGTGCGGCGCCGCCTGATGCGCTGCGTCCACCGCACCCCGGCGGCAATGGGTCGTACGGCGATCCCCGACAGGAGAACGGCCGCGGAGAGCAGCGCGATCAGGGGGACCGCACGTGCTGGTGCGGACATGGGTACGAGCGTGAAGGCGGCGTTGAAGCCGACGGAGGTGACGTTTCCGTCGGTGTGGTCGACCGCGATGCGGCGCTGGCCGTCGACCTCCTGCCAGACCCACGGCTCCACTTCCTGGAATCGCAGCGGTGTCCCGTCCGGGTGTACGGCAGCGGTCAAGGAGATGGTGTCGTCGTCGTTCGCGGTGATGTCGATGCCGGAGAGGTAGGAGAACAGTCGGCCGAAGTTGCTCTCGCTGCGACGTGACACGAGGTAGGTGCCTGCGAGCTGGGCGCCGTGCTCCGCCGATGTGGCGGTGGGCCCGGCAGGGTCGCGTAGGTCGGGGAAGTAGCGGTCTGCGAAGCCGTTCATGACCTGATCCCGGATGGCGGTGGTCGCCTCGCCTCGGATGCCGGTGCTGTTCAGGGCGATGTAGATCCCGGTGTCGTCGTCTGGGTAGAGCTGCATCTGCGCGTGGAAGGCGGTGAGGTCGCCGCTGTGCTCGAGGATGCGGTGCCCGTTGCGGTCCTGTTGGAAGAACCCGATGGTCATACGGGGGCCGTTCGCGAGGCCACCGAGGGTGTCCGGTCCCAGCGCGGGTTCGTGAAGAGTGTCGAACGTCGTAGGTGAAAGCAGCGGTGTGTCGGACCGGGGGTGGCCGAGGTGTGCGAGGAGGTAGCCGCTCATGTCGGAGCCGGTGGCGCTAATGGCGCCGGCGGGAGCGGGACCGACCATCTCGAACGGGACCTCGTTGCCGGCGACGGAGTCGTACCCGCGCGACATGCGGTCACGAAGGTTCTCGGGCAGCGGTTGCTCCATGGTGGCCGTCGTCATGCCGGCGGGACCGAAGACGCGCTCCTTGACATGGTCCGCGTAGGGGCGGCCTGTCACGCGTTCGACGATGTACCCGGCGAGGGCGTTGGAGTAGTTGGAGTACGAGGGCATGGTCCCGGGCTCGAACACCTGCTCTGGCGGATCGACGGCGACCGATGTGCGAAGGCTCGGGGCGGGCGCGTCGGGATTTCCGATGACCCCAGCCCACTGATCCTCGAAGCCGGCCGTGTGGGTGAGGAGGTGCCGGAGGGTGATGGGCTGGTTGAACTCGTTCGGCAGGGTTATGTCGAGGTAGTCCTGGGCTGGCCGGTCGAGGTCCAAGGTGCCCGCTTCGACGAGTTGCATGACCGAGGTGGCGGTGAACGTCTTCGAGATGGACCCGATACGGAACAGGGTCGCGTTCGGGTCGACGGGGACGGGGTCACCACCGGAGCGGCCGAGATCGGCCCACCCGTACCCGCGTTCCGTGATGACCTCGCCGTCATGGACGATGGAGACGACAGCGCCGGCGATGCCCTCTCGTTCGATCGCACCGGCGAGGAGCCCGTCAAGCCACGCATCGGCGTCGACTGCGGAGAGCTCGACGGGCTCAGGTGACGGTGTCCTCGCGGGCAGGCTTGCGTGTGCAGGGGCGGTGGTACCCGCGAGCACGCCGCCGATGATGAGCGCGGTACCGGTCACCGCTTCGAGGGCGCGACGAGCGTTACTAGGAAGGCGGAGATGGAAGATGGTGTGCTCGCAATCGCGGTCCAGAGGGGCGGTGTCACGCAGCTGCTAACGCTCAGCGGACCGCGGACGGATGGTCGCAGAACTCGGACCGTGCGGGCTCTTCGGATATCGACTCAGAGCTTCACCGATCACGAAGAACTTAGCGGGCAAGGACGAGGTGCCGCTCGAGCCTCGCAAGCCTGTCCACCGAAGGGACCGTCACAAATCATCGCGAGGAGCTGGTGCACGGAGCTTTGCTCCGTCCCCCGTCACGGTGCGACTGTCGATCGTGGTGCTGTGGGCGGGTTGATCTGAGACTCTCCTCGCCGTGACAGGGGCCGGCCGATGAGCCCAGTGGCCCGAGGACGTGGCCAGCCCATGGCCCGCCACCTGGCGTCTCGTATCTGCAGCGGTTCCCAGTGTCAGCGGGGGAGGGGCAGCTCCGTGAGCACCCGTCCGGCGGTCCGCCACGCCTCGACTTCTACCGAGCTCAGAGGCTGCTCCGGGCTGATGGCCCAGTCCGACAGCTCCCGGCTGAGCAGCGTCTGGGCAAGCCGCTCGATCACCTCACTTGCCAAGCCAACGACCATGGACGCTCCGAAGTGTTCGGCATTCGGCACGTCGGCGAGCTCGGTGAGATAAGCCTGCGCAAACCACTCCGCCGCCTCCGCCCGCAGGTAGGGACTCTCCAACCTGGCGTACCAAGAGGTCACAAACTCACCATACGGAGCACTGTCCGTCATGGCTCCGCCGGTTGCGAACAGCGATTTGCGAACCGACCGCGGCGGGAGGTCACGCGCGGCGGCGAGTGCGCCGGCGACGTCGCCTCTGTCGACGAGCTCTTCGAGGTTGAGGGTCATTGGACCCACCCATTGCTGACGTGTCCTTCAAGTGATGTCCGCACCACGACAGTCTGCCCCTGGTCTGTTGCCTGCTTGTCCGAGCTTCGGCTCACGCCCGCTGGGAGTCCGCAGCCCAGGCAGTCGCCGAAGCGCCCGCAGGCGTGGCCACTCATTCCGCGGTGATCCCGGCGGGCAGCGTCGCACCGGCGGCGGTGAGGGCGTCGACGAGGTCCTGACCGCTGACGGTCGCCGTCTCCTGCCCGTTGATGCGGAGCGTCGGGGTGCCAGTGATGCCGGCGGTGGCAGCGGTTTCCGTGTTGGCGGTGATCCACCCAGCAAAAGTCCCCTCCGTGGTGCAGCTCAGGGCCTCGGCGTCCGTGACGCCCTGGGATCCGAGCCAGGAGGAGAAGTCCGCGCCGGTCCAGGAGTCGGTCTCGGCGGAGTGGTTCGCGAACAGGGCGGCGTGCACGTCGGGCCATGCGGGCGCATCGTGCTGGAGGACGCAGGCAGCGGTGCTGCCGGCGGCGCGTCCGTAGTTGGTGACGATCTGGATCGGGTGGTAGGCGACACGGACCTGTCCGGACGCTGCGAGCCGATCGAGAAGGGCGCCGGTGGCGGCCTCGTACTCCTGGCAGTGGGGGCAGGAGTAGTCCTCGTAGATGTCGAGCGTGACTGGAGCGTCGGCTGCGCCGACGGAGACGGCGTCCTCCTCCGCCGCGACCTGCGCCTGGCCGCCGCTGGCCAGGTCCACGATGGCGTCCGCGGTCGGCGGGGTGCTGCCGGCGGCGGCCTGATCCCGCAGCAGGGAGGCGCCGCCCCAGATTCCGGCGACGACGATCACGACGGCGCCGGCGACGCCGAGCTGGGTGAGCAGTCGTCGGCGCTTCCGCTTCGTCTCCTCGAGGCGGCGTTGGGCGTTGGCCTTCTCCCGGATCTCGCGGGTGCGGTCACGGTCGGCGGTGGTCTTCTTGCTCATGGTGGTGGTCCTTCTTGTTCGGAGTTCAGGGGAGGAGGGAGGGGATCAGTGTCGGGAACCAGGTGATGATCGCGATGATGATGACGGCGTAGTTCAGCACCACGACCGCCCATGTGTACGGGGCGACCGCCGCGGCGACGCGCCTGACAGCGGCGGGTGCCGGTACGTGTCCGTGCTGGAGGCAGTGGATGAGGGTCGTCCACCACAGCGGGATCATCGCGGTCCACACGAGCAGGCAGTACGGGCAGAGGGCGCCGATGACGAACACGGTCTGGGTGAAGAGCCACGTGATGAACACGTACCCGGATAGCAGGCCCGCCGTGAAGACGCTCCAGAACCATCTCGTGTACTGGGCGCCGGCGAGCAGACCCATTCCGACCACGACCGGTGCGATGAACGTCGCGACGCCGATGAGCGGGTTGGGGAATCCCAGCAGCGAGGCTTGCGGTGACTGCATCACCGTGGCGCAGGAGACCAGCGGGTTGATGTCGCAGGACAACGCCCGGCCGGGGTGCTCGAGCAGCGACATGCGTTCGAGCACCAGGATGAAGGATCCCGCCCAGCCGAGGATCCCGGTGATCACGAGCAGCACGGCGAGACCGATGGGTCGACGGGCCGGACGATCGGCAGGCGACGCCGCGGCGGTGCTCGACTCGGGGTCGGTGTCGACGATCACAGGAGGGTGTCGCCGATGTAGCCGTCGGGTCCGCACCCGGGTGGGATGGCGAACACGGCGGAACCGACGGGGGTGACCCACTGGTTGAGCAGGTCGAGCTCGTCGAGTCGCCGCTGAAGGGGGACGAACTGGGTGTCGACGTCGGCTTGGTAGGAGACGAACAGCAGCCCGGAGTTGGACACGCTGTCACCAGGGATCGCGGTGTCGTCGTAGTTGTATGCGCGGCGGAAGATCCGTTCGTCGGGGTCGTCGGAGCGGGCCCTTCGCATGTGGGAGAACTCCGGGATGACGGGGAACCCGATGGCGGTGGTGGCGGTGAAGTCCGCCTCGTCGGTCTCGTTGACCCCGGTGAGCGGGGCGCCGTTGGACAGGGTGCGTCCGACGGACTGCTCGCGCCCGGACCGGTCGAGCTCGTCCCATTTGTCGAGGTCCATCGCTATGCGCCGCAGCACGAACCCGGTGCCGCCGGCCATCCATGACGGCCCTGTCTCGCGCCAGACGAGCTGTTCGAAGTCCGGGGTACCGGGGGCGAGGTTCACGGTGCCGTCGACCTGTCCGAACAGGTTCCTCATGGTGGTGCCGGGCTTCTCGGACCCTGTTGCCCGCCGGAACCCCGTCTGCGTCCAGCGGAGCGTCGCGAACGACCGGGTGTCCTTCAGGAGCATGCGGCTGGCGTGCGCGACGGTGAGGGGGTCGTCGGCGGCGATGTGCAGAAGCAGGTCGCCATTACCGAAGGCGGGGTCGAGCCGATCGACGGTGAACGCCGGGAGCGGGCGCAGCCAGGACGGGACCGCCTTCGCGCCGGCGGCGCGGCCGATGAGGCCGGGTCCGAAGCCGAAGGTGACGGTGAGGCGCGCGGGGATCGTCGCGAGCTCGGGTTCGGAGTCCGCGAGGGCGGTGACTCCCTGGCTGAGGCGGCGGGCATCATCGGTGAGGATCCGCATCATCCGCCGCAGGGCTGGCCCGTCTGTCTCCGTCCGCAGATCCAGCGCGTGATAGGCGGCATGAGCTTGAGGTGCCGTCTCGACGCCGGCCTGGTGGATCCCGTGGAAGGGGACGGTCTCCGCACCGGCGAGAGCGGCGACGGGGGCGGTCGTGGGTGCGCCCGGCGTGCGGCCGAGGAGGTCGATTCCGACTGCTCCGGCCGCGCCGAGGGTGCCGGCGGCACCTCCGAGGAGGAGGTGCCGCCGGCTGACGCGGCGACCGGCAGGGATCTGCTCGTCGCCGGGTGTCACTGGTCCATGTCCATGTCCATGTCCATGTCCATGTCCATGTCCATGTCGCCGCCCTCGTACGTCTCGTTCGCGCCGGAGTAGTCCTTGACGGGGGCGCTGAAGTCGTACGTGGAGCCGTCGGAGAGGGTGAGAGTGACGTCGACCTCGTCGCCGGCGGCCAGGGGAGCGGCAAGTCCCATCAGCATGAGGTGGTTCGCCCCCGGGGCGAGCTCGAGGGAGCCGCCGGCGGGGATGGTGAAGCCGCCGTCGCGGGGCCGCATCACCATCTCGCCTGCGTCGTTCGCGACGGTCTCGTGCAGCTCCATCATCGGTGACGCGGGGGAGTCCGCGGAGACGATGGTGACGTCCTGGGCGGAGTCGTTCACGATCGTGCCGAAGGCGGCGGACATGCCGCTCTCGGCGGATTTGACCCACGCGTCGTCGACCTCGAGCTCCGGCGCAGACGCCGCCGCCGCGGTGGCGGACGGGGCCGCGGCGGGTGAGGCGCCGCTGCTCTGGGCAGGGCTGCCGCAGCCGCTGAGAGCGAGGACGAGGATCGCGCTGGTCGCGAGCGTGGTGGTGAGGGTGGTGGTGCGCATGGTGTTCTTCCTTTGCTAGGTGGTGGATCGAGGTGGTCTAGGAGGTGCGGCGGCGGCTGCCGTACGTGACGGCGGCGGCGAAGATGCCGATGCCGAGGAGCGCACCGATGGTGCCGACGCCGACCGTCGTCGCGATGCGGCTGCCGGTATCGTCCGGAGCAGCGGCCTCGTCGGCCGGCGCCGAGGTCGCGGACGCTTCTTCTGCGGTGACCTCAGGGGTCGGGGTTGCAGCAGCTGCGCTGTCCGCGGCGGCTTCTGCAGGGGCGGCGGCCGGGTTTGCGTCTCCGACGGCGAAGGCGTACGTGCCGGCGATGGGGTGCCCGTCGCTGGAGACGACGCGCCAGCGGACTTCGTACATCCCGTCCGGCATGCCGGCGCGCAGCGGTTGGACGGCGTCGGTACCGGCGAGCGTGACCGGCCCGTCGGCCCAGTCCGTGCCGTCCTGATCGACGATGACGACGGCTGCGCCGACCGCGATGAGGCTGTCGGTGTAGAGCATCGACACCTGAGAGGGAGCGGTCTCGACATGAGCGCCGTCGGCGGGCGTGGTGGAGACGATGCTGTCGTGTGCCCACGCGGCGCTGGTCGGTCCGGGTGCGATGGCGCTGGTGATCGCGAGTGCGACAGCGGGCAGAAGCACCAGGGCAGCTCGTCGCGCCCGTGAGCGGCGGCGGGGGTGGTTGTCCGGTGTCATGGGGTCCTCCGGGGGTCGTGGGTGTGCTCGTCGAGGGCGGACAGGCGGGCGTTGTAGGCGTTGAGCTCGGCGTCGCCATCGCGGGCGGCCGCCCGGTCGTAGCGCTTCGCGGCCCGGGTGTCGGAGCTGGACCACTGGCGGACCACCATGAGGGCGACGAGGACGACGGGCAGCTCGCCGGCACCCCAGGCGATGCCGCCGCCGGTGGCCTGGTCGGCGAGCAGCTGCGTGTCGGGCTCGAGGCCGAGCTGGTGCCACCAGTCGATGGCGAGGATCTCGGTGCCGGACATGATCGCGAGGCCGAAGAAGGCGTGGAACGCCATCGTGGCGAGCAGGAGCATCAGGCGGATCGGGTACGCCGGGCGGCGGGGTCCGGGGTCGACGCCGATGAGGACGAAGAAGAAGAGGTACCCGCTGATCAGGAAGTGGACGCTCATGATCATGTGCCCCTGGTGCGTGGAGAGGGACCACTCGAACCAGGGCGTGTAGTAGAACGCGACGAGGCTCCCGGCGAAGACCACGGCGGCGACGACGGGATGCGTCACGAGCTGCGCGTAGCGGGAGTGCGTGCCGGCGAGCACCCATTCGCGGACGCCGCGGCTGCCGTCCTGCCGCGCGGGCAGCACCCGCAGGATCAGGAGGACGGGGGCGCCGAGCACGAGCAGCGGCGGCACGTACATCATCAGCAGCATGTGCTGGATCATGTGCGTGCTGAAGTGCACGGCCCCGTACACGCCGGGCCCGCCGCTGGTGGCGTAGACGAGCATCGCGCAGCCCAGGAGCCACGGGATGGTCCGGGCCGCCGACCATGCGTCACCGCGTCGTCGCAGGCGCGCGACGCCGATGAGGTAGAGGCCGGCCATCACCGCGGCGACGCTGAGGAAGAGGAAGTCCGGGTGGAAGGCGGTGAGCATCCGCAGCGGGGTGACGGGGTCGGGGAACGTGAAGCCGATCAGCGACGCGAGGGGGTCGACGTCGGCGATCGTCGTCTGCGGCACGGGCGGCTCGCTGCGGGACAGGGCGACGGAGATGCCCATGGCGACGGACATGACCACCACCTCCCCGACGGCGAGCCGGATGAACGCGGTTCGGCGGGTCCCGTCCCGGACGAGTCCGGGGATCACGATGCGGCGATGCGCGAACCCGGCGAGGCCCAGCGCGATCAGGAACGCGGTCTTCACCAGCAGGAGCGCCCCGTATGCGGTGGTGACGAGGTCCAGGGGCGTCCCGATCCGCAGGGACGCGTTGACGATCCCCGATAGGGCGACTGCGGCGAACGACCGTCCGGCGAGCATCGAGTAACGGCTGACGACGGTGGGCAGCGACGCCTTGGCGAGGCCCTGGCAGAGGATGACGGCGACCAGCCCTCCGGCCCAGACGGTGACGCCGATGAGGTGGATGCCGAGGCTGTTCACGGCGTTCGCGTGCTCGTACGTGCCTGCCGCGTGCCCGGAGAGGGACAACGGCAGCAGCGAGGCGAGGGCCACGCCGGCGGCGATGCCTGTCCCGGACGTGCGCCGAGTCCAGACGCTGATGCCGAACACCACGGCCACGCACATCAGCGATGCGAGGAGCGTCTGCCCGAGCTCGAGCTGGAGGGTGAAGTACCCGAACTGTCCGCGGAAGGTGGGCGATGTCAGCGGCACCCCGATGACGTTCGCTCCTGACAGTCCGAGCACGGCGATGCTGGCCGCCAGCCACACGGCGGCGGCGTAGGAGGCCCATCGTGTCGCCTTCCACTGCGCGAAGCTCGCCATGCCGGGATGCCGGCGCTGGCCCGGGAGCGCGAACGCGGCCACCACGAGCAGGCCGATGGTCACCGACGCCGCTGCGTCGTGGATGACGCGCGCGGTGGGGAGCGCGTAGGTGACGAAGTCGCCGGGGTAGACCAGGAGGGTCCGGGCCGTCGCACCGGTGAGGGCGGCGGCGGCGAGCATCACGGCGACCGCGAGCGGCAGGGAAGCCCACAGCGCGACGTCGCGGACGCGGACGCGGGGGAGAGCCAGGGTCCGCTGCTCGAAGACGGGATCGTCGGGATGGGTCCCGGGGTCGACGGAGGGCAGGGGGAAGTGCGAGGGCACGAAGGTACGTCCTGAGGTGGGTGCCGCGCGAGCAGCACGGAGGGCCGAGCACGACCGGGGCCGCGGATCGGTTCAGGCCGCGTCAGGCGACGCGGAAGCCGCACGGCGCGCGCAGAGGCGCCATGCAGTCTCGGGGCGCGGGAGAGCGCTCCGGACGTGGAGGTCGGGTCAGGCGGTCGCCGGTGGCCCGCGATGCGGGGACGCGGCCACGCACACGCCGAGCTCGCGGATGTCCGACCTCACGATGCGGGCGACCCGGTGTCGCAGCTCGACCCGGGGGAGGATCACGAGCGCGACGACGCGGAACACGACCGCGAGGCTCGTGCGGGCGAGGGCGAGGAGATCCCAGAAGGCGCGCTCTCCGAACCGGAGCGCGACGATGGTGACGACCGCGGCGAGAGCGTGGGCGACCCACATGGAGTAGCCAGCGTGCATGCCGGCCATGTCCGCCATACCGGGGGCGGCGGAGCCGGTCGTGATCAGTTGGCCGCCGTGGCCGTGATGTCCGCCGACGACCTGCATGGTGGTCGCTGTCGGGGTGCCGACGGAGAAGAGCAGGTGCATCACCGCCTGGCTGCAAGCCACCGCCACGGACAGCCGGACGGCGGAGACGGCGCGGCCGGCGAGCAGGATGCACGTGGGGACGGCGAGAGCGGCCGCGAGGACCAGGCCGACGGCGCCGGGCGCGTGCCCGCCACCGGCCATGTGGGACAGCATGGCGACCAGGATCGCGAACACTGCCGTCACGGTGCCGCGCACCACGCGCGTGCCCCGTCCGGCCGATCCGAGCGTCCCTGATTCCATCATCTGTAGAACAGCGTAGGTGCGGCAGAGCGATCGCGCACCCATCGTGGGGCACGGACTCTTACGGATCGGCCGTCCTTTGGCGACTCGCCATCTCGTCGTGGCGTGGAGCTTCGATCACACATGGGAGATTGTGGAATTTTACGAGGCGTGGCTTTAGGGCAGAGCCTCGGCCGCGACACTGAAGGGTCGGGACGGCGCCTGCGTGCGCCGGCCGTTAGGGCTATGACGTCGTGTCCTGGAAGGCCTCCGAGGACTGCCGTGCCCGGAGCGGACGCGCGTCTCCTACGTGCAGAGTCAGATGTGGGGTGGTGTCCGCGTCTCAACGTCACTGTGGTCGATGCTGCCGGCTCGGCGCTCGATGAGAAGCGTGTCACGCCAGACACCGGCATGAGGACCCGCGAGGGCAGCGGCGATGCGTTCCCGGCGGCCGACGACGCGGAATCCGAAGCGGTCGTGCAGAGCGAGGCTTGCATGGTTCTCGGGAAAGACGACTCCTTGGATGGTCCAGATTCCCGCAGCCTCGGTGGATGTGATGAGCGCCTCGAGCAGGGCCGAGCCGATGCCGCGTCCGGCTGCCGCGGCACCGACGTAGACGGAATGCTCAACGACGCCGGCGTAGACGGCGCGAGAGGACACGGGGGCGACAGCGGCCCAACCGAGGGCCTTGTCTGCAGAGTCCACCGCTACCAGGCGATGCTCGCGCGAACGGTGAGCGTCGAACTGCGCCCATGTGGGGGACTCGGCTTCGAATGTCGCCGCACCTGAGTCGATGCCTTCTCGGTAGACGCGCTCCACCTCCGGCCAGTCGCGTTGATGCATCTGGCGGATGGCCGGACTGATTCTGGTCATCACGGTGCCCTCGCAGATCGTCGGTGGAAGGGCATGAGCGCGGCAACGGGCTGCGCCTGACGATCCCGTCGCTGGTCAAGGATGGCAGGGCTGAACCCGTGAGACGATCGACACGACCGGCTAGCTGGCGTCCTTGGCGTCTCCATGCTCCGTTCGAAGTGCAGGCCGCTGGGGTACCTCGATGGCGCCGCCCTAAGCACCAGGGTGAGCAGTGCGCGCACGTTCGCGTCGGACGTTGATGAGGGTGAATACGCCGCCGAGCAGGGGTACCAGCGCCAGCAGCCGCGTGCGGAGCAGCAGCCCGCGTCCGAGGAGGGCTGTGACCGCGACCGCGAGGTAGAGGGCGCCGTGCACCGGTCCGAGGATTGCCGCGAGCCCTGGGACGTGCACCGTGACGAGGTTCCCGAACAGGGACGCGATGCTCACGAGCTCCAGCATCGACAGGACCTCCAGGGTCCGGAGGAGGGGCCTCATCCGTACGCCCCCGGCCGGAGGACCATGAGCACGACCACCGTGACCCACAGCAGGTTGAAGATCCCGGTCAGCGAGCGGAGGGCGCGCAGGTCGGCTGGGGCCGCCGGCCGGTCCAGCGTGTCGGCCTGCAGTGGAACGATGCGCAGGGCAAGCAGGCCGCCGGCGACCGCGGTGAGGATCATCGCCGCGACGATCCAGATCTCCGTCAGCCGGCCGTGCGTCGCCGCGAGGACCAGGCCGATCACGGGCACGGCCAGGGCGGCGACGGCGTACGTGCGGGTGATCCGGTGCAGCGTCGCCGCCACGGGTGCGCTCTCCCGTCGCCGCATCTGCCGCGGGAGGGATCCGCCAACGCCGCCGCCGCTTGCACCGGTGCCTGCGCTAGCGCCGCCGCCGACCACGGCGGCTGCCGCTGCCGGCACCTCCGACGGCACCACGCGGGGGAACATGCTCGTCGTCACGGCGACGGGCCCGACGAACAGGATCCCGGCCACCACGTGCGCGGCCAGGAGGATGCCCTCGATCATCGGGCGACCACGCGCGTGCCGGTCACGGCGGTGCCGGGGAGCCGTCCCGCCCGTGACCGGCCCGACATCCGGTCCCCGTCCACCATGACCTCGAAGTCGAGATCGAGGCGCAGGGGCTTCGTGATGGTCTGTGACCAGGTCACCCGTAGGCCTGCGCTGGTGGGTGCCGTCCGGATGTCCCGGAGCTGCACGGTCTCGCCCTTGCCTGCGGCGGTGCCGACCACCGTCCCGGTCTCGTCACGGAACGCGAGCGTCGCGTGCATTGTGCCGATGGGCGTGCGCATCGCGAGCTCCCAGGTGCCGAGGAGGGTATGCGTCGTGGGGTCCTCGGGCGCGGCAGCGGAGGAGCGGTCGGCGTTCACGCGGGCACCGCCTCGAGACCGCGCGCGGCCCACACGGTGCCGCGGCGCTCGTGCTCGAACAGCACCTCCACCGCATGCGCGATGCGCGGGCCGAGCTCCCGCTCGAGGAGGTGCAGGGCGAGGTCGAGCCCGGAGGTGACGCCGCCGGAGGTGACGAGGTCGCCGTCGTCGACCACCCGTGCGCGGACCACCTGCGCACCCGTGGCCTCGAGCACGTCGTTCCCGAGGTGGTGCGTGACGGCGGTCCTTCCCTCGAGGAGGCCCATCATGCCGAGCGCGAGACCGCCGCCGCAGACGGTCGCAACGATCACGTCCGGGGCCTCGAGCGCGCGTCGCATGAGGTGGGGGAGGGCGGTGGTGGCGAGCTCGGCGAGGACGACGGGGATCGTCCGCACCTCGTCCGGGTCGCCCGTGACGGGGCCGGCGGCGCCGGGGAGGATCACGATGCCCGGTGCCTCGGGGTCGAGCACGTGCGTCGCCGTGAGTGCGAGGCCGCGCGTGCCGCTCACCACGGGACCGGCGGCGTCCATCCCGACGAGGCGGACGTCGAGACGGCCGCCTGCCGCGTCGGATCCGGCGGCGAGCACCTCGAAGGGGGCGATGACGTCGAGCGGGTCGAACCCGTCGAACAGGATGATCTGGGCGAGCAATCGTTGTCCTCTCGTTGACCCTGCCGACGCTACGGACGCCGGATCTCGGCCACGAGTGGCGGATCAGACTCCTTCCGCCAGGTTTCCGCCAGGGCGGCCCTATGGTCGGAGCATGCATCGGATCGTCGTGCTCGCCCTGGATGGCGTCATCGCCTTCGACCTCGCCACGCCCATCGAGGTGTTCGGACGGGCGGTCGACGACGCGGGACGGCCTCTGTACGACGTGCGCGTCGCCGGTCCCACGGCGTCAGCGGGTTCGGGGCCCCTACGGATCGGCATCCCGCACGGCCTCGACGCACTCGGCGACGCGGACACAGTCGTCGTCCCCGGACGCTACGACCCCACCGCGCCCGCGGACGCCGCGGCCCTGGACGCGGTCCGGAGTGCGGCGGGACGCGGCGCCCGAGTCGCGTCGATCTGCGTCGGAGCGCTCGACCTCGCCGCCACTGGTCTCCTCGACGGACTCCGCGCCACTACGCACTGGCGAGCGGCCGACCTCCTCGCGGCCCGGCACCCCGGCGTGGACGTGACGCCCGACGAGCTGTTCGTCGACAACGGCCAGATCCTCACCTCCGCGGGAGCGGCGGCCGGCATCGACCTGTGCCTGCACCTCATCGGCCGGGACCACGGCGCCGCAGTCGCCGCCGATGCGGCCCGGGCCGCTGTCGTCCCGCTCACGCGGGAGGCCGGCCAGGCGCAGTACGTGAAAGACGACTCCCTGGGGGAAACGAGCCTCACGGCGGCGCTCCGCTGGATCGACGCCCACGCCGCGGAGCCGATCACCGTCGCGGACATCGCGGCAGCCGCCTCGGTCAGCACGCGGACCCTGAACCGCCGCTTCCTCGCGGAGCTGAAGCTGCCGCCGACGCGCTGGCTGATCCGCGCGCGCGTCCGCATCGCCCAGCGGCTCCTCGAGACGACCGACCTCGGCGTCGACCAGGTCGCCCAGCGATCGGGCCTCGGCTCCGCCTCGAACCTGCGCGAGCACTTCACCAACGTTGTCGGGACCACCCCGGGCCGCTATCGCCGAGCCCTGACGATGTCTCGATGACGCGTGAATACGCATCCGCAGCCACCTCCTGCACGCCGGCGCTGCAGGCCACTGGGGAGGGAAGGCTTGTCGACCAAGCTGCTTTGCTGCTGCGCGGGTCCGACGGTTGGCGACGGAACAATGGCTACTGGTCGCCCGGGCCGCGACGATCCTTTCGCTCCGTCAAGTTCTTCCGCTTGGGCCGGAATGGCGAGCACTCAACAAACGAGCGACGGTTATCGCGGTTCGAGGCACGTGGCGCCGGGCGATAGTGACAGCCAAGGTTCTCGGGCCCTAGGCTATTTTTACAACGTTGTAATCGGAGGCGGCATGTACCGGATCGACCCTGCACGAGCTCGGAACCGCTGGCTCCTCGCCATCCTGGGCGGGTTCGCGCTGGGCGGCTTCACGCTGTCGAGCTGGGCCGCCCGGCTCCCGTCCATCCGCGCGGGGCTCGACCTGGGGGATGCGGAGCTCGGGTTCGTCCTGCTGGCGACGACCGCGGGATCCGGTGCGGGCCTCGTCGCGTCGCGCCTGCTGCTCGGCGGCGGGGGAGCCCGGCGGTCGCTCGCCGTCGCGGCCCTCGCGATGGCCGCGGGCGTCGGCGTCGTGGGGGCGGGCGTGGCCGCAGGGAGCGTCGCGGTGCTCCTCGTCGGGTTCGCGATCGCGGGGGCGGGGGTCGGCGCCACCGACGTGCTCATCAACATCGACGGCGCCGTCATCGAGCGGCTGTCGCGCCGCACCCTCATGCCGCTCATGCACGCGGCCTGGCCGGCCGGCGCGGTCGTCGGCGCCGGGGTGGGCGCGGGATGCGCGGCGCTCGGGATCACCGCCGAGGCCCAGTTGATCGCGCAGGCCGTGGTCATCGCGGTCGCCGGGCTCGTGCTGGTGCGTGCCGTCCCGGCCGGCAGCCGCGGGACCCGTCGCGCGCGGCGACGACGCGGCCAGGCGCGGGCGCGACGGGCCCCGCACGTGGACGCGCGCCTGCTGGCGATCGGCGTCGTCATGCTCGCCGCGGAGTTCGGCGAGGGGGCCGCGAACGGCTGGATCAGCGTCGCCGTCCGCGACGCGATGGGCCGTCCGGAGGCGTTCGCCGCCGCCGCGATCGGCATCTACGCGGCGGCGCAGGTGGTGGTGCGGGGCGCCGCCGGCCCGCTGGTGGACCGGTTCGGCCGGGCCGCGATGATCCGCTGGACCTCCGCCCTCGGCCTCGCGGGCGTCGTCCTGTTCGTCCTCGACCTCGGGACGGTGACCCTGGTGATCGGCGTGGTCCTCTGGTCGGTCGGCGTCTCGATGGGCTTCCCGCTCGGCATGTCCGCCGCGGCGGAGGGCGACGACCCGACCGCCCGCGTGACGCTCGTCGCGAGCGTCGGCTACGTCGCGAGCTTCATCGGCCCGCCGCTCATCGGCCTGCTGGCCCAGGGCTTCGGGCTCCTGCCCGCGCTGTGGCCGGTCGCCGCGCTGTTCCTGGTCGCGGTGCTCCTGGCCCCTGCCTTCGCGCCGCGCCGCCGGGGGCCGGATCCCGTGGCCGCCGCGACGGCGTGAGGCCGCGGGCCCGTCACGCTCACCGGTACGCGTAGAACCCCTCGCCCGACTCCACGCCGAGCTTGCCCTGGTCGAGGTACTCGCTCGTGAGGTGCGCGGCCCCGGCCCGCGCGCCTCGCAAGTCGGTGCTAGGCCTGCGTACCCCAGAACGCGTCCTCTGCGGGGCCGTCCTCAGAGAACAGGCGGACCTCGACGATACGGCCGCCCCGAACCGTGAGTAGGTCGATGCCGCTCATGTCCATGGCGACGTCGCCGCGGGACCCGCTGAAGCGGATGGGGACGGCGACGTCGTTGCCGTTTAGCATGGGGGCGCCGGAGACGACGAGCTGGAAGGTGCCCTGGCTGGCCTCTATCATTCCGCCGAGGAGAGCCCCGACGCCGCTCGTGCCGTGGTGCTCGCCGGAGAAGCGGTTCGCGCCGGGCTGGTGCCAGACGACATCATCGCCGAACTGCGCCATGACAGTGGGAATGTCGCCCTCGGCGAGCGCATCAAAGTAGGTGGTGGCGACGGTGGTGGGGGTGCTGTCGGACATGTTGTCTCCTCTGTGGTTGATGGCCTTATCATCACAATTGGTAACCTGTTACCTCAACGTAACTAGGAGCATCTGTGGAGAACGAGCCACCTGTCTGGAACGTGATGCTGGCGACGTGCCCTTCACGTATGTCTCTGGCCCGCATTGCAAACAAGTGGACAGCCATGATCGTCATCGCCCTGAGCAGCGGACCGCTGCGTTTCGGCGCCCTTCGGGAGGCGGTAGGTGGGATCAGCGGCAAGGTCCTCGCGGACACTCTGCGCGATCTGCAGCGCGACGGGATCCTCACACGCACCTCCTACGACGAGATGCCGCCGCGGGTCGAGTACGAGCTCACTCCGCTCGGACTGACGCTTCGAGCCCCGCTCACGGCTCTCGGCGAGTGGGCGGAGCACCACATTGAAGAGGTCCTCCGTGCCCGATCCGCCTATGACGACGGCTTCCTGAACTGATGCGGATCGTCTGTCCCCGCTGCGCGTGACAGGGCGTGACCTAGCAATCTGAGGCCGCGCCTCTTCCGATCTAGTGAAGGCGGGAACGTAACCGCAGCTCCTGCATGCCGCCGTCGACCGCGAGCGATGTACCTGTGGTCGATCCCGCGCGCGGGCTAGCCAGAGATGCCACGGCGTAGGCGATCTCCTCGGGGGCTACCAGGCGACCGTGCGGCTGCCGCTCCTCCAGGGCGGTGCGCTCCGCTGCCGGATCGGCGGAGTTCGCGAGGAGACGAGCGACCCACGGTGTGTCGGCCGTACCGGGTGCGACCGCGTTGACGCGGATCCCGTCCGGCAGGTGGTCGGCGGCCATGGCTCGGGTGAGTGCGAGGACTGCGCCCTTGCTGGCGCTGTAAATGGCGCGTTGCGGCAGGCCCGCGGTCGCAGCGATGGAGCTCGTATTCACTACCGCAGCAGACGTGGACTGGAGCAGGTGCGGCAGGGCGTTGCGCATGACGCGGGCGATACCGACGACGTTGATGTCGAGGACGCGCAGCCATTCCGCCGAGGAGTTGTCGGCGACGGTGCCCTGGGCGCCGATCCCGGCGTTGTTGACCACGATGTCGATGCCGCCCAACGCTGCTGCAGCCTCAGCGACGGCGTGCGCTACGGAGAGGTCGTCCCCGATGTCGCCGACGATGGCGATGGATCCCGGAGGTGCCCCGTCTGTGTGGAGGTCGACCGACGCGACTGTGGCACCGCGATCCATCAGCTCCTGCACCACTGCGGCCCCGATGCCGGACGCGCCTCCGGTCACGATGGCGCGGAGTCCGGCGAACTCGGCGCTCATGCCTGGCCCACCGTCTGGCGCTGACGGCCCAGTCCGTCGATCTCGACCTCGATGACCTGCCCGGGACGCAGGTAGGGCGTGCCCGGGAGGCCGAGGGCTACGCCGGCTGGTGTGCCGGTGTTGATGACGTCCCCAGGGCGAAGCACCATGAAGCGGCTGAGGTACCAGACGATGTACGCCGGGTCGAAGACCATGTCGGCGGTCGAGCCGTGCTGCCGCGGCTCGCCGTCGACGCGAAGATGCAGGCGCAGGGCGGACACGTCCAGGTCCGGCACCAGGACGGGGCCGAGCGGGTTGAAGGTCTCGCACGACTTCCCCTTGTCCCACTGCCCTCCTCGTTCGAGCTGGAACTCTCGCTCGGATACGTCGTTCGAGATCGCGTAGCCGGCGATGACGGCACGAGCGTCGTCCGGCGAGCCGAGATACCGGGCGGTGGACCCGATCACGACGGCGAGCTCGACCTCCCAATCGGTCTTCGTGCTGTCCCGTGGGATCAGCACCTCGTCGTCCGGTCCGATCACGGTGTCCGGGTCCTTCATGAACACGATCGGCTCAGCCGGGATGGGTGCTCCGGTCTCTGCCGCGTGGTCGCGGTAGTTCAGCCCGATGCAGACGACCTTGCCGGGACGGGCGACGGGTGCGCCACGGCGGAGCGCTGTTGCGTCGTCGAGGACCGGCAGCTCCCCGGCGGCGTGTGCTTTTCGTGCCCGCGCCACACCGCCGGCGGCGAGGAAGGCGCCGTCGATGTCCGACGTCAAGGCCCTCAGATCGAAGGCGCGGTCGCCTTCCCACAGGACGGGCGTCTCGCGCCCGATAGGGCCTGAACGGCCGAAAGAAAGCGCGGGAGCCGGAGCAGAGGAAGTCATGAATGGATCCTAACATCGGGTGTATAGCGCGTTCCCTGCCCCATTGCCGGCTGACAGCCAGTTTCAGGTTGCGGAAGATCGGATGTCTGTACATCCTTGATCTGTTGGCGCTTCCCTGCGCTGAGAAGGAGTGCCATGACCGAGATCACCGCCCTGGACACGCTCGACGTCCGCTTCCCCACATCCCTCGGACTCGACGGCTCCGACGCGATGAACGCCGATCCGGATTACAGCGCGGCCTACGTCATCATCCGCACGGACGCGGAGGACGGGCTCGAGGGGCACGGGTTCGCCTTCACGATCGGACGCGGGAACGACGTCGTGGCGGCCGCGGTCGCCGCCCTCGCTCCTCACCTCGTGGGGCGCAACGCGGAGGAGGTCCTCGGCGACATGGGCGCCGTCTACCGCTTCCTGGTGCACGACTCCCAGCTGCGCTGGCTCGGCCCGGAGAAGGGCGTGATGCACATGGCCATCGGCGCCGTGGTCAACGCGCTGTGGGACCTGCGCGCCAAGCGGGCGGGTCAGCCCCTCTGGCTGCATCTCTCCGACCTGTCGCCGGTAGAGATCGTGGACCTCGTGGACTTCCGCTATCTCAGCGATGCGCTCACCCGGGACGAGGCGCTCACCCTCCTGGAGACCGCACGGGAGGGCCGGGGAGCACGCGAGCTCGACCTGCGGGAGCACGGCTACCCGGCGTACACGACGACGCCCGGGTGGCTCGGTTACGACGACGACAAGCTCGCCCGCCTCTGCCGGGAGGCCGTCGCGGACGGCTTCACCCAGATCAAGCTCAAAGTCGGCGCGGACGTCGACGAGGACGTGCGACGCCTCGGCATTGCCAGGGCCACCGTGGGCCCGGACATCCGCATCGCCGTCGATGCGAACCAGCGCTGGGACGTGGACTCGGCCGTCGACTGGATCGGACGCCTCGCGCCCTACGACATCGCCTGGGTTGAGGAGCCGACCAGTCCCGACGACATCCTCGGGCACGCCGAAATCGCCCGGCAGGTCGCCCCGATTCCCGTCGCGACGGGGGAGCACGTCGCCAACCGCGTCGTGTTCAAGCAGCTTCTCCAGGCGAAGGCCCTCTCCTACGTGCAGATCGACGCTTGCCGCGTGGCCGGCGTGAACGAGAACATCGCGATCCTGCTCCTGGCTGCAAAGTTCGGCGTCCCGGTCTGCCCGCACGCCGGCGGCGTCGGCCTATGCGAGATCGTGCAGCACCTGTCGATGTTCGACTACCTCGCGGTCTCCGGATCCCGAGACGGACGCGTCATCGAGTTCGTCGACCACCTGCACGAGCACTTCGACACTCCGGTGCGCATCGTCGACGGTCGCTACCGAGTGCCGCTGGCCCCCGGTGCCGGTACGGAGATGCTTGCAGCCTCGCTCGCTGACCACGCCTTCCCGGCCGGCCGGGTCTGGTCCACGACGGATGCGTGAGCCCGCGCTACCCATGGACGCGTTCGTCCTGGGCACCGCCCAGCTCGGCAACGTCGGCCGACCCATGGACGACCGGACGGCCAGGGACATCATCGACACGGCGTGGGACCTCGGGATCCGCAGGTTCGACACGGCTCCCCACTACGGGCTGGGCCTCGCCGAACGGCGCCTCGGCGAAGCCCTCCATGATCGCCCGCGGGACGAGTACCGGGTGTCGACGAAGGTCGGCCGCCGACTCGTCCGGCAGGATCCGACCGGGTGGGACGATGAGGGCTTCGTCGTCCCGGACGCATTCCGCCGGGAATGGGACCCGACCGTGACCGGCATCCGCCGGAGCCTGGACGAGAGCCTCGAGAGGATGGCGATGTCACGCATCGACACCCTCTACCTGCACGATCCCGACGCGTACGGGATGGCAGGGATCGGGACCGCGCTAAACGGCCTGCGCGAGCTGCGCGACGAGGGCCGCGTGGGTCGCATCGGCATCGGGTCGACCTCGCTCGACGCCCTCCTGTTCGGCGCGTCGTACGGCACCGTCGATGAGCTCATGGTGGCCGGGCGCTACACGCTGCTCGAGCAGCCGGCCGCCGCCGACGTCCTACCTGCCTGCGACGCGGGAGGCGTCGAGGTCGTCGCGGCGAGCGTCTTCAACTCCGGGCTCCTCGCTACTCCGGCACCCGATGAGGGGCACCGGTATGATCACGGCCCCGCGCCGGCAGCCCTGGTCGCCCGCGCACGCCGCCTCGCGCGAACCTGCGAGTCGTTCGGCGTCGAGCTGCCCACCGCGGCGCTGCAGTACCCCCTGCGTCACGGAGCCGTGACCGCGATCGCCGTCGGTGTCGAGGACCCCGGGCAGCTGAGGCAGACCGTCGAGCGCTTCCTGACTCCTCTGCCGGGCGACCTCTGGGAGCGGCTGGAGTCTGCATGAGGGTCATCGACACCCACGTGCACGTGTGGGAGCTCGACCTCGTCGACTACGGGTGGCTCACTCCCGCGCAGGGCGCGCTGTATCGCGACATAACCGTCGACGAGGCGGTCGCGGTGACCGGCGCCGCCAGCGTCGACCGGCTGGTGCTCGTCCAGGCGGCGGACTCCCTCATCGAGACGCGACGGCTCGTCGAGATCGCGCGCGCCACCGACGCCGTCGTCGGCGTGGTCGGGTGGCTGCCGATCGCATCGCCTGCTGACGTCGAGCGGCTCCTCGAGGGCGAGTTCGCAGGGGCCCTGGGCGGCGTCCGCACGCTGGTCCATCAGGCGCCCGACCCCGACCTCCTGACGTCGTCTTCCGTCGTCGCGACCGTCCGCCTGCTCGGCCGCCGGGGTCTGCCCTTCGAGATCCCCGACGCCTACCCCCGACTCGCCGACGCGGCGGAGCGGCTCGTGGCGCGCTGCCCCGAAACGGTGATCGTGGTAGATCACCTCGGCAAGCCCGGAACCCGCCGACCCCTGCGGGCATGGGCCGAGTGGATTCACCGCATGGCTCGCTGCCCCAGCACGGTCGCCAAGCTGTCGGGTCTCGCGTCGTCGACCCGGCGCTGGACCGCGTCCGAGGTGCGTCCCCTGGTCGACGTCGCCCTGGACGCCTTCGGCCCGGACCGGTTGATGTTCGGGGGCGACTGGCCGCTGCTCGCGACGGCGCCGGACTACCGGAGCGTGCTCGACGTCACGCTCGAGACGCTGGACGCGTTGTCCGACGATGAGCGGTCCCGCATCCTCCACGGGACCGCGGAACGCGTCTACAGTCTGCCGCCAGGCTGATCGCCGCCCGGAGCCCCGCGGACCGGAAAGGAAGGCCGCCGATCAGGCGAGCGCCGCCCGCAGCCACGCCTCGACGCCACTGACATGCACCGACGCCCACGCACGTACGTCGTCCGCATCATGTCGGGCGAGCGCGTCGACGATGTGCTCGTGCTCGCGCAGCGTCTGATGCACGGCGTGCTCCTCGGTGAGGCCGCGCCAGACCCGGGCGCGCACGGTGTTGCTCGCGAGGCCGTCGAGGAGGGACACCAGGTAGGTGTTGCCAGCGAGCTCCGAGATCTGTCGGTGGAACGCGAGGTCGTGCATCACGAGGTCCTCGACGCCCGTCTGCTCGTCCACCTGCGCAAGCAGCTCTCGCAGCCCGGCGATGTCCTCATCGTCCACCCGGACCGCTGCCATCGCGGCGGCCGCCGGCTCGAGGATGCGCCGAACCTCGAGGATCTCGAGCAGTGACCGGTCGTCGTGGAAGTCGACCACGAACGACATGGCCTCGAGCAGCAGGCGCGGCTCGAGGCTGGTGACGTAGGTGCCATCTCCGCGGCGGACGTCGAGGACGTTCATCAGCTCGAGCGCCTTCACCGACTCGCGCAGCGAATTGCGGGAGATGCCGAGGTGCTCGCTCAGCTCCTTCTCCGGAGGGAGGCGGGATCCGGGCCGCAGGTCGCCGGAGACGATCATGGACTTGATCTTCTCGATTGCCTCGTCGGTGACCCCCACGGGCTCATCGTATGGTCATGGCGGCCAGGCCCGCCGTGACCATACGCTCCTGGCGCCCCGATGTCACTGGTGCAGGAAGTCCATCCTCGGCTGAACGTCCTCGGGCTCTAAGAACAGCTTGACCACCGAGGCGCCAGGTGCGCGCACCACCAGGTCGCCGGCGGACTGCTCCCAGTCGAGGCGTCCGGTGTGACCGAGGACGGTCACCTCGGTGATGCGGCGGGTGAGGAGTCCGGCGCCGCGGCCGAACGCGCGGATGCGCATCTCGCCCTCTTCCGACGGGGCCAGCGAGATGGCGTAGACGTAATCGCCCGTCACGTGGGCCCGGGAGGTGAACCGGAAGTCGGCGTCGGTGAACGCGGCGGGGGCGCCGTCGACGAAGGAGCCGACGACGACCTGGGTCGGGCCTTCGGCGGCGATGGCCCAAGGTCGGGTGCCGTAGATCGCCTCGCCGTTGACCGAGAGCCACGCGCCAATACCGCGCAGCATCTCCGCCTCGGCCTCCGGGATGGTTCCGTCGGGCTTGGGCCCGATGTTGAGCAGGAGGTTGCCGTTCTTCGCGACCACGTCGGCGAGTTCCGCGATGAGGTCCTGGACGGTCTTGTACTCGTGGTTCCGAACCCACGACCACGAGCCCTTGGACACGGCGGTGTCGTTCTGCCAGACGGTGGGCTGGATGACGCCCATCGTGCCGCGCTCGATGTCGTAGACGGCGGTGCCTTCGGCGAAGGCGTCCCACTTGTAGTTGATGACGACCTCGCGGCCCCACTGTGCGGCGCGGTTGTAGTAGTAGGCAGCGAGCTGCATGACGTAGGGCTCGAACGCGGGGTGCTCGATCCACCAGTCGAACCAAAGCACCTGCGGGCGGTACTTGTCGATGATCTCGGCGGTCCTCAGGAGCCAGTCCTCGAGGTAGCGCTCGTTCGGGCCGGTCTCCTCGCGTTGAGCGGGGCCGTAGAAGTCCTGGTACTCGGGGTCGAGGACGTCGGAGTCGAAACGGGCGCCGCCGTTCATGAAGAACCAGTGCTCCGCCCGATGCGACGAGGCGCCGCGGACCATCCACGCCCTATCGGTGGCGGCGGAGAGCTCGCCGAACACGTCGCGGCCGGGTCCCATGCGGGCGGCGCTCCATCTCGACCGGTCGGTGTCGTACATGGCGAAGCCATCGTGGTGCTCGGCGACGGGCACGACGAACTGCGCGCCGGCCTGGCGAAAGAGCTGCGCCCACGCGTCGGGGTCGAAGTCCTCCATCGTGAAGGACGGGATGAAGTCCTTGTAGCCGAACTCCCTCTGGGGCCCGTAGGTCTCGACATGGTGGGCGAACTCGGCGGTGCCCTCGCGGTACATCTCGCGGGAGTACCACTCGCTGTTGAAGGCGGGCACGGAGAACACGCCCCAGTGGATGAAGATGCCGAGCTTCGCGTCCGCGTACCACTCCGGCGGCGTGTAGCTGCGGAGGGAGTCCCAGTCGTCGCGGAACGGGCCGGCGTCGATGACGGCACGAAGGCGCGCCAGGGCGGCGTCGTTGTCGGACACGTCGACGGGGTGCGGCAGGGTGGCGGGGTCGAGCGGGCGGAGGTCGTGGGTCATGGCTGTGCTTCCAATCGCGATGTCGCGGCCGCTCAGCGGCCGCCGAAGGCGCCGGCCTGGATGGCGGCGACGAGCTGCCGCTGCGCCAGGACCACCACCAGGATGACGGGGAGGATCGTGAGGATGCAGGCCGCCATGAGCAGCTCCCACTGCGTGCCGGTCTGCGTGGAGAAGCCCGCGATGCCCAGGGGGATCGTCCACTTCTCCGAGGAGTTCAGGATGATGAGGGGCCAGAGGAAGTTGTTCCAGCTCCCCAGGAACGAGAACACGGCGAGCACCGCCAGCGCGGGCTTCACGAGCGGCACGATGACGCTCATGAGGATCCGGAGGCTGGACGCACCGTCGATGCGCGCTGCCTCCTCGAGCTCGACCGGGATCTGCAGCATGAACTGGCGTAGGAGGAACGTGCCGAAGGCCCCGAAAAGGCCCGGGAGGATCAGCGCCAGCCAGGTGTCCGTGAGCCGGAACGAGTCGAAGCCCAAGTAGAGGGGGATCAGGGCGATCTCGCCGGGCACGGTGAGCGTGAGGACGAACAGCAGGAACAGCCCGTTGCGCCCCCGGAAGCGCAGGCGTGAGAACGCGTACGCGGTGAGCGTGCTGACCACGAGCGTCAGCACGGTACTGATCGCGGCCACCGAGAGCGAGTTCACGAGCAGCCGCCCATAGTCGATCTGCTCCCAAGCGTCGGCGAAGTTCGACCAGAGGACCTCCGTGCCGAAGAGGCTGAGCCCGCGTCCGAAGACCTCGTTGCCGGGCTTCAGTGCGGTGAAGAAGGTCCAGATGAGCGGGAACGCGAACAGGACGCCGACGATCCAGGCGGCTGCCGTGTTCAGCCCGGTGAGCCATGGCCGGAGGCGACGGCGTCGGGTGATGAGCGTCCGCGATCCGCCGCGAGCGGGACGGAGGGTCGAGCTGCGGACGTCAGTCATAGTGCACCCACTTCTTCTGGCCCCACACCTGCACGAGCGTCACGAGGGCGATGATCACGAACAGGACGGCGGAGATGGTGGAGGCGTAGCCGAGCTGGTCATAGGTGAAGCCGGTTCGGTAGAGGTACATCACGATCGTGGACGTGCTGCCGCCCGGGCCGCCGCCGGTGATGATGTACGCCTGGATGAAGACCTGCCACGCACCGATCACGGTGAGAACGGTCGTGAAGAACAGCGACGGGCTCAGCAGCGGCAGCACGATCGACCGGAAGCGGCGGAGGGTTCCAGCGCCGTCGATGCGGGAGGCCGCGAGCACGTCCTGGCTGATGCCGTCGATGCCGGCGCCGAGGACGATCATGTTGTAGCCGAACGACTGCCACAGTGAGACGAGGATGATCGCGACCAGGGCCCAGGACCCGTCGCTCAGCCAGGGCACCGCCGGCAGCCCGATCGACGCGAGGCCGGAGTTGACGGCTCCGTCCTGCTGCAGCAGCAGGCGGAACACGACCGCGTTGGCGACCGTGGGGGAGAGGGCGGGGATGAGGAAGATGACACGCAGCCACCGCTTCCCGCCGAGGCGCGTGTTCAGCCACAGCGCCATCCCGAGGGACAGGGCCATGTTCAGCGGCGTGTAGACGACGACGAAGACCGTGGTGACCGCGAGGCTCTGCAGGAACGCCGGATCACGCAGGAGCGTCAGCAGGTTGTCAAGGCCCGTGAACTCACCGCCGCCGAGGAGGCTGTAGTCGAACAGGCTCAGCGCGAGCGAGGCCACGACCGGCACGACGATGAACAGGGCGAGCCCGAGGAAACCGGGGAGCACGAACACCCAGCCGACCCATCCCGAGTCGCGGACGTCACGGCGCCGACGCCCGCGGGGCGGCGCACCGGGCCCGCTGCCGAGCGCCGTGGGGGCGCTCGGCACCGGCGTCATGGTCCCGGACGTCACCGTGCGGCCCCGTCCGACACCTGCTGCAGGACCTCTTCGACCGTGCTCGTGCCGGAGAAGGCATTCGCCTCGTACTGCTGGAACAGGTCACCGAGCTTGTCGGCGTCCACGGCGGACGGGACGACCTGCCCGTTCTCCGTCAGCGCGGCGACCACGGTGGCGGCCTCCTCGCCCACGGCACCCTGCCACGCCTCGAGGGAGTCCGCACGGGCGGGGACCTGCTTGCGCGAGGCCGCGACGGACTGCTGCGCCTCCGCGCCGGTCATGGCCGAGATGGCCGCGAACGCCGCGGGCTTGTCGCTGCAGGTCTCGGTGATCGCGAACCCGGTGCCGGCGATAGAGCCGCGAGGATCGCCGTCATCGGTGGGGATGGTGGCGACGCCGAGGTTCTCCTCGCCGATCTCCTCCTGCTGGTGGGTGAGGTCCCACGTGCCGTTGATGAACATCGCGGCCTGTCCCGAGCTGAACTGGTCGATGTCGGGGAACGTGCCGCCGGAGGCCTCGAGGGGCTTGGCGACGCCCTTCTCGGTGGCGAGGTCGACAACGAACTGGAAGCGGTCCACGAAGGCGGGGTCCTGCAGGTCCGCGACGCCGTCCTCGGAGATGTACGTCTCGCCGTTGGCCTCGAGCCAGACGGAGATACCGCCGATGCCCTGGCCGATGGCGAATCCTGAGACGCCGTCCTTCGTCGTGGCCTCGGCGGCTGCGAGGAACTCGTCCGTGGTCCATCCGACCTCCGGCTCGGCCACCCCCGCCTCGGCGAACAGTGCCTTGTTGTAGTACATGACCATGGGCTCGGCGTCGTACGGGAGGGCGTAGACCGACCCTTCATGGGAGAGCTGCGCGATCATCGACTCGTCGTACTCGCCGATGTCGACGCCGGCGTCCTTCGCGAGCTCATCCAGCGGCTCGAGCGCTCCCGCGTAGCGAGTGACCCGCCCGTTCTGCAGGGTGACGATGCACGGTGCGTCCGAGCCGCGGAGCTGAGTGGCGAGCTTCGTGTAGTACGAGCCGATCGCCGGCCCGGAGAAGGCGACGTCCACGTCCGGGTCGGCCTGCTTCGCCGCATCGACGTAGGCCTGCCACTGGGCCTTCTCGTCGGGGCTGCCGACCCAGGTGAACATCGAGACGGTGCTGCCGTCCATGCCGGAGTCCGCGCTGCCGCCCGAGCAGGCGGACAGGCCGAGCGCCAGACCGGCCACGGCGGTGAGCCCCACGGTGCTGCGGACACGACGACCGAGACGGCCACGGTTAGCGGGATTGGTGCGCTGCATTGCTCCTCCTTGAGCATCGGGTGCGAGCCGGAGCCCGACAAAGCGAAACGTTACGCCTTAGTGCCTCGGACGATAGCCGCCGTAGATTGGCCCTGTCAACGCGTTCGGCAAAGTTGCGCCTTGACGCAAGACGAACGCACCCATACTCTTCAGACGAATCATTTCGCCTTTGAGAACGGACGAGTGCATGGACGCCCTCAGTACCGAGCAGCCGCATCCGCCTGCCGCCTTCCGGCGACTCGCCGACGGCAGCGTGATCCCCGCCATGGGCGTGGGCACGTTCGGATCAGACCGCTACGACGCCGAGTCCGTGGCCCGTGCCGTCGAGGAGGCCCTGAGCATCGGCTTCCGGCTGGTCGACTGCGCCTCCGTCTACGGCAACGAGAGCCGCGTGGGGGAGGCGCTACGGAAGGGCATGGCCGGCGGCATCGCCCGCGCCGACCTGTTCGTGATGTCCAAGATATGGAACGACGCGCACGAGCCATCCGCGGCCATCGCGTCCGTCGAGGCCTCCCTCGCGGATCTGGGCCTGGACCACCTCGACGCCGTGTTCGTGCACTGGCCGTTCCCCAACCACCACGCGCCCTTCGCCGACACGGCGGCTCGCGATCCTCGTGCCGTTCCGTACATCCACGACAGGTACATGGCGACGTGGGCCGCGCTGGAGACGCTCGTGGACCGCGGGCTCGTGCGGCACCTCGGGACGTCCAACATGACGATCCCCAAGCTCACGCGCGTCGTCCGGGACGCTCGCATCCGACCGGCGCTCAACGAGATGGAGTCGCACCCCTGCTTCCCGCAGTCGGAGCTGTTCCGGTTTTGCGTCGATCACGGCATCCAGCCGATCGCCTACTCGCCGCTGGGCTCGCCCTCTCGACCGGAACGCGACCGCACCCCGGACGACGTGTCGGAGGTCGACCACCCCGTGGTGCGACGGATCGCCGACGCGCACGGCGTCCATCCGGCATCGATCTGCCTCGCCTGGGCCGTCCAGCGTGGACAGATCCCGATCCCGTTCGCTGTCAAGCCCGAGCAGATCCGCGCGAACCTCGCCGCGGCGAACATCCACCTGTCGCCGGCTGAGATCCATGAACTGGAGGGCATCACCCCGGGGGACCGGCTCATCAAGGGCCAGGTGTTCCTCTGGCCCGGCAGCGGGGACTGGCGTGACCTATGGGACGTCGACGGCACGATCCCCGGCTGGTCCGGCTACGGGTCACCCGAGGCGGTGACGCCGGATGGCCACGTATAAGGACATCCAGGCGAAGACCGGACTCTCCCTCTCCACCATCTCCAAGTACTACAACGGCCTCCCCGTGCGGGAGAAGAACAGCCAGGCCATCCAGGCAGCCGCCGACGAGCTCGGATTCCGCGTGAACGGCTTCGCCCGGAGCCTCCGCTCCCGCAAGTCGCTCTCGGTCGGCGTGCTGCTCCCCGACCTGGAGAACATCTTCCATCTGACCATCGTCGCCGGGGTCGAGGCCGCACTGCGTTCGGACGGCATCAGCGTCCTCGTGTGCTCCAGCCGCCCCGGCCCCGGCGACGCTGTCGACTTCCTGATGAGCAAGATGGTCGACGGCATCATCGCCGTCCCCACCGCCGGCGATGTGGAGGCGCTGCGCGCCATCGCAGCGCAGGGCATGCCTGTCGTCACCATCGACTGGAGCGCCCCGGACCTCGTCACCGACAGCGTGGTCCTCGACAACGTCGGCGCCGGAGCTGCCGTCGCCCGCCACCTCGTCGACCACGGACACCGACGCATCGCGATGGTCGGCGGGGACCCGGCGATCTCCACCATGCGCGAGCGCGCCGAGGGCTTTCGGGACGCCCTGGCTGTGCGTGGAATAGAACTCGACGATCGTCTCGTCACAGCGGGCCCGCTCACCGCGGAGAACGGGCAGGCGGCCACCGAGCGGCTCCTCGCTCTCCCAGAACGCCCGACCGCCCTGTTCTCCGCGAACTACCACCTCACCCTCGGGGCGCTCATGGCGATCAACGATTCCGGGCTCCGGGTCCCCACGGACCTCTCCATCGTCGGCTTCGACAGCCTCGAGCTAGCGCGCACCTTCCGGCCCCGTCTAACGATGTTCGAGCAGCCCACCCGTGCCATCACGGACGAAGCCGCACGGCTGATCCGCGGCCGGCTCAACGGCGAGATCGAGGGCCAGACGCAGAACATGCGACTGTCCGGTCGCCTCCTCGTCGGCGCCTCCGTGGCATCCCTCCACGAACACCCCGAACACGACGGATAGGCCCCCATGCTGACCACTCAACTCATTCACCCGCCGCTGCTCGCCGCCCTGGCAGCCTGCGGCCACGGCTCGAAGATCCTGATCGCGGACGGCAACTTCCCGTCCTCAAGCGTCACCAACGGCAGAGCGGAGATCGTCCACCTGAATGTGCGCCCGGGCATGCTCTCCGGCGACGAGGTCCTCGACGTGCTCCTGACCTCGGTCGTGTTCGAGTCCGCCACCCTCATGGCAACCCCCACCGACGACGTCGTCCCGGCCCACCAGGGCTACCGCGATGCCCTCGGCGACGACGTCGCGATCGAGAGCGTCGAACGGTTCGCCTTCTACGGCGCCGTCCGGAGCGACGACGTCGCCCTCGTCATCGCCACAGGCGATCAGCGCACCTACGCCAATCTGCTCCTCACCGTCGGCGTAGTCGCTAGCCAGGTCCTTTAGCCACAGAACAGGGGTGAGAGCCCGTTCGATCCTCAAGCTGTCCCGCGATCAATGCTGACGCGCCATGCTCGACGGACCCAACCGGACCTCATGACCCAAATATGACATAATAATAATTATCAGCGGTCGAGGAGCTCGGTGCGAGGGACACCCACCGCCGCCGCGCAGCCGGACGCCGCGCGGCGCGTTCCCGGCGTCCCTCCCGGAGCGTCAGGCCGCGGCCCGCTCCGCGAGCATGAGGACGAGCATCAGGCCGAGCGCAACGGCGCCTATCACGATCATGATCCAGGCGAGCACCAGGTTGCGCGTCCGGGTGGGCCGCACCGTGACGGCGGCGACGAGCATCGCCGCGTACAGCAGCACCAGGGCCGTGATCCCGGTCGCCGAGATCAGCGTCTCCCGCTGGAGCGCCGCGACCAGCAGGCCGACGGCCACCGCGGCGAGGAGCCCGGCGGGGATGAGCCAGGAGCGGCGGCGGCCGTGGCGGATGGCGGGCTGGTCGCGGACGCGCGTCGGGTCGAGGTCGGGGGCGGGATCGGCGTCGGATGGCATGGCCCACCCTCCCGCTCGAGACGCCCGTCGCCCACGGGGTTGACCTCTCCGGCATGCGGGACGGTCGATGCGGCGCCGCGGCGCATCCGAACCTCGTCCTGACGCTCCCCTGGCCGACCGCTGGCCGGGTGCTGGCAGGCCCCCCGCGAGGCTGGAGGGACTTCAGCGCGGGACGGAGGAGCCGCCCGCCGAGACTCGAGGAGCATCCCATGCCCACCACCCGACGTCCCCTCAGCCGCCGCGCCGCGACGGGCGCCGTCGCGGCCTCCGTCGCCGCGATCGCCATCGCGGGGATCGCCGTCTCCGGCGCCGCCGCGTCCGGCGGCCGGGACGCCGCCCCCGACGAGGGGACCCTGCGCGCGGACGCCCGGGAGCTCTTCGACGAGTGGAACGGCACCCTGGCGACGGGCGACCCCGCGGCCGTCGACGCGATGTACGCGCCCGACGCCGTCCTGCTCCCCACCGTCTCGCCGGGCGTGCACGACACGAGCGCCGAACGCCTCCGGTACTTCGAGGGCTTCCTCGCGAACGACCCGAGCGGCGCCATCACCGAGGACCACGTGCGCAGCCTCGGCCCGGACTCGATTTCGCATTCCGGCCTCTACACGTTCACGATGGGGGAGACGGGCGACGTCGTCGCGGCCCGCTTCACCTTCGACTGGACCCGGGTCGACGGCGAGTGGCGCATCGTCGAGCACCACTCCTCGAAGGAGCCGGTCGCGCAGTAGGCAGCACCCGGCTCGTCCCGGGCACCATCGGAGGCGGAACCGTGATCGTGATGCTCGTGGAGGACGACCCCTCCATCGCCGGATCCCTCACCGACGGACTCGAGCGCTACGGCTACGAGGTGCGGTGGGTGACCACCGGCCAGGAGGCCCTGGCCGCCGCCGAGCCCGACGTCGTCCTCCTCGACCTCGGACTGCCCGACATGGACGGCCTCGACGTGTGCCGCGAGCTGCGGACCCGGTCGAGCCTGCCGATCATCATCATCACGGCCCGCGACGACGAGGTCGACACCGTCGCGGGCCTCGAGGTCGGGGCCGACGACTACGTCGCGAAGCCCTTCGGCGTGCGGGAGATCGTCGCCCGCATCCGCGCGGTCACGCGGCGCCTCGGCGCGGTGGACGCGCCGGCCGCGGACGATGCCGACCCGCAGGCGGCGGTGCGCGCCCTGGTCGTCGGCCGGATCCAGGTCGACGTCGCCGGTCGCCGCGTGCACAGCGACGGCAGCGAGGTGCGCCTGTCGCCGAAGGAGTTCGACCTGCTCGCGGCGCTCGTCGCCGAGCCCGGCACCGTGTTGACCCGGGAGGCCCTGATCGAGCGGGTGTGGGACACCCACTGGTTCGGGTCGACCCGGACCCTCGACGTGCACATCGCGGCGCTCCGGCAGAAGCTGGCCGGCGCGATCGTCATCACGACCCTCCGCGGCGTGGGGTTCCGCCTCGAGGCCGCCTGATGCGTCGGCGGCTGGTCCTCTCCTACCTTGTCATCGTCACCCTCGCGGTCGTCGCGTTCTCGGTCCCCGTGGGGATGAGCCTCGTGGCGTCGCTGCGGGACGAGCAGCGCGACGTGGGCCTCCGCGAGGCGCGCACCGTCGCGGTGCTGCTCGCGACCGCGGCGGAGGCCGACGCCGCGACCGCGCGCGGGGCGCGGCTGGCGCTCGAGGACCTGCGCGGCGCCCTCGAGGAGCAGACCGGCGGGCGCGTGGAGCTCCTCGACGCCGATGCGCGGCCGGCGCTCGGCCGTCCCGTGGCGGGCAGCGGCGACGCCGACTTCGCCGCGGCGCTCGACGGCGACGACCGCGTGCGCCGCCTCGACGTGTCCGTGCTCGGCGAGCCCGGCCTCCAGGTGACCGTGCCCGCGGCATCGCCCGCGGGCCGCATCGACGGCGCGGTGCGCCTGACGTTCCCCGACGCGCCCCTGCAGCAGCGCATCGCCGGGATCGTCGGCGTCGTCGTCGCCATCGGCACGGTCGTCCTGCTCGTCTCCGGCCTCGTCGGATCGCTGCTCGCCCGGTCGCTGACCCGCCCGCTCCGGCTCCTCGACGGCATGGCGGCGCGCATGTCGGACGGCGACTACGGCGCCCGCGTGGATCCCGCCGCCGCCGGCCCCGCTGAGACCCGCCGCCTCGCGGAGACCCTCAACGACGGCGCCCGCCGCACCGGCATGCTCATCGACGCGCAGCGCGCCTTCACCGCGGACGCCTCGCACCAGCTACGGACGCCGCTCACCGCGCTCCGGCTCAGCCTCGACAACCTGCACGCCCGCCTCCTCGACCCCGCGGACCGCGCCGCCGTCGACCGGGTGCTGCAGGAGGCGGGCCGCATGACCCGGCTCGTCAACGACCTCCTCGTGCTCGCCCGCGCGCAGGGCACCAGCCGGCGGCCGGCACCGCTCGACGTCCGGGCCGTCGTCGCGGGGCGGGTCGCGGCGTGGGCGGCGGCCGCCGAGGAGTCCGACGTCGCGCTCGTCGCGATGCCGTCGGAGACGGACGGGCCGGACGCGCGCCGCCGTCCGCTCGCCTCCGCCGAGGCCGCGGCGTCCCCGTCCGCGGCGTCCGCGTCCGCGGTGGTGACGGCGACACCCGGCCACCTCGAGCAGGCGCTCGACAACGTGCTCGAGAACGCCCTCCACGCGGCATCCCCCGGCGGATCGGTGCGGGTCGCGGTGCGCGTGACCGCCGCGTCCGTGATCGTCACCGTCGAGGACGACGGCCCCGGCCTCACCGCGGAGCAGCGCGAGCGCGCCTTCGACCGCTTCTGGAGCCGGACCCCGGGCGGATCCGGCCTCGGGCTCGCCATCGTCCGCCAGCTCGTCGAGCACGACGGCGGCGAGGTCGCGCTGGAGGAAGCCGGCGACGACGGACGGGACGGCCGGGACGACCCCGACCGCCGGGCGGCGCACGGCCTCCGGGTGCGGCTCGTGCTCCGGCGCGCCGCCCCGGCCTGAGCGGGACCGTCGCCCGCGCGGACGCGCCCTGGGCTCTCGCCGTGGACAGGAACCGGATCAGCGACCTCGAGCACCCCGACGACCCGGACCGCGCGCAGGTTCTGAGCGCGTCGTTCGAGCACCGGCGAGCGTGGTTGGAGGGCTACCGCGGCACGCTCGGCTTCCTCACCATGCTGCTCGGGCGTCCCCAGGGCGGGTGAGGGTCCGACCCGCGCCTCCTGCCGGGTCCGGCGGACGACGGTCCGGTCGGTACCGTGGGGGCATGGGCGATGATGCGGACCGGCCTCCCGGGGGCGAGCCGAAGGCGCCCTTCACGGCCGGGCGGACCATCTCCGCCTGGGGCGCGGTGATCGGCGGCCTCATCGCGACGTTCCGCGGCGCGACCGGGGACCTCGGCCCGGTGTTCCTCATCGGCGGCCCCGTCCTCGTGGTCCTCGGCGTGGTGGCGTTCGCCGTGTTCCGCTGGATGGCCCGGCGCGGCCTCTAGCGCGGCCAGCGGTCAGCCCGTCGCGACGGATCCCGCGGCGGGTGGCGCGACCGCCGCGCGCACGTACCGCTCCGCGAGCTCGCGGCAGGCGTCCCGGAGCTCCGGCGGGTCGACGACCTCGAGGTCCGCGCCGAAGCGGCCGAGCTGCGCGGCGAGGGCCGTCCACGACCAGGAGCCCGAGCGGTAGCGGCAGCGGACGGACCCGAGGTCCTCGACCGTGCCGTCGCCCGCGAACGGCCGCACCTCCGCGGCCGGCAGATCGAGCACCACCGTCCCCACGCAGGGCCAGCCGCCGTCCGCCGCCGTCGATCCGCGGAAGCGCGCCTCGAGGAAGGCCGCGGCGTCCCCGCCCGGCACCGTGCGGCGGGTGAAGCGCCGACCGCCGTGGAGGCGGAGGTCCATCCGGTCCACCCGGTGCACGCGCCAGTCGTCGTGCTCCGCGGAGAAGCCGACGACGTACCAGCGGCCCGCCCGGAGCACCAGGTGGTGCGGCTCGAGGCGGCGCGGCGGCCGCGGCTCCGCATCCGCCTCCGGGGCCCCGGGCTCGGCCCGCCGGTCGAAGCGGATCTCCTCCCGCCGCTGGATCGCGTCGCCGATGCGCAGCAGCGCCTCCGGGTCGACGCGCACCGCGTCGCCCCGCGCGCGGTCCGCCGCGGCCTCGACCTCGAGGCGGCCCACGCGCGCCGCGAGGTGATCCGGCATGAGGCGCGTCACCGTGCGGAGGGCGCGGAGCGCGGCCTCCTCGAGCGCGGTGCCGGTGAGCTCGGCCGTGCGCAGCGTGATCGCGACGGCCATCGCCTGCTCGTCGTCGAGCAGCAGCGGCGGCAGCTCGGATCCGGCGCCCAGGCGGTACCCGCCCTGCGGCCCGCGCGTGGTGTCGATGGCGTACCCCAGCTCGCGCAGCCGCTCGACGTCGCGGCGGATCGTGCGCGGCGTCGTCTCCAGGCGCGCGGCGAGCACGGGCCCCGGCCACTCGCGCGGCGACTGGAGCAGCGAGAGCAGCGCGAGCAGGCGTCGCGAGGTGAGGGCGGAGGATCCGGTGGGCACGGACCCATCCTGCCGCGCGTAGCGGACGCAAGGTGACCTGTATGCACGATGGACTCGTCCTGCGTCGACATCCCGACGACGCACGAGCGGCGCTCACCCGAGCGCCCGACACGAGGAGCACCCCATGAGCATCACCACCACCCTGCACGTCAACCTCCGCGGCCAGGCGGCGGAGGCCCTGGCCTTCTACCACTCCGTCTTCGGCGGTGACATGGTCGCCGTGCCCTACGGCGACACCGACTCCGGCCAGGCTCCCGGCCAGGCGGAGCAGATCGTCTGGGGCGAGGTCCGCTCGCCCGACGGCTTCCACGTGATGGCGTACGACATCCAGGACTCGCTCCCGTACGCCGCGGGCGAGAACGCGTTCTACCTGTCGCTCCGCAGCGAGGACGCGGAGCTCGTCCAGCGCCTCGGCGGGGCGCTCGCGGCCTCCGAGGGCGCGACCGTCCACGTGCCGTTCGGCCCGTCGATGTTCTCGCCGCTCTACGGCAAGCTCACGGACCGCTTCGGCGTGACGTGGATCATCGACGTGATCGTGCCCTGGCAGACGGGCGCCTAGGCGGACGGGACCCGGGCCGCCCGCGCGCGGGGGCGGCCCGGCGCGGCGTCCGCGGCACGGGTCAGCGGCGGCGGCGGATCTCCCCGACGAGCAGCGCCACGAGGTAGCAGCCGCCGATCACGACCGTGACGACGCCCACGGGGACCGTCACGGGGAGCGCGTGCTGCGCGACGAGGTCCGCGCCGAGGAGCAGGGCCGCGCCGACGAGCGCCGCGACCGCGGCGGGCACGTGCGGCGTCCGCGTCAGGCGGCGCGCGATCTGCGGGGCGGCCAGCGCGACGAAGTCCACGGGGCCGGCGACCGTGGTCGCGACGCACACCAGCGCCACGCCGATGCCGAGCGCCGCCAGCCGCGCACCGGCGACGCGCACCCCCGTCGCGGCGGCGAGGTCGTCACCGAGCTCCAGCTGCCGGAGGGCGGGGGAGAGCACCGGCACCGCGACGAGCAGCGCCGCGACGAGCGCCGCGGCCGTGCCGACGCCCGTCCGGTCGACGCCCGCGAGCGTGCCGGCACCCCACGCCGACGCGGTCATCGCCACGTCCAGCTCCACCCGCAGCAGCAGCCAGGTGCCGAGCGACGCGGCCATCGAGGAGACGGCGATCCCCACCACGATGAAGCGGAACCCGCCCGCCGCCGTGCCCGACGACAGCAGGACGATGACGAGCGCCGCGGCGAGCCCGCCCGCGAGCGCGCCGACCGTGCGGGACTCCCACGACGAGCCGACGAGGACGACCGCGCCCAGCATCCCGACGAAGGCCCCCTGGGAGAGCCCCAGGATGTCGGGGCTCGCCAGCGGGTTGCGCGTGACGCCCTGGAACAGCGCGCCCGCCACCCCGAGGGCGGCGCCCACGACGACGGCCGCGGCGATGCGCGGCATGCGCCAGTCGAGCACGACCGTCCGCGGCAGGCCCGTGGTCGACCCGGTGAGGGAGCCGATGACGTCCGGGAGCGCCACGGGGAAGTCTCCCGTCATGGCGGCGATCGCCCCGAGGGCCGCGATGGCGACGAGGAGGGCGCCGGCGACCGCGGCGACGCGGAGGCGCGCCGGCGCCGACCCCCGGCGGACGCGGGTCGCGGATCCAGCCGGGGGAGCGGGGCGGGCGAGGAGCGCGCTCACGGGCCCGACACCCGGCGTCCGCGGCGCACGAGCCAGATCAGCACGGGCGCCCCCACGAACGCGGTGACGATGCCGACGGGCATCTCGCCGGGCGGCGCGACCACGCGGCCGACGACGTCGGCGAGCAGCACGAGCACCGGCGCCGCGGCCATCGATCCGATGACCACGCGGCGGTGGCCCACCCCGAGGCTCCAGCGCACCACGTGCGGGATCATCAGCCCGACGAAGGAGACCGGCCCCGCGAGCGCCGTGGCGGTGCCGGCCAGCAGCGTGACGGCCGCGATGGTGACGAGGCGCGTGCGCGGCAGCGAGACGCCCTGGCTCCGCGCGGTGTCGTCGCCGAGCGCCACGGCGTCGAGCGCGGGCGCGATCGCGACGGCGAGGAGCACGCCCGCGCCGAGGAGGGGCAGCACGGGCGGGAGCAGCGCGAGGTCCCGCCCGAGGAGGGTGCCCGCCGACCAGCCGAGCATCCGCTCGAACGCTTCCGGGTGCGTCAGCGTCACGCCTGTGGTGATGCCGGAGAGCACCGCGCCCACGGCGATGCCGGCGAGCGTCAGGCGCACGGGGTCCGCCCGCCCGCGGCCGGCCGTGCCCAGCGCGACCACGACGACCGTGAGCACGAGGGCACCCGCGTACGCGGAGGGCGCCTGCCCGGCCGGGTCCGTCACCCCGAGGAGCACCACGGCGCCCGCGACGGCGGCGGCAGCGCCCGCGTTCACGCCGAGGATGCCCGGATCCGCCAGCGGGTTCCGCGTGAGCGCCTGCATGAGCGCCCCGGCCCCACCGAGCCCCACCCCGACCGCGAGCGCGAGGAGGGTGCGCGGGATCCGCTGGTCGAGCAGCACGAACCGGGACTCGTCCGTGCCGCCGCCGGCCAGGGTGTCGAGCAAGAGGCCCGGGGTCAGCCCGTTGGCGCCCACCGCGAGGGAGAGGACGAGCGACCCGGCGAGGGCCGCGGCGACGGCGACGCCCCACGCCGCCC
>NZ_JBWKXC010000016.1:0-35678 GCF_059422605.1 Clavibacter sp. GW821-FHT01D01
GCATGCCGCCCATCCAGGCACGACCCCCGCCCCGGCAAGCACCCACCATCCGCATCCGCCGCCAACCGGTCCTGCCGGGACACCGGATGCGGCACCACCGGAGGCTGGCCGCTGGGCGCTGCCCGTACCGATCCGTCCTCGTGGTCGGACGACCCCCGGGCTGCGACTCGGGGCTGGATCTCTTGTCCGCGCAAGGCGACGCCTGCCCCGTCGATCGCCCCCGTCGCGCAGGTCCCGCTCCGTCCGGACGACTGACCGCAGGATCCTTCGGCCGCGCGACTGGAGGAGGCCTGACCGAGGACCAGCGCCACGGCGAGCGCATGGACGAACACGAGCGTCCTCAACCGCATGCGTGCACTGCTTCGTTGCGCAGGGACTCGCTGATCCTCCACTCACCATCCGTCGACATGGTCGCCTTCATCTGGAGGGACAAGCGGCTGTCGCGCGACGGCGTCACGTCCTTGCCGTCCGCATCCAGGATGCGGGTCCCTCCGACGTCCAGGCAGGCTTGGGCCACCATGAAGCGTGAACCTCGGTCGTCCGTTCCCCGGTTCGTCACGTCGAACGCCGACATCGTGGCCCTACCCTCGCCGCGCTGCCCCTCGGCCGCTGTCGCATGCATCGAGGCCAGCTCGTCCTCGAGCGCATCGCCGGTCAGAAGGCCGGCGAGGACCTCGTCCGACTCGTCGGCAGGATCCAGATCCACGTAGCGGGAGAAGAGGGTCCGGAAGGCCTCGTCGTCCCTCTGCTCCTGCGACAGCGCCGGAGTCGTGGTGCCCTGCGGGCTCGGCGGCTGCGGGGCAGCGCATCCGCTGAGGACGCATGTCGAGAGCAGGAGGGCGAGCGAGCCGGACAGGACGCCGCTCACCCGCCCGAGTGGATGGCGCGGTCGCTCGTGCATGGTGGTCTCCCCCGGGGCGTGTGGTCTCGCGAGCAGGAGGGGGTGCGGCAGCACCCGGCGTCGCGGTCCAGGAAAGGTAGCCGCGCTCGCGCGACCCTGCGCAGGAGGGTCCACACGGGACGACCGCTCCGGCGGCACGCCCGGTGTGCGGGAGGCGGCCCGCCGTCCGCGGACCATGATGGGCGCATGACGATACCCGGCGCGTGGGTGCGCGCGGCCCGTGGGGCCATGCTGCTCTCCCCCGACGGGACGCCCGGCACCACCGTGTTCGCCGAGATGAGCGCGCTGGCCGCCTCGACCGGCGCCATCAACCTGGGTCAGGGCTTCCCCGACGAGGACGGCCCGAGCGAGGTCCTCGAGGCGGCGCGCGCGGCGATCTCGGCGGGGATGAACCAGTACCCGCCCGGCCGCGGCACCCCCGAGCTGCGGCAGGCGATCGCCGCCCACCAGATGCGCTTCTACGGGATCGCCCTCGACCCGGACACGGAGGTGCTCGTGACCGCGGGTGCCACCGAGGCGATCGCCGCGGCCCTCCTCGCCCTCGTGGAGGAGGGCGACGAGGTGGTGACGCTCGAGCCGTTCTACGACGCGTACGGTGCCCTCATCTCGCTGGCCCGCGGCGTGCACCGCACCGTGCCGCTGCGTGCTCCCGGCTTCCAGCCGCGGCTCGACGACCTGCGCGACGCCATCACCGACCGCACCCGCGTGATCCTCCTGAACGACCCGCACAACCCGACGGGCACGGTCCTCAGCCGCGAGGTCCGGGAGCTCGTGGTGGAGCTCGCCGTCGCCCACGACGTCGTGATCGTCACGGACGAGGTCTACGAGCACCTCCTGTTCGACGCGCCGCACGTCCCGGTCGCCACCCTGGCGGGAGCCCGCGAGCGCACCGTGACCATCTCCTCCGGAGGGAAGACCTTCCGCACCACGGGATGGAAGGTGGGCTGGCTGACGGCGCCCGCGCCCCTGGTCTCCGCGATCCTGGCCGTGAAGCAGTTCCTGACGTTCGTGAACGGCGCGCCCTTCCAGCCCGCCATCGCGACCGGCCTCGCCCTCCCCGACCGGGTGTACGACGGCATCGCCGACGACCTGCGGCACAAGCGCGACATCCTGGCGGCCGGCTTGACGGCGGCCGGCTTCCGGATCCACCTGCCCGCGGCCGGCTACTTCATCGTGGCCGACGCCGCGCCGCTCGGCTTCGCCGACGCCCGGGAGCTGTGCCTGCGGCTGCCGTCCCTCGCCGGCGTGGTCGGCGTGCCCCTCTCCGCCTTCTGCCATGCCCCGCTCGCGGCGGAGCATGCCTCGCTCGTGCGCTTCGCGTTCTGCAAGCGGATCGACGTGCTCGAGGAGGCCGCGCGGCGCCTCGGCGCCCTGGCGCCCGGGACCGCCTGACCCGGCACCCTGGTACCAGGGCCGTCCGCCGGTGGGGGCCGGAAGGGGGACGCATCGCCGGGGAGGCCGCCCCTAGCGTTGGTCTCGCGGGCGCTGGGTCCGCACACCCATCCTGAGGAGGCAGCGCGCATGATCGTCGCTGAGAACCTGACCAAGCGCTATGGCGCGAAGACCGCCGTGGACGGCGTGAGCTTCACCGTCCAGCCGGGCATGGTGACCGGATTCCTCGGTCCGAACGGCGCCGGGAAGTCCACGACGATGCGCATGATCGTCGGTCTGGACAGCCCCACGAGCGGATCGGTCACCGTCAACGGCCGCCGCTACCGCGACCTGCAGGCGCCGCTGCACGAGGTCGGCGCGCTCCTGGACGCGAAGGCGGTGCACACGGGCCGCAGCGCCTTCAACCACCTCCTCGCGATGGCGGCCACGCATGGCATCCCGCGCTCGCGGGTCGACGAGGTCATTGAGATGACGGGCCTGCAGCCGGTCGCCAAGAAGCGCGTGGGGGGCTTCTCCCTCGGCATGGGGCAGCGCCTCGGCATCGCCGTCGCACTCCTGGGGGACCCGCGCACGCTGATCCTCGACGAGCCTGTCAACGGCCTCGACCCGGAGGGCGTCCTCTGGGTGCGCAACATCACGCGCTACCTCGCCGGCCAGGGTCGCACGGTGCTCCTGTCCTCGCACCTCATGAGCGAGATGGCGCAGACCGCCGACCACCTCATCGTCCTCGGCCGGGGACGCGTGCTGGCCGACGCGCCCGTCGCGGCCGTGGTGGCGGGTGCCACGAGCGGTCTCGTCCGCGTGCGCTCCCCGCACGCCGACCGGCTGGGCCAGGCGGTGTCGCGACCCGACGTCGTGGTGACGAGCGTCGAGCGCGACGTCATCGAGATCACGGGCCTCTCGGCCGCGCAGGTCGGCGACGCCGCCCTGTCGGCGGGCGTCGTGCTGCACGAGCTCACGCCCGTCTCGGCGTCCCTCGAGGACGCCTACCTGTCGCTCACGCAGGGCGACGTCGAGTACCACAGCGCCGCAGTCGGCACGACCGAGCAGGAGACCGCACGATGACCGCCACCAGCACCCCCTACGCACCCGCCCCGGTGGCCACGGGCCGTCCCACGCTCTGGCGCCTCATGCGCTCCGAGTGGATCAAGCTCCGCACGCTGCGCTCCACCGTCTGGTGCTTCGCGCTCGTCTTCCTCCTCCTCGCCGGGTTCTCGGCGCTCTTCACCCCGTTCGTCGTGGACCAGCTGGAGGACCAGCTGGGCCTCCCGGGGCTCCCGGCCGCCGACCTGCTGGTGTCCGTCGGCCTCAGCGGCGTCACGCTCTCGATGCTCGTCGCGGGCGTGCTCGGGGTCCTCGTGATCAGTGGCGAGTACTCGACCGGCATGATCCGCTCGTCCTTCAGCGCGGCACCCCGGCGTCTCGGCGTCATCGCCGCGAAGGCGATCGTGTACACGCTCGTGACCTTCGTGGTCACCGCGATCGCCGTCGCCGTGGCCCTCCTGATCGCCCGTGCGTACTTCGCCGCCGCCGGCGCCGAGGTCGACGTCCTCGACGGCGGGTTCCTGCTGTCGGCCCTCGGCGGCGTGCTCTTCGTCGTGCTCATCGGGCTCATGGGCTTCGGGTTCGGCCTCCTGCTGCGCAACGGCGCGGCCGGGATCGGCGCCCTCGTCGGCCTCGTCCTCGTCGTGCCCATCGTCGGCCAGCTGCTCGGCGGCGTGCTCGACTGGGTCCGCGACCTTGAGCCGTACTTCCCCCTGAGCGCGGGCAACCGCCTCTACAGCGGCGGCAACGGCGCTCCCGGGGAGATGGAGTTCTGGCAGGCGCTGCTGGTCATGCTCGCGTGGGTCGCCGTGATCCTCGTCCCCGCCGTCGTGCTCGCCCGGAAGCGGGACGCCTGATCGACGCGGACCGGAGGGCGCCGTCGGGCGCGGCGGACACCGCCGCGCCCGACGGCGTCCGCCTGCCGACCCCGCCCGGCGCGGTCCGCGGGTGGATGGCCCGGCATCCGCGGACGGTCGACGCCGTCATCGCGGTCCTGTTCACCTGGGCGTCCCTCGCCGGCGTCGCCGTCAGCGACATCCGCTCCGACCTCCCCGGGGCCGTGGTCGTGCTCGTCGTCCTGTCGCTCGGCGTGGGCACGGCGCTGATGCTCCGCCGCAGCCGACCGGTGACCGTGCTCGTCGTGAGCGGGCTCGGCACGGCGGCCTCGGCTCTGATCTCCGGCACCTTCGACTTCGGCGCCCTCCCCCTCGCGCTCTACGCCGTGGCGGTCCACGGATCCTCGCGTCGCGCATGGCTCGGGCTCGGCGGGTCCGCGCTCCTCGCCGCCGTCGTCGTGCCCACCACGGCGCGCAGCGGGCCGCTCGACCTCTCGGTCGCCTCGATGCTGGTGTTCAGCCTCATCCCCATGCTCATCGCGACGCTCATCGGCACGAACGTCGGCGGACGGAAGCGCTACGTGGAGGCGCTGCGGGACCTCGCGGTGCAGCTCGCCCGCGAGCGCGACCAGCAGGCGCGGCTCGCGACGGCGGCCGAGCGCACCCGCATCGCCCGCGAGATCCACGACATCGTCGCCCACGGGATCACGGTCATGGTCACGCTCGCCGACGGCGCGGCGGCCAGCGCCGTCACCCGTCCGGAGCTCGCCCGCGACGCCATGCGCGAGGTCGCGGACGCGGGCCGGTCGTCGCTCTCGGAGATGCGCCGCATGCTCGGCGTGCTCGCCGAGGAGCCGGCCGCCGGCGATGCGACCCCTCCCTCCCTCCGCGCCCCGCAGCCCGGGCACGCCGACCTGGCCGCCCTCGTCGACTCGTTCCGGTCGACCGGCCTGCCCGTCCGCTTCACCACGACGGGCACGCCGCCGGAGGACCCGGGACGCCAGCTCGCCGTGTTCCGCGTGGTGCAGGAGTCCCTGACCAACGCGCTCCGGTACGCGCCGAACGCCGAGCGCGTCGAGGTCCGGGTCGACCACGGGCCCGACCGGATCACCGTGGAGGTCACCGACGACGACCGCACGGGTCCCGTCGTGCCGCCCGTCCCCGGCAGCGGGCGGGGCCTCGTCGGCGTCACCGAGCGCATGGCCGTCTACGGCGGCACCGCGTCCGCCGGGCGTCGCGCGACCGGAGGATGGCGCGTGCTCGCGACGATGCCGGGCGGCTCGCACGACCTGCGCCCGGGCGACCCGACCGCAGCCCGCGACCCGCACGACACCCGCCCCCGGATCCAGGAGGACCGATGACCGACAGCCGCACCCCCGTCCGCGTGCTCATCGTGGACGACCAGGCGCTCGTGCGCATGGGCTTCCGCATGGTGCTCGACGCCGAGCCCGGGATCGCGGTGGTCGGCGAGGCGGCCGACGGCCGGGCCGCCGTGGCGCGCACGGGCGAGCTGGCGCCCGACGTCGTGCTCATGGACGTGCGCATGCCCGGCATGGACGGCATCGAGGCGACCGCCGAGATCGTCGCGCGGCACCCGGCGACCCGCGTCATCGTGCTCACGACCTTCGACCTCGACGAGTACGCCTTCGCGGGGCTGCGCGCGGGCGCGAGCGGTTTCCTCGTGAAGGACACCCGGCCCGAGCACCTCATGCAGGCGATCCGCGCGGTGGCCGACGGCGACGCCGCCATCTCCCCGCGCGTGACACGGCGCATGATCGAGCTCCTCGGATCCGCGATGCCCGCGGCGGGCAGCGCGGCCGGCACCGGGGAGGGCGCGGCCGACCCGCGCCTCCGGCCGCTGACCGCGCGGGAGCTGGAGGTGCTCACGGCGCTCGCCGAGGGGCTCACCAACCAGGAGATCGCCGGGCGCCTCTACCTGTCCGAGTCGACCGTGAAGACCCACGTGGGGCGGGTGCTCGCGAAGCTCGACGTGCGCGACCGCGTGCAGGCCGTGATCCTCGCGTACGACTGCGGGCTGGTGCGTCCGGGTGCGTGACGGGACGCCCTCGGGGTCGTGGAGCGGCCGTCCGGCGCGAGAGGATGGGCAAGCCGGCCGCACGCCGGGACGACCCGTCAGGAGCGCTGTGACCACGACCGCCGCGGACGCGCGCCTCGCCCGCTCCGCCCCCGCCGCGCGCCGGGCCGCGGATCCGCCCGCGGGAGACCCCGGAGCCGGCACGAGCACGGGATCCGACACGGACCTCCTCGAGCGCTCCGCCACCCCGCCGGTGTGGAGCTGCGTGGTCTGGAACGACCCCGTGAACCTCATGACCTACGTCTCCTACGTCTTCCGCAGCTACTTCGGCTTCCCCCGCGAACGGGCCGACGAGCTGATGCTCCGCGTGCACGAGGACGGACGGGCCGTGGTCGCGACCGGGATCCGCGAGGAGATCGAGCGCCACGTCCTCGCGATGCACGGATACGGGCTCTGGGCCACGCTCGAGCGGGTCGACGCGTGAGGGCCTTCCGCGCGCGTCCCGACGGGACGGTCGCCGCGCACCTGGAGCCGCACGAGGTCGCCCTGCTCCGCGGCCTCCTCGGCGAGCTGCGCGGCATCCTCGACGCGGGCGCCGCCCCGGGCGGCGCCGAGGACGGCGGGGCGCCCTCGCCCGTCGCCGAGCGGCTCCTGCCGGACGCGTACCCGGACGACGCCGAGGCCTCCGCGGAGTTCCGCCGCTTCACCGCGGACGACCTCACCGAGGCCAAGGCCGCGAACGCGACGACCGTGGAGGCGACGCTCGCCGAGGCCGATGCGCGCGGAGCCGGGCGGCGCGGGCTCCTGGTCGTGCTCGACCCCACCGGAGCGCAGGCCTGGCTCCGCACCCTCAACGACCTCCGGCTGGCGATCTCCGTGCCGCTGCGGATCGACGAGGCCGACGGCTGGCGTGACCGCGCGCCCCGCGAGAGCGCCGGCCTCTACGACTGGCTCACGTTCGCGCAGGGCTCGCTGATCGAGGCCGTCGACCGCTGACCCGGCGACGCCCAGGCCCCGGCGAGCATGATGGAGGGGACCCGCGGACACGCCGGCCCACCGGGTCCCGTCCGCAGGAGAGGAGCAGCATGCGCGTCGTCGTCATCGGAGCGACCGGGAACCTCGGGACCGGGGTGCTGCGGCGCCTCCACGCCGCGGGGGCCGAGATCGTGGGCGTCGCCCGGCGCATGCCCGACGCCGCGCTCGAGCCCTACTCCCACGTGACGTGGCGGCTCGCCGACATCGGCGCCGCGGGCGCCGTCTCCGGGCTGGCCGCGACCATGCGCGGCGCCGACGCGGTGATCCACCTCGGCTGGGCGCTGCAGCCCAACCACCGCGAGCGCGTGATGCACCGCACCAACGTCATCGGCACGGCCCACGTGCTCGCGGCCGTCGCGCAGGCGGGTGTGCCCCAGGTGGTCGTGGCGTCCTCCGTCGGCGCCTACAGCGCGGCGCCCAAGGACCGTCCGCGAGACGAGACCTGGCCCACCGGCGGCATCCACACCTCCCACTACTCGCGGCACAAGGCCGAGAACGAGCGCGCCATGGACGCCTTCGAGGCAGCGCACCCCGAGGTCGTGGTGACGCGCATGCGACCCGGGCTCGTGATGCACGACGAGGCGGCGGCCGAGATCGCCGCGCTGTTCCTCGGCCGCTGGATCCCGACGCGCTGGCTGGGCCTCGCCACGCGGACCCCCGTGCTGCCGCTCCCCCGCGAACTGGTGTCGCAGGTCGTGCACAACGAGGACGTGGCGGACGCGTTCTGGCGGGCGGTGGAGCGCCGCGCGCCCGGCGCCTTCAACATCGCCGCGGACCCGGTGGTCGACCCCGCCCTGGTGGGGCGCCTCCTCGGGGCGCGCGTCGTCGCCGTGCCGCTGCCGGCCCTCCGCGCGCTCGTCTCCGCGAGCTGGCGCCTCCGCGTGCAGCGGACGGACCCGGGATGGATCGACATCGCCGCGAACGTGCCGGTCATGTCGACGGCCCGCGCCCGCGAGGTGCTGGGATGGGTCCCGGCGCACCCCGCGGAGGACGTCCTGGCCGAGTTCGGACGCGCGTTCGTGCACCGCACCGGACGCGACGGCTCGGCACCGCTCGCCGGATGAGCGACGACGCCGACTTCGTCGCCGCGGCCCTCGAACGCGAGGGCGCGTGGTACCGCGCGGAGGCCGAGCGGGAGCGACTGCGGAGCGACCTCGGGTTCGTCGGCGCATCCGTCGGCGCGGTGCGCGGCACCGTGCGGGACCTCGGCCGCCGCCGACCGGGCATGACGCGGGACGAGGCGGTGGCGCTCGCCTCCGAGCTGTGGCGCTCGCGCGTGTACGAGATGCGGCTCGCGGCCGTCGTGCTGCTGCAGGAGCACGTGGCACGGCTCGACAACGGCGACCTCACCCGCATCGAGGGCTTCGTGCGGGACGCCCGCCTGCGGGACCTCGTGGATCCGCTCGCCCTCGACGTCGTGGGGCCGCTCGTCGAGCGGCTGGCCGGCGCCGGGAGGACGCGCGCCGACGCGGCGCTCGACCGCTGGGCCGGCGAGCAGGACGTGTGGCTCCGCCGTGCCGCGCTCCTCGCCCCGTCGCGGCCGCTGCGCGCCGGCGGCGGCGACTGGGACGGGTTCCTGCGCCGCGCCCGCACGGCGCAGGCGGCGCCGCGGGGCGGGCACGACGTGGTGCGCGAGGCGGTGGACCGCGTGCGCGACCTCGTGCGCGCGACGCGGCCCGACCTCGCCGCGGTTCCGGTCCCGGGCGGCTGAGCGGCCGCGCCGTCGACGGCTCGGCCCGCATCCGCCCGGCACCCCGCGGAGCCCCGCCGCCGGTACGGTCGGCTCATGACCTTCGACGACGACGCCCGGATCGACAGCAGCAAGGTCACGCGCCGCCGCGGCCGCGGACGGACGACAGGCATCGCCGCGGGCGGGGGCGGGCTGCTCGTGGTGGTCGCCGTGATCCTCGTGCAGCAGTTCACGGGCGTCGACCTGTCGCAGCTGGTCGGCGGCGCGGGCGGCAGCGGCGGATCCGGGTCGTCAGGCCAGCAGGACGAGGCAATCGAGGGCTGCACGACGGGCCGGGACGCCAACGAGGACGTCGAGTGCCGGATGGCGGGCGCCGCCGACTCGCTCGACACCTACTGGACCACGGCTGCCGCCGAGGCCGGCGTCGCCGACTACTCGCTCCCCGGCTTCGCCCTGTTCGACGCCGCCACGAGCACGGGCTGCGGCGACGCGACGAGCGCGACGGGGCCCTTCTACTGCCCGCCCGACCGCAGCCTGTACCTCGACACGACGTTCTTCGACGAGCTGCGCACGCGGTTCGACGCCACGGGCGGGCCCCTCGCGCAGATGTACGTCGTCGGGCACGAGTGGGGCCACCACATCCAGCAGCTCTCCGGGGCGTTCGACCGCGCCGACCGCTCGGGCACCGGGCCCGACTCCGACTCCGTGCGCCTCGAGGTGCAGGCGGACTGCTACGCCGGCGCCTGGATCGGCGCGGCCGCCGAGGTGCGCGACGACAGCGGCCGCGCGTTCCTCGAGCCCGTGACGGCCGCGGAGGTCGCCGACGCGCTCGACGCCGCGGCGGCCGTGGGCGACGACCGGATCCAGGCCTCCGCGGGCGGAGCGGTCGACCCCGACACCTGGACCCACGGATCCGCGGAGCAGCGCCAGCGCTGGTTCGAGACCGGCCGCGCCGGCGGCCCCGCCGCGTGCGACACGTTCGCCGTGCCGGGCGCGGAGCTCTAGGGCGTCCCCGGCCCCGGCCCCGGCTCGTCGGCGGGCGCGGGCGGATCCGTGCGGAACCCGACCAGCCGGTGCGTGCCGTCGCAGTAGGGCTTGATCGACGAGACCCCGCAGCGGCAGAGCGCGACGGTGCGGCGGGTCCGCGGGACGGGCCGCCCGGCCGGGTCGACGATCTCGAACTCGCCGCGCACGAGCAGCGGGCCGTCGGGGTAGGCGATGATCCGCGGGGGCTCGGTCGCGGCGGCGCGCGGACCGGCCGGACCCGCGTCCCGTGCCTCGCCGTCGTGCCCGCCGGTGGGGATCACGCGGCGCTCGCCGTGCCCGCGGCGTCCGTCGCGGCCGTGGATCCGGGACGCAGCGAGGAGCGTCCCGCCTTCCAGCTGGAGAGCACGTGCGCTCCCACCCAGCCCTCGACCTCGAGGCACGCCGCGGCGCCGAACATGACGTCGTCGAGCAGGTGGGGCTCCGACTCCACGAGGCCGCCCGCGAGGTCGTGCGCCGCGATCTGCTCGTGCACGGCGTCGGCCTCCACGTGCTCGTCGTAGTACCAGGCGACGTCGTCGCCGAAGCCGAGCCGGCGGATGCCCGCCGCGTACAGCCGGCTCGGGACGCTCGAGGTCATCTCGAACGCCGCGAGGTGGCCGACGATCGCGCCGCGCAGGCGGCGGTGCAGGCCGAACAGCGACATGGCGTTGGACGACGCGAGCGTGACCGCGGGCACGTCGTCGAGGTACGCGCCGTAGCCGTCGCGCAGGCCGACCCCGCGGAGGGTGGCGCCGAAGATGGTCGCGTGGACGCGCTCCGGGCGGCCGCCGCCGTACTCGTCGGCCTGGATCTCCACCAGCGCGGCCTTGGCGCGGCCGCGGAGCCGCGGGATCGCCCAGGAGTGCGGGTCGGCCTCCCCCAGCGTGTAGATCGAGCGCTGGACGAGCAGCTCGCGCAGCTGCTCCGCGCTCGCCGTGCGCGCCACGTACCGCGACAGCGACGGGCCGGAGTCGGCCGACGTGAGGGCGAACAGCGCGGCGGCGACGCCCGCGGACGTGGGCTCGGGGCGCTCCGGGACGGGGACGCGCTCGCGGAGGGCGGCCTCGAACGCGGCCTCGAGGATCCCGCGGACGGCGATGAGCCGCGGGTCCCACTCGCGGCCGTCGTCCACCCCGGCGAGTCCGGCGTGGTGCAGCTCGTAGAGGCAGGAGAGCGCCAGCTGGACGTCGTCGTCGCGGACCACGTCGTCCGTCGCGGCGAGCGCCTCCGCGGCCAGGCCGGCGAGGTCGGGGGCCGTCGCGGCGGCGCGGTCGCCGGGGCCGAGGAGGTCGGCGATCAGCGCGCGGCTGAGGGGCCCGCGCGCGGCGGGGACGGGGGACGGGTGGGTGCGGGACGCCTCGTGGGCGGCGGCGAGCAGATCGGTCATCTGCCGAGCCTCCTCCGCGCCCCGGCGGCCCGGCCGGGCGTGTCGCGGGGTCCGCCGGGAGCGGTAAGGGATCGCGGCGACGACGGGGCCGGGTCGCCGGATCCGGGATACTGCGGGGAGCCCCGCGCGCGATGCGCGGCGACCGGTGCGAGGAGGTGCCCATGCGACGCGGCACCAACCTGCCCGCCATCGGCGGATACAACCGCACGGTGGTGCTCGACGCGGTCCGCCGGGCCGCCGACGGCGCCAGCCGCTCCGAGGTCGCCGAGCGCACCGGCCTCAGCGCCCAGACCGTGACCAACGTCACGCGCCGCCTCATCGACGAGGGGCTCGTGCGCGAGGGCGGCACCGTGATCCGCGGGCCCGGCAAGCCCCGCACCCTCCTCCACCTCGTGGCGGACGGGCGGTTCGCGGTGGGCGTGCACGTGGATCCGGCCGTCATCACCTCCGTCCTCCTGGACCTCGAGGGCACGGTCCTCCGGCACGTGAGCAGCCCGACGCCCTCCGCCTCCCGGCCCGACGAGGTGGTGGCGCTCGTGGCCCGGCTGGTCGACGGCCTCATCGCCGACGCGGGGGTCGATCGCCGGGCGGTGCTCGGGGTGGGGCTCGCCGCGCCGGGTCCCATCGACGTGGGCGCCGGGCTGGTGCTGGACCCGCCGATGCTCCCCCTCTGGCGGCACGTGCCCCTCCGCCAGGCGCTCAGCACCGCGACCGGACTGCCCGTGCTCCTCGAGAAGGACGTGACCGCGGCGGCCGTGGCCGAGCTGTGGTTCGGCACGGGCGACCGGCGGCACCTCGCGTTCGTGTACTACGGCACGGGCTTCGGCACTGGGCTCGTCCTCGGCGGCGAGCCGGTGCGCGGCGCGAGCTCCAACGCCGGCGACGCCGGGCACATCATGGTCGCGTCCCGCGGACGGCGCTGCACGTGCGGGCGCGTCGGGTGCGTCGGCGAGCTGATCACGCCGCACGCCCTCGTGCGCCAGGCCGTGGAGGGCGGCGTGCTGACGTCCGCGGACGTGTCGGACGCGGCCCTCGCGGAGGCGGCGGCGAGCGGCGACGCCGTCGACATGCGCCTCATCGGCGAGGCCTTCCATGCGCTGGCGGCCCGTGCGGACGCGGAGGACGGCCCGGCGCGGCGGATCGTCGAGGCGGCGGCGCGGCACCTCGCGCACGCCATCGTGATCCAGGTGAACCTCCTCGACGTCGACGAGGTCGTCTGCGGCGGGCCGTTCTGGCACCCCATCTCGCGGCTGGTGCTCGAGACGCTGCCCGAGGAGGTGCGCCGGTCCCCGGCGCTCATCGCCAAGCACCCCGTGCGGGTGGTCGAGTCGGCGGTCGGCGAGGACGTCGCCGCCGTGGGCGCCGCGTGCCTGGTGCTCGACAACGCGTTCTCGCCGCGCCCGTCGGCCATGCTCATCCGCGCCTGACGGGCTGCCCGCACCGCTCCCCCGGCCGCACCGCTTTCCAGCCCGCACCGCTCCCCCGGCCGCCGCGACGCCGCGGCTGTCCTCCTCGCGCACCGTCACCGGATCGTCACCAGGATGTCTTGACATGGATTAGTCCATACGTTTGGCTAACCCTCGACGACCGGCGATGACGCCGACCGTCCGAGCCAGTGGAGCAAGGGAGCACCATGTCGAACCATCTGCCGCACCGCAGGACGCGAGCACGCATCCTCTCGATCACGGCGGCATCCGTCGCCGCCCTCCTCCTCGCCAGCGGCTGCTCCGGCGGCGCGGGCGGCGGCGACGACGGGAAGACCATCAAGGTCGCGTACCAGAAGTTCGGGACGTTCACCCAGATGGACGCCCACATGAAGGAGACCGCGAAGACCTTCGAGGCCGCGAACCCCGGCATGAAGGTCGAGTTCGTGCCCATCGCCGCGCAGAACGACGACTACTTCACGAAGCTCGCGCTGATGAACCGCTCGGCCTCGACCGCCCCCGACGTGATGTACGAGGACACCTTCAAGGTGAAGTCCGACGCGGCCGCCGGCTACCTCCTCCCCCTCGACGACCAGGTCGCCGGCTGGGAGGACTGGGACATGTTCTTCGACTCCGCCAAGGAGGCCGGCGTCGGCGAGGACGGCAAGGTCTACGGGATCCCCATGGGCACCGACACCCGCGCCCTCTGGTACAACAAGGACCTCTTCGCCCAGGCCGGCCTGCCCGTGCCGTGGGAGCCGAAGACGTGGGACGACGTGCTCGACGCGGCGAAGACCATCAAGGCCGAGCTGCCCGACGTGGTGCCCATCAACGTCTACTCCGGCAAGCCGCAGGGCGAGGGCGCTACGATGCAGGGCTTCGAGATGCTGCACTACGGCACCCCCACCGGCACGCTCTACGACGAGTCCACGAGCAAGTGGCTCACGGGGTCGCAGGGCTTCATCGACTCGCTCGGCTTCATCGAGGACGTGTACCAGGGCGGCATCGGCCCGAAGCCCGAGGAGGCGCTCGACACGAACATCTCCACCATCGTCGGCGGCGAGTGGCTGCCGCAGGGCAAGCTCGCGATCGACCTCGACGGATCGTGGCTGAGCGGCACCTGGCTCGAGACGGGCACGAACCCCTGGCCCGAGTGGAGCGACGTGATGGGCCAGGCGCCCATGCCCACGCAGGACGGCGCCGCCCCCGGCGCGGTGAGCATGTCCGGCGGCTGGACCCTCGCGGTCGGCGCGAAGACGGCGAACCCCGACAAGGCGTTCGAGTTCATCGCCGACGCGCTCGACAAGGAGGGATCGCAGTCGTACGACATCGCGGCCAGCCAGATCGCGGTGCGCAGCGACGTGGCCGAGGACCCGGAGTACGTCTCCTCCAACCCGACGTTCGAGTTCTTCTCCTCCATCGTCGACGTGACCCACTTCCGCCCCGCGACCACCGACTACAGCCGCATCTCCAATGCGATCACCGTCGCGATGGAGTCGGTGATGACCGGCCAGCAGTCGCCCGAGGAGGCCGCGGCCGCCTACGACGACGCGCTCGTCGGCATCGTCGGCCAGGACGGGACGCAGAAGGCCGAGGACTGATCCGTGTCCACCATCGCCCCCGTCCCGGTGGGCCCCGACGCCGACGTGCGGGGCACCGACCGGCGGGGTGCGGCGGGGTCGGGGCCGGGGTCGGGCGGACCGTCGCCGGTCCGCCCGGGCCGGGCCCGCGCCCGCGCGCTCCGCACCGGGGCGCGCACCATCCCGCTGCTCCCCTCCATCGTCCTGCTCGCCCTGTTCCTGCTCGGACCGGTCATCTCGAGCCTCTACGGCTCGTTCACCGACGCGTCCCTCACGGGGTACGCCGCCGGCGGCGCGCAGTTCATCGGCTTCGACAACTACACGGCCCTGTTCGCCGACCCGGACTTCCCCAAGTCGGTGCTCCTCACGCTCGCGTTCGTGTTCTTCTCCGCGGTCGTCGGGCAGAACGTCGTGGGCCTCGGCCTGGCGCTGCTCATGCGGCAGGGCAACCGCGTCGTGCGCGCCGTCGTGGGCACCTTCGTTATCGCGGCGTGGGTGCTCCCGGAGATCGTGGCCGCGTTCGCCGCCTACGCGTTCTTCAACGACGAGGGCACGCTCAACACGATCCTCGGCTGGTTCGGGATCCAGGGCGCGAACTGGCTGTACGGCCTGCCGCTGCTGTCGGTGATCCTCGCGAACGTGTGGCGCGGATCCGCCTTCTCGATGCTCGTCTACGCGGCGGCCGTGCAGGAGGTGCCGCCGGAGATCACGGAGTCCGCCGAGGTGGACGGCGCGACCGGCTGGCAGCGGCTCGTCTTCATCACGCTGCCGGTCATCCGCCGCAGCATCTCGACGAACCTGATGCTCACCACGCTGCAGACGCTCTCGGTCTTCACCCTCATCTTCGTGATGACGGGCGGCGGCCCGGGCACGAGCAGCTCGACCCTGCCGATCCTCGCCTACCAGGAGGCGTTCCAGTTCTCGCAGCTGGGCTTCGGCACCGCGATCGCCACGATCATGCTCCTCGTGGGAGCCGTGTTCTCGGTGATCTACATCAGGGCCCTGCGCCCGGAGGTGGACTGACCATGGCCGTGACCACAGCGATCCCGGCACCCGCCCGGGCCTCCCGCGCACGGAGGTCCCCGCGGCCGCCCGGCACGCGCATGACCTCCCCGAGCGGCCGCGTGATGCGGGCGGTCGCGAACGGCGTGCTGGTGCTCGTCGCCCTCTGCTTCGCCGTGCCGCTCGTGTGGCTGGTGCTCGCGTCGTTCGACCCGTCGGCCACGCTGTCCGCGAAGGTGCCGGACGAGTTCACGCTCGACAACTTCACCGCCGTGCTGACGCCCGAGATCTCGTTCATCCCGCTGATGAACAGCCTCGTGCTCTCCGGCGGCTGCGCGGTCGTGACGGTCGTCGTCGCGATCCTCGCGGCGTACCCGCTGTCGCGCTACCGGATGCGGATCAACAAGCCGTTCCTCTACGGCATCCTCTTCGGCACGTGCCTGCCCATCACCGCCATGATGGTGCCCGTCTACAGCCTGTTCGTCACGCTGGACCTCATCGACTCGATCGGCGGCACGGTGTTCTTCCTCGCCGCCACGAGCCTGCCGATGGCCATCTGGATGGCGAAGAACTTCATGGACTCGGTGCCCATCTCGCTCGAGGAGGCCGCCTGGACCGACGGCGCGTCGATGATGCGCACCCTCACCCACATCGTCGTGCCGCTCATGCGGCCGGGGATCGCGGTGGTGTTCATCTTCGTGTTCATCCAGGCGTGGGGGAACTTCTTCGTCCCCTTCATCCTGCTGCTGAGCCCGGACAAGCAGCCGGCCGCCGTGAGCATCTTCAACTTCTTCGGGCAGTACGGCTCCGTCGCGTACGGCCAGCTCGCCGCGTTCTCGCTCGTCTACTCGGTGCCCGTCATCGCGCTGTACGTGCTCGTCTCGCGGACGCTCGGCGGCTCGAACGCGCTCGCCGGCGCCGTGAAGGGCTGACTGGCCCGCGCATCCACCCGCACCACCACCGCACCACCCGCCGCGCGGACGCCGACGCCCGCGCGGCGCACGCTGGAGACACCCGTCCGCGGTCCGTCCGCGCCATCGTCAGGAGATGACCATGCCCCTCACCACCGCCCTCGCCGAGGCCCGCGTCGCGCGCTTCGTGGTCGACCGCCTCACGCCGAACGTCTACCGGCGCCGGATGCCCCTCACCATCGAGGCGTGGGACGCACCCGGCGAGCCGGTGCCGTTCGCCGAGGCGATCCGCCAGGAGTACCGCCCGTTCGCGGTCGGCACCCCGTGGAGCCGGGCATGGGGCACCACGTGGTTCCACGTCACCGGCACGGTGCCCGAGGACGCCGGCGCGGAGGGCACCTCGCTCGAGGTCCTCGTCGACCTCGGCTTCAGCGACCGCCAGCCCGGTTTCCAGGCCGAGGGGCTCGTGCACCGGCCCGACGGCAGCGTCGTGAAGGCCATCGAGCCGTACAACGGGTACGTGCCGCTCGAGGCGGTCGGCCAGGGCACGGCCCCCGGCACGACGATCGACCTGTGGATCGAGGCGGCGTCGAACCCGGACGTCGGTGGCAACGACTTCTACGGCGAGACCCCGCTCGGCGACCCCGCCACCGCGGGCGACGACCCCATCTACACGATGCGCACCCTCGACCTCGCGTGGCGCGACCTCGCCGTCTACGAGCTCGACCGCGACGTCTGGACGCTGCAGGGGCTCCTCGGCCAGCTGGATCCCGCCTCCTCCCGCCGGGTGGAGATCCTGTCGGCGCTCGAGCGGATGTGCGACGCCGTGGACCCCGACGACGTCGCGGGCACCGCCGCCGCCGGACGCGAGGTGCTCGCGCCCGTGCTCGCGGCGCCCGCGCACGCGAGCGCCCACCGCGTCACCGCCGTCGGCCACGCCCACATCGACTCCGCGTGGCTGTGGCCCGTCCGCGAGACGCGGCGGAAGGTCGCCCGCACGTTCTCCAACGTCCTCGCGCTCATGGACGAGGACCCGGACTTCGTGTTCGCCGCGTCCAGCGCCCAGCAGTACGCGTGGCTGAAGGAGGACCACCCGCAGCTGTTCGAGCGCCTCCGTCAGCGCGTCGCGGAGGGGCGCTTCGTGCCCGTCGGCGGCATGTGGGTCGAGTCGGACACGAACATGCCGGGCGGGGAGGCGCTCGTCCGCCAGCTCGTGCAGGGGAAGCGGTTCTTCCTCGAGGAATTCGGGATCGACAACCGCGAGGTGTGGCTCCCCGACTCCTTCGGCTACACGGGCGCGCTCCCGCAGATCGTGCGGGGCGCGGGCGCCGAGTACTTCTTCACGCAGAAGCAGTCGTGGAACGAGACCAACACGATGCCGCACCACACGTTCCTGTGGGAGGGCATCGACGGCACCCGGATCTTCACCCACTTCCCGCCGGTGGACTCCTACAACTCGGACCTGTCGGCCGAGGACCTCGCGCGCGCCGAGCGCCAGCACGCCGAGAAGGCCGTGAGCAACGCCTCGATCGTCCCCTTCGGCTGGGGCGACGGCGGCGGCGGGCCCACCCGCGAGATGACCGCGGCGGCGCACCGGACGCGGGACCTCGAGGGGTCGCCGCGCGTGGAGCTCGGCACGCCGCTGTCGTTCTTCGACCGGGCGCGGGCCGAGATCCGCGACCCGCACGTGTGGTCGGGCGAGATGTATCTCGAGTTCCACCGCGGCACCTACACGTCGCAGGCGCGCACCAAGCAGGGCAACCGGCGCAGCGAGCACCTGCTGCGGGAGGCCGAGCTGTGGCTCGCGCAGGCGGCCGTGCGGGACCTCGTCGCGTACCCCTACGACGAGCTGGACGCGCTGTGGCGCACGGTGCTGCTCCTGCAGTTCCACGACATCCTGCCCGGCACCTCCATCGCCTGGGTGCACCAGGAGGCGGAGCGCGAGCACGCCCGCGTGCAGGGCCGGCTGCGGGAGCTCGTGGCCGAGGCGCAGCGCGCGCTCGCCGGGTCGGGCGACCGGCGGATCGCCTTCAACGCGGCCCCCGTCGACGCCCGGGGCGTCGGCGCCCTGTCGGCGGCCCCGCTGCGGGACGACGACGACGCGACCGCCGCGGTGGCGGACGGCGACGGCTGGGTCCTCGACAACGGCCTCGTCCGGGCGCGCTTCGACGCGGACGGCACGGTCTCGTCCCTCGTCGACGCGGCGTCGGGTCGCGACCTCGTCGCCCCCGGCCAGCGCCTCGGCCTGCTGCAGCTGTTCCGCGACACCCCGAACCAGTGGGACGCGTGGGACATCGACGACGCCTACCGCCGGAACCGCACCGACCTCACCGACGTCGCCTCCATCCGGATCGACGGCGCGTCGCTCGTGGTCGAGCGCGCGTTCGGCTCCTCCCGCGTCACGCAGACGTGGACGCTGCCTGCGGGCGAGCCCGAGCTGCAGGTCGTCACCGACGTGGACTGGCACGAGCGTCAGAAGCTCCTGAAGCTCGCGTTCCCCCTCGACGTCCACGCCGACCGGGCCGCGTCCGAGGTGCAGTTCGGCCACGTGCAGCGGGTGACGCACGCCAACACATCGTGGGAGACCGCGCGCTTCGAGACCGTCGCGCACCGCTGGGTGCACGTGGGCGAGCCCGGTTTCGGCGTGGCCGTCGCGAACGACGCGACCTACGGCCACGACGTGACGCGGATCCCCCGCCCCGACGGCGGCAGCGCGACCCTCGTGCGCCAATCGCTCCTCCGCGCGCCCGTGTTCCCCGACCCGCACGCCGACCAGGGCCGGCACGTGCTGCGCTCCGCGGTGCGCGTCGCGCCGGACGTGCTCGACGCCGCCGACGCGGGCTACCGGCTGAACCTCCCGGTCCGCGAGGTCGCGGGCGACCACGGCGTCGCGCCGCTCGTCACGTCGTCGAACCCCGCCGTGGTGGTCGAGGCGGTCAAGCTGGCCGAGGACCGCTCGGGCGACCTGGTCGTGCGGCTGTACGAGGCGCGCGGCGGCCGGGAGCGCACGGTCGTCCGGGTCGACCCCGACGCCGGGCTGGGCGCGGCGCACCGCACGGACCTGCTGGAGCGGCCGGTCGACGGCGCGTCCGCCCCTGCCGCGGGCGAGCCGGTCGAGCTCACCCTGCGGCCCTTCGAGATCGCGACCCTGCGGTTCGCCCGCCGGTAGGCGCGAGCGACCGCGACCGCGACCGCGGCGGCGGGGAGCCTCCGGTCAGTCGACCGGCGGCAGCCCCGCCGCCGCGCGCGCGATCCGCTCGGTGCGCGCAGCGTGACGTCGCCCGCCCCGCCCGGCCCCCACGGGACCGTCCCCGCCGTGTCCAGCGGGAGCGCGCGGAGCGTCGCCTCGGCGTACGCTGCCACGCGCTCCGAGAGCGCCACGATGCCGGCGCGCGACTCCTCGTCCGTCGCGCGCATGTCGGCGTTCGGCGGGGCGTCCTGGTCCATCCCGCGAGCCGCTCCGGGAACGGACGGTCGAGGATGGCGCCCAGGTAGCCGGACTCCACGCCGGCCGCGTGCTCGACGAGGCCGAGCAGGTTCGACGCCGTCGGCACGAGGGGGCGTCGGACGTCGTGCTCCGAGAGCCCGTCGGGCTTCCACACGAGCGCCTCGCGCGCGAGGCGGAGGTGGCGGAGGTGGCGGAGGAGATCGTCCACGGGACCCGACGGTCACCCGGACGGGGGCGGCGCCGATCCCGGGCACCTACGCCGGGGACGGGGAGGATGGAGGCGGGCAGACGCCCCGACGAGAGGGCCGCATGACCGCCGACGACACGACCGCCGACGCCGCCGCATCGGCCCGGCCTCCCGCGCAGGCCGCGCGCGCCGCGCCCGAGGATCCCGGGCACGGGCGTCGCCGCCTCGCCCGCATCGGCGCCCGGGCGCTCGTCGCGTGGATCGCCGAGGTCGTGACCCCGCGCCGCCGGCTCCTGGCGCTCGGCGCCGGCGTCGTGGCGGGCACCTCGATGGCCCTGCTGATCCAGCCCGTGCTCGCGCGCGCGGACGGCGAGGCGACGTCGGCGGCGGCCGCCGTGCTGCTCGGGATCATGGTCGGCGCCGCCGTCGCGATCGTCCCGGTGTCGGTCTGGCTCACGCGCGCGATCCGCCGCCACCCGTCCGTCACCGGGTCGCACCCGTCCTGGCGCGACTCCGCGCTCCTCGACCGCGCCGTGGACGCCCGCGGGCGGGTGACGCTCGAGCCCGGGACCGCGGAGCGCGTCGCGACCGAGTCCCGCCGCGCCATCGCCTCGGCCGCGGTCGGCGTGCCGGGCGCCGTCGTCATGGGCGTGCTCGTGCTGGTCGGCGCCCCGGCCTACGCCGTCACCCGGGACATCGGGATGCTCGGCTGGTTCCTCCCGGTCTACGCGCTCCTCTCCGTCTCCGGGCTCTGGACGTCGGCGCGCACGGCCGGCCCCATGGCGCTCCTCCGCGACGCCGCGGACGCGGAGCTCGCCCTGCCCGAGTCCGAGCGCCCGCCGGCACCGCCTCCCCCGGCGCCGCCGCACGGCAGCCGCCTCCCCTGAACGCCGTCCGTCGCGGGTGCGGCGACACGCGCGGACGTTCCCTCACATGACGAATACGGTGGGTGGATGAAGGCACTCCAGTACACCCGCATCGGATCCCACCCCGAGGTCGTCGAGATCGAGAAGCCGACGCCCGGCCCCGGCCAGGTCTTCCTCCGCATCACCGCCGCCGGCGTCTGCCACTCCGACGAGTACGTCATGGGCCTGTCGGAGGAGGAGTACCGCGCCGCCGGCTACCCGCTCCCCCTGACGCTCGGCCACGAGGGCGCGGGCGTCGTCGAGGAGCTCGGCGCCGGCGTCGAGCACCTGTCCGTCGGGGACGCCGTCGCCGTCTACGGGCCCTGGGGCTGCGGACGCTGCCACCCCTGCGCCGAGGGCCGCGAGAACCACTGCGAGAACGCCGCCGCCGAGGGGATCCAGCCTCCCGGGCTCGGCGCCCCCGGCGCGATGGCGGAGTACATGATCGTCGACGACCCCCGCCATCTGGTGCCGCTCGGCGACCTCGACCCCGTCGCGAACGTCTCCCTCACCGACGCCGGCCTCACCCCCTACCACGCCATCAAGACGTCCCTCCCGAAGCTCGGCGCCGGCACGACCGCCGTCGTCATCGGCACGGGCGGCCTCGGGCACGTCGGCATCCAGATCCTCCGCGCCCTCAGCGGCGCGACCGTCATCGCCCTCGACGTGGACGACGAGAAGCTCGAGCTGGCCCGGCACGTGGGCGCGCACCACACCGTCATCAGCGACGCCGACGCCGCCGACGGCATCCGCGCCATCACCGGCGGGCGCGGAGTGCAGGCGGTGTTCGACTTCGTCGGCGCGGCGCCGACGATGGCCACCGCCGTGCAGGTGGTCGAGGCCGGAGGCGACGTCACGATCGTCGGGATCGGCGGCGGGTCCGTCGAGCTCGGCTTCGGGCGCATCGCGTTCGACGCCGCCGTGCGCATCCCCTACTGGGGCAGCCGCTCCGAGCTCATCGAGGTCCTCGACCTCGCGCGCTCCGGCCAGGTGACCGTCGAGACGCAGCGGTACTCGCTCGACGATGCCCCGGACGCCTACGCGGCGCTGGCCGCGGGCCGCGTCCGCGGCCGCGCGGTCATCGTGCCGTAGCCGCCCAGCAGCCCGTAACCCGCGGCAGGACGGGGCCCTGTCGCGGATCGACAGCGACACGCCGCCCGCGCTGTGAGTCTCCCTGGTGCGATGCGGGAGCGGCTGTGGGAGTGTGAGTCCTGGTTGCCCCAGATCCCCGGCCGCCTGCGTCGTGTCCCGACACGACGTCGACAGACAGCGGCTCGCCGAGGGCGGTCCGCTCCACCTGGCCGAGAGGCCACGGACGAACGAGCTGACCATGACAGACACCACCTCAGCCCCCCGAATCGTGCTGACCCGACCCAAGCGCGGCGGCGGGGCCAACCCCACCACCGAGTACTCGGGCCTGCTGAACACGGTCCGCGACGCGGGTCTCCTGAACCGCCGCGTCGGCTTCTACGTGCTCATGTTCGCCGGCATCACCACGGCCCTCGTCGGGCTGGGCGCGGGCTTCGTGCTCCTCGGCGACAGCTGGTTCCAGCTCCTCATCGCCGCAGGGCTCGGCATCATCTTCACCCAGTTCGCCTTCCTCGCCCACGAGGCCTCGCACCGCCAGGTGTTCGAGTCGGGCAAGGCCAACGACATCGCGGGCCGCACGCTCGCCAACCTCTTCGTCGGCATCAGCTACTCCTGGTGGATGACCAAGCACTCCCGTCACCACGCCAACCCGAACGTCCTCGGCAAGGACCCGGACATCGAGCGCGACGTCATCTCCTTCACGCCGGAGGACGCGGCGCGCGCGAAGGGCGTCTACGGCTGGTTCACCCGCCACCAGGGCTACGCCTTCTTCCCCATCCTCATGTTCGAGGGCCTCAACCTGCACGTCCACGGCTTCCGCACCGTCTTCGGCCGCGGCAAGGTCGACAAGCGCTGGCTCGAGATCTCCATGCTCTCCACGCGCATCATCGCGTACCTCGCGGTCGTCTTCTTCTTCCTCCCCGTCGGCATGGCCTTCGCCTTCGTCGGCGTGCAGCTCGCGGTCTTCGGCGTGTACATGGGCGCCTCGTTCGCCCCGAACCACAAGGGCATGCCCGTCCTGCCGAAGGACTCCAAGGTCGACTTCCTGCGCCGCCAGGTGCTCACGTCGCGCAACATCAAGAGCACGTGGCTGACCGACATCTACATGGGCGGCCTCAACTACCAGATCGAGCACCACCTGTTCCCGAACATGCCGCGCCCGGCGCTCAAGCGGGCCCAGGTCATCGCCAAGGAGTACTGCGCCACGCACTCGATCCCCTACACGGAGACCACGCTGCTGGCCTCGTACGGCATCGTCGTCGCCTACCTCAACCGCGTGGGCCTGTCGGCCGGCGGCGACCCGTTCGACTGCCCCGCCTCGGCGGCGTTCGGGCGCTGATCCCGCTCCCGTCCCACCCGACGCCCCCTGCGCGCCGCCCTCCCGGGCGGCGGACAGGGGGCGTCGTCGTAGTGACCGGCCTCGACGCCCGTGCGGGAGCCCCCGCTGCGCTCGCGCAGGCGCCGGTTCGAAGGAGGACCGTGGACGCTACCTCGAGCCCCAGTCCCACGACGGCGCGCTGAGGAGCCCCTGCCCGCGGAGGCGCGTCTCCCCGAACGGCTTCTCCAGCACCAGCTCGCCCGCCTCGGCGTGCTCCGCCACGGCGGCGGCGAGGCCCAGCGCGTGGGTGACCACGAGGATCTGCACGTTCCGCGACGCCTCCGCGATGAGCTCGCCGAGCGCCGGCAGGAGGTCCCGGTGGAGGCTCGTCTCGGGCTCGTTGAGCACCATGAGCTCGGGCGGGGCCGTCGTGAGGAGGGCGGCCGTCAGCATGAGCATCCGCAGCGTGCCGTCCGACAGCTCGGCGGCGTCGAGCACGCGCAGGATGCCGGGCTGCCGGAGGCCGAGCGACAGCACGCCGTCTTGCGAGCGGACGACGACGGAGGAGCCCGGGAACGCCCGGTCGACCAGGGCGTCGAGCGCCGCGCCGTCGCCCCACTCCCGGATGGTCTGCACGGCGGCCGCGAGGTCGGAGCCGTCGCTCGCGAGCACGGGCGTGCGCGTGCCGACCCGCGGCCGGCGCGCGGGAGCGTCGGCATCCGTGCGGAGGTGGTCGTAGAACCGCCAGCCGCTCATGCGGCGGCGCAGGATCATCGCCTCGGGGCTCGTGACGGCGTCGGCCACCTCGCTGAGCACGCTGAGGTGCGGCGGCACCATGGCGGGCACGTGCATCCAGCCGTCGGCCTCGTCGCGGACGCGCACGTCCTGCCACCGGCGCTCCAGCACGAGCGAGCGCGGCCGGGCCATGGGACCGCTGAACAGCAGCTCGCGCTTGATCTCCGGATCCCGCCCGAACATGGTCGGCGGGCGGGCCGAGGGGTCGCGCTGCGGGATGCCGAGGTCCACGAGGTAGCCGAGGTCATCGCCCGCGAAGCCGAGCCGCAGCGCGATGGGGCCCTTCCGCATGGTGCCCTGGACCTCGTGGTCGCCGTCGCGCATGGCGCGGCTGAGCCCCTCGGGCCCCGCCCACAGGACGGCCTCGAGGCCACCCTCGCGGGCGAGCGCGCCGACCGCCCCGCCCTGGGCCATGTCGGCGATGAGGCGGAGCGCCCGGTACACGTTGGACTTGCCGCTGCCGTTGGCGCCCGTGACGACGTCGAGGCCCGTGAGGGGCAGCGCGAGGTCGCGGACGGAGCGGTAGCCGGAGACGGCGAGGGTGCGGATCATGGGGCGACCCTGCCATGCACGGCCGACAGGCGCCCGCGCCGGGTCAGGCGTCCTGCGGCACCCGCACGGTGAGCCCGCCGGGCAGCACCTGGATCTTGAAGCCCACGGCCTTGCCGAACGGGTCGCCGTCGAGCTCGATGTCCTCCTCCTTCTCGAGCCGCACCACGACCTCCTCGGCCGTGCGGTACTCGAGGGCGCGAACCTCCTTCTCGGGCCCCATGAGGCGGCGGCCCGCGGCGGTGCGACGGACGACGCCGTTCTCCCACGCGACCTTGACCCAGATCTGGATCCAGCCGAAGAGCCCCTCGGGGCGCATGAGCACCACGTCGAGGATCCCGTCGTCGACCGCGGCGTCCGGCAGCAGCAGGATGTTGGCGGGCAGCGAGCCGCAGTTGCCCACGATGAGCGTGTGCGCCCGGCGGCGGTGGGTGCTGCGTCCGTCGATGCGGTAGCGCAGCCGCAGCTGGTCGCGGTCGCGGAGCGCCTTGAAGATGGCGTCGACGTAGGCGAGCCAGCCGACCCTCTTCTTCAGCTCCGAGTCGGTGTTCGCGAGCATCTTCGCGTCGATGCCGACGCCCGCCATGACGACGAAGACGTGCTTGTCGCGCGTCTCGTCCTCGCGCAGGATCTCGATGTCGGCGAGGTCGACCTTCCGGTCGTGGCCGGAGAACGCGGCCTGCAGCGAGTGCTCGACGTCGTTGAGCGTGAGCTTGAGGTTGCGGGCGAGGAGGTTGCCCGTGCCCGAGGGCAGGAGGCCGAGCGAGACGCCGGACCCGGACATGCCCTCGGCGACCGCGCGGACGGTCCCGTCGCCGCCGGCCGCGATGACCATGTCGACGTCGTGGGACAGCGCCTCCTCGGCTGCGCCGCGGCCCGGGTCGTCGACGCTGGTCTCGAACCAGAGCGTCTCCTCCCATCCCGCGACGCCGGCCGCGTGCGCGACCTTCGCCTTCAGGGACGCGAGGTCGACCTTGACGGGGTTGTAGACGACGGCGGCGCGGCGTCCGGACCCGTCGGCGGGTGAGGGTGCGGGTGCGGAGGCGGGGGTGGAGGACGTCATCATGGTCACCCTACCGACGCGGGCACCCCGCGAGGGGCCGCGGGGCACCGGACGCGCAGGGCGGCCGGGACGCGCACCGCCAGCGGCGACGCGCACGGCCACCGGCAACGACGGAGCCGACCCGCGCGCGGGGCGCGGGTCGGCTCGGTCGTCGGACGGGCGGCGGCGTCAGGAGCGCCGGGCCTCGTCCTCGTCCCCGAGGGGCTCGCGGTGCTCGGCCACCTCCGGGTCGATCGCGTCGACCGAGAGCTGGAAGTGGTCGCCGTGCTGCTCGACGCCGTGGACGACCGCGTCGCGCATCATCTCGACCGCGACCTGGCGGCGCACGATGAGCGGATCCGTGCGCAGCTCGCTCCACAGCGCGTAGCAGGCGACCAGCATGACGATCACGAACGGGAGCGACGCCACGACCGTGAGGTTCTGCAAGCCGGTCAGGGCCTCCGTGCCTCCCCCGCCGATGGCGAGCATGATCGCGGCGACCGCGCCCATGACGACGCCCCAGAACACGACCACCTTGCGGCTCGGGTGCAGGGCCCCGCGCTGCGACAGCGTACCCATCACGATGGACGCCGAGTCGGCGCCCGAGACGAAGAAGATGGCGACGAGGAGCATGACGAGCACGGTGCTGACGCTCGCGAGCGGGTAGTGCTCCAGCAGCTGGAACAGGGTGGAGTCGGACACCACGGCGCCGTCGATGGTCATGTCGCCGTCGGTCTGCTGCGCGTGGATCGCGGAGCCGCCGAAGATGGAGAACCAGACGAGCGCGACGAGGCTCGGCGCGAGGAGCACGCCGACCACGAACTCGCGGATGGTGCGGCCGCGGCTGATGCGCGCGATGAACATGCCGACGAACGGCGTCCACGAGATCCACCAGGCCCAGTAGAAGACCGTCCAGCTGGAGAGCCAGGCGCTCATCTCGTCGCCGCCGGTCGCCGCGGTGCGCGACGCCATCTCGGTCATGTCGCCGAGGTACGCGCCGAGGGTCGCGGGGATGAGGTTGAGGATGAGCAGCGTCGGGCCGACGACGAACACGAAGACCGCCAGGACGACGGCCAGCACCATGTTGATGTTCGACAGCCACTGGATGCCCCGGGCGATGCCCGAGACGGCGGAGAAGATGAACGCGATCGTGAGCACGACGATGATGCCGATGAGCAGCGGCGCCGTGGCCTCGTCGACCCAGCCGTTGAACTCCAGGCCCGCGCCGATCTGGGTCGCGCCGATCCCGAGGGACGCGGCGGAGCCGAACAGCGTGGCGAAGATGGCGAGCATGTCGATCACGCGGCCCGCCCAGCCCTCGGTGCGCTTCGTGCCGAGCAGCGGCTGGAAGATGGAGGAGAAGAGCTGCTTGCGTCCCTTCCGGAACGTGCCGTAGCCGATGGCGATGCCGGCGACCGCGTAGATCGCCCAGGGGTGCAGGCCCCAGTGGAACATCGCGGTGGCCATGGCCGTGCGGATGGCGGCCTCCGACTCCGGCTGCGTGGTGCCGGGCGGCGGGGAGACGAAGAAGCTCAGGGGCTCCGCGGCGCCGAAGAACATGAGGCCGATGCCCATGCCGGCGCTGAACATCATCGCGATCCACGACACCGTCCTGAACTGCGGCTTCTCGTCGTCCGCGCCGAGCTTGATGCGCCCGTAGCGGCTGGCGGCCAGCCAGATGACGAAGATCACGAAGAAGCTCGCGGCGAGCACGAACAGCCAGCCGGTCTTCTCGATGACCCAGCTCTGCGCCGCGCCCGAGATGGAGGCGAGCCCGTCGGTGCTGACGATGCCCCAGACCACGAAGCCGACCGCGAGGACGGCCGTGACGCCGAAGACCAGGCGGTCGATCCGCGGGTGCTCGGGCTCGTACAGGTCGACGGACCCGGTGAAGCGGGCCTCGAGGAGACGGTGGTCGGAGTGGTCGCGGCGCGGGGGCCGGGTGCCGTCGGGGCCGGATCGTCGACCCGGGAGGAGCCTGTCGAGGAGGCGTGCTGCGGACGTTCGCGTGGAGGTCATGGAGGGGATGGGCTCCTGGAGGCTCGGATGTCGGGCGCCGCCGCGGGGGTCCCGCGAGCGACCGGGTGAGTCTAGGCGGGGGCCCCGCGATCAGCCGATTCGTGCCCGGCGCTTGCCTTCCGCTATGGGGAGGGGTATGCGGTCGCCCGTCGTCAGGCCCGCGGCAGGGCGGCGGGGACGGCCAGCGGGAGGGTCGCCACCACGCGCGTCCCGTGCCCGAGGCGGCTCGCGATCCGCATCGCGCCGCCGTGCGCCGTGACGGTCCGCTCGGCGATGGAGAGCCCGAGGCCGAGCCCCGGGACCGCGCCGTCGCGCGCCGATCGCGCGCGGAAGAAGCGGTCGAAGGCGTGCCGCTGGTCCTCCTCGCTGAGGCCGACGCCCGTGTCGACGACCGAGAGCACGGCCTCCGCGCCCTCCCGGGCGAGGACCACGTCGATCCGGCCCGCCGCGGTGAACAGCACGGCGTTGGCGACGAGCGCCTCCACGACCTGGACGAGGCGCTCCCCGTCGCCGTCCAGCACGATCCCGGGCTCCAGGCGCGCGTCGAGCACGAGCCCGCGCTCGGCCGCGCGCACGGCGGCCGGGTCGACGACCGCCCGCACGAGGGCCGTGAGGTCCACCGGGCCGCGCCGGAGGACGGGCGCCGCGTCCGCGCCCGCGAGGAGGGAGCCGATGATGGCCGAGAGCTGGTCGACGTTCCGCTGGATCACCGCCAGCTCGTCCGCGATGCCGAGCTCCGCGGGATCGTGGAGCTCGTCCAGGAGGTCGAGGTAGCCGACGATGCTCGTGAGCGGCGTCCGCAGCTCGTGCGAGACGGTCGCGAGGAACTCGTCGCGCACCTGCACGGCCTGGGCGAGGTCGGTCACGTCGTAGGCGGCGAGGACGGTGCCCGTGCGCTGACCCGCGCGGCGCCCGATGGCGCGGACGGAGAGCACCAGGGCGCGCTGGTCGCCCGGCTCCCCCACCCAGTAGACGGGGCCGTGGACCTTGTCGGCGTAGAGCGCCTCCAGCAGCAGCTTCCCGTCGCGCGCGACGGGCGTGACCCGGTCGGATCCGAACACGGCCGTGGCCCGGCCGGTCGCGTGGTCGTAGCCCGCGATGTCGAGGAGCGCGCGCACGGCGGCGTTGCGGATCACGGGCCGGTCGTCCGCGTCGAAGAAGACGATGCCGACGTCGACGGCGTCCGCCACGTCGCGGATCGCGGCCGTCTGCTCGCGGGACTCCTCGAGCAGCCGCGCCTGCGCGGCCGTCGCCTCCGCGAGCTCGCGCCGGTCGCGCCGCTGCATGGCGGCGGCCTGCGCGGCGGCGGCGACCAGCAGGGAGGTGAGGAGGAGGCCGCCCAGGAGGTCGGCCCAGCCGGCGCGGGTCGCGGGGAGACCGCCGTCGCGGAGGACCGGGAGGAAGGAGATGACGAGCGCCCCCGCCACCGCGACGGGCACCCCGCCCGACGGGAAGCCGAAGACGAGCCAGAGCAGCGGGAAGATGACGAGCAGGGACGCGGCCGGCAGGGACGCCGCCGTCGCGTCGCGGAGGGCGGCCACCGCGAGGAGGTCGAGGGCGGGCACGGCGATGATGACCGCGGACGGGAGGCGGCTGGCCGCGATGACGGCGCCGAGCGCGGATCCGACCACCACCAGCGCGAGCGCGGCCACGTACGCCGGGTCGCCCTGGACCTCGGGCTCCACCACGGCGACGATGACCGCGACGACCGCGCAGCTGAGGAGGAACGGGATCTGCGCGCGCGTGGCGCCGCGCCGCCGGCGCGCGTCCACCGGGGACCGCCGGGCGGGGATGGGGGAGGCCATGCGCCGCGCTCCTCGCTCGGCGTCGGGTGAGAGCCGTCGCCCGAGCCTAGACCGCGGGCTCCGCGCCGCACCCTCGCGCGCGCTCCCGCGGCGCCCTTGAGCCGAAGCCGGGACGGGCTTGCGGGAAAGCTCATCGGGACTTGCGGATCCCCAGCAGGTGGCTTGAGACCGCTCCGTCAGAGTGGTGATCGTCGAAGGAACACCGGTCGGCACCGCGGGAACGCCGACGAGGCGCCGCCGCGGGACCGGAGACGACCGGCGGGCAACCCACCCGCCGCCTCCCCCACAGCCTGCGCGGCACACCGCGTACGAGAACAGGAACTCCCCATGAACAAGATCGTCTCCGGTGCCGTCGCAGGTGCCGCTGGAATCGTCCTCCTCCTCGGCGGCGCCGGCAGCTTCGCGCTGTGGAACGCCAACGCCACCGTCGCGGCCTCCTCCGTCTCCTCCGGCAACCTGGCCCTCGCCGCCGACACCACGGGCGTCTGGACCGACATCACCAACGGCGGCAGCAAGGTCATCGACCCCGCGACCTACCGCATCGTCCCGGGCAACGTCCTGCAGTACAAGAGCGCCCTCACGGTCACGGCGACCGGGGACGCGCTCGCGGCCGACCTCACCTACAACCCGCTCTCCATCACGGGCGACGCCGCGCTGAAGGCCGCCGTCACCACCAAGCTGGACGTGACCTCGACCGACGCCAGCATCACGGCCGGCACCGCCGCGAACACCTTCACGGTCAAGCCCTCGACCGCCGCGTCCAAGGTCAACGTGGTCCTCACGGTCACCTTCCCCTCGACCGCGACGACCGGCCAGAACGGCACGCTCTCCTTCGACAAGCTCGCCTTCACGCTCACGCAGCGCACGATCTAGTCCCGCACTCCCCTCCCCGCGGTGACGACGCCCGCGGGGAGGGGGCTCCACCCGCACCACCCGCACCACGATCCGGAACGAGGACGACATGCCGAGGAACGAGGCCCGCGCCCCGCGTCCCGCACGCGGTCGCCGCTCCGCCCGGCCCGTCCGCCGCAGCCCCCTCCGCGCCGCCTGGCTCACCACGGGCCTCCTCTCCGCTGTCGTCGTCGCCTCGCTCACCGCGACCGGCGGCAGCTACGCGCTCTGGAACGGCACGGCCAGCACGCAGCCCGCGAGCGTCTCCAGCGGCACGAGCGGCCTCGTCATCACGCAGCAGTCCGCCCTCGACGTCTCCCGCCTCCTCCCTGGCCAGGGCGCCCTCGGCACCTTCACCGCGCGGAACACCGGGACGGTAGCCTTGGACGTGGCCGTATCCGCCCGAGGCACCTCCTCGAACACCGCCTTCCCCGGCGAGCTGTCGGTGCGCCTCGGACCCGTCGCCTCCCCCGCCGCCTGCGTCTCCGGCGCCACCACCTGGTCCGGCCGTCCGGGGCAGCTGACCACCACCGGCTCCTTCACCCGCATCCAGCCGGGCGCCTCCGCCGTCGTGTGCACCGAGGTCGTGCTCGACCAGGACGCCCCGCAGACCGTGCAGGGCGCCACCGCCCAGCTGACCTTCGCCGTCATCGGCACGCAGGTGCAGCCGTGAGCGGCCGTCGGCCCCGCGCCGCGCGCCGGCCGGGCCGCGTCCACGCCGCGCTCCTCGTCGGCGTCACCGTGCTCCTCGTCGGCATCGGCGGCACCGCCGGCCACGCGCTCTGGGCCTCGACCGTCACGACGGGCGCGAACGTGCAGAGCGCGACCGTCGCGGTCACCGAGGCGGGCTTCGACCGGCTCGCCGGCGAGGTCACCGCGCAGAGCCCCAGCCGCACGGCCGCGGTCCTCGTCACCAACACCGGGTCGACCCGCGCGGCGTGGACCGGCACCATGACGGCGGCCTTCACCACGGCCGACGACCAGTACCTCGCCCGCAACGTGCGCGTCGTGGCCTGGACCGCGACCGGCTCGACCTGCACCGCCACCACCGCGCCCGGCTCGGACGCCGCCACGGGCAACTGGATCGTGCCGCCCGCCCTGTCCGGCACCCTGTCCGCCGGCCAGGCCGTCACCTGGTGCGTGCGTACGACCGCGACCGCGTTCCCGACGGGCGCCGCCGGCCTCACCGCGACGCTCACCACCGTGCTCGGCTCCGGCAGCTGGACCGGCCGCGACACCGCCACCGTCCGGCAGACGACCCCCGCCCCCGCCGCCCCCGCCGTCACCGGCGGCTTCAGCTGCCAGCCGACCGACGGGAACTGGTACGTCATCGTCGGCTGGGACGTGACGAAGGCCCCGCTCGAGACCTGGTACGCGGTCATCGTGAACGGCACGACCATCGCCAAGTCGCAGGGCTACTACGGCAAGGCCACCATCAGCGCTGCCGAGGTGCCCGCGACGCTCGCCGCCGACGGTCCCGTGAAGGTGCGCATCGACCGCCTCGACGCGAACGACCGGAGCGTCGGCCAGGTCGCCGGCGGCACCATCACGGCCATCACCCAGAGCGGCGCCCGCGGCTTCCGCTGCGCCTGACCCACCCGAACCGAGCCGGACGACACGAGAATGAGCCCCCTCCTCCCCCGCATCCGCCGCCCGCGGCAGGCCGACGCCGCCGACGGCACCGCCGGCCACGCCGGTCGCCCCGCCGACGACGCGGCGCCCGTGCAGCCCGAGGCCGGCACGCGGGCTCGCGGCGCCGTCGCGCAGCTGCTGCGCTCCGCGGGGATGGGCCTCAGCGTCGGGATCCTCCTCCTCGTCGTCGCCCTCGCGGGCGTGCTGCTCGTGGTGCCGAAGGCCACCGGGTCCGTGCCGCTCACGATCCTCACGCAGTCGATGGAGCCGACCCTGCCGCCCGGCACCCTCATCGTCGTGCGGCCGGTGGACACCGACGCCCTCGAGGTCGGCGACGTCGCGACGTACCAGATCCGCTCGGGCGATCCCGCCGTCATCACGCACCGCATCACGGCGGTCTCCTCCGCCTCCGACGGCTCGCGGTCCTTCACCTTCCAGGGCGACAACAACGCGTCGCCGGACTCGCTGCCGGTGACGCCCGGGCAGATCCAGGGCGAGGTCTGGTACTCGGTGCCGCTCGTCGGCTGGGCCAACCAGGCCGTCAACGGGCAGGCCCGCGGCTGGATCATCCCCGCCGCCGCGGTCGCGCTCCTCGCCTACGCCGCGGTCACGATCGTGACGGGCGCCGTGCAGGCCCGCCGCCGGCGCCGGGCGTCCGCCGCCGCGGACGTCGCCGCCGCGGACGTCGCCGCCGCGGATGTCGACGAGGCGGCCGTCGCCGAGCGCCGGTCCCACGGCCGCCACCGCGGCTGAGCACACGACGGGCTCCGGCTCCTCCGGGCCGTCCTCCTCCCGTGCGGCGCCCGGACGACCGACGGCCCGGCCGGACCCCGCGGGGGGACCGGCCGGGCCGTCGTCGTCGTGCGGGTCGCGGGTCAGCGTCCGGAGCGGCGCTTGCTGTAGACGTCGAACGCGACCGCGAGGAGCAGCACCAGGCCCTTGATGACCTGCTGCCAGGCCGCGTCCACGGAGAGGATCGACAGGCCCTGGTTGAGCACGCCCATCACGAGGCCGCCGATGACCGCGCCGACCACCGTGCCGACGCCGCCCTGCACCGCCGCGCCGCCGATGAACACCGCCGCGATGGCGTCGAGCTCGAAGCTCTGGCCGGCCGAGGCGACCGCGCTGCCGGCGCGCGCCGTGCTGACCACGCCCGCGAGCCCGGCGAGGAGCCCCATGTTGACGAAGATGAAGAAGTTGACCCACTGCGTCTTCACGCCCGACATCATCGCGGCGAACAGGTTGCCGCCCATCGCGTACACGTGCCGTCCGAACACCGTGCGGGTGAGGAGGAACGAGTACAGGAGCACGAGCGTCGCCAGGATGATCAGGATGATCGGCGTCCCGCGGTTGTACGCCAGCAGGTAGCAGAGGTACATGATCGCGAAGACGGCGATGGCCGTGCGGATCCAGAACGAGGCCCCGCGCTCGCGCGGCAGCTCGAGCTTGCGGAGGGTCGCCCGGGTGCGCAGCTGCTGCACCACGAGCGCGAGCGACACGAGCGCGCCGATCCCGAGCGTGATGAGGTCGGGCGCGCCCGTCGTCGGCAGGTTGCCGCTGCCGATGGAGTTGAACTCCGCCGGGAGGCCCGAGATCGTGCCGCCGGTCAGCAGCACCAGCGCGACGCCGCGGAAGACGAGCATGCCCGCCAGCGTCACGATGAACGCGGGGATCCCGACGAAGGCCACCCAGAAGCCCTGCCAGGCGCCGATGAGCGCGCCGACGACGAGCGAGAGGACCACCGCGGTCCCCCACGGGAGGCCCCACTCGTTCATGCTGAGCGCCGCCACGGCGCCGACGGTCGCGACGACCGAGCCCACCGACAGGTCGATGTGCCCGGCGATGATGACGATGACCATGCCCATCGCGAGGATCAGCACGTACGCGTTCTGCTGGATGAGGTTCGCCACGTTGCCCGGGTAGAGCAGGCGCCCCTCGGTGAGGATCTGGAACAGCAGGATGATGACGGCGAGGGCCGCGAGGATCCCGTACTGGCGGAGGTCGACCCGGCGGCGCGGGCGCTTCTTGATCCCGTCCGGCGTGGGCACGTTCGGCGCGGTGGCCTGCTCGGGGATGACGGTCACTGGTCGACTCCTGACTTCCGGCTGGCGGTCATGTGCCGCATCAGCTCCTCCTGTGTCGCGTCGGCCCGGGTGACCTCGGCGGTGAGCCGCCCCTCGGCGATCGTGTAGATCCGGTCCGAGAGGCCGATGAGCTCGGGCAGCTCGGAGGAGATGACGATGACCGCCTTCCCCTCGGCCGCGAGCTGGTTGATGATGCTGTAGATCTCGTACTTCGCCCCCACGTCGATGCCGCGGGTCGGCTCGTCGAGGATGAGGACGTCGGGACCCGAGTAGATCCACTTGCTGAGGACGACCTTCTGCTGGTTGCCGCCGGACAGCTTGCCGACCACCGCCGCGACGTCGGGCGTCTTGATGTTCATCCTCTTGCGGTAGTCGTCCGCGACCGCGTACTCGCGGTGGCGGTCGATGACGCCGAGGCGGACGAGCTTCGACAGCGCGGCGGCCGAGACGTTGACCGTGATGCTGCCGATGAGGTTGAGCCCGTAGCGCTTCCGGTCCTCCGTCGCGTACGCGATGCCGTTCTTGATGGCCTCGCTCACGGTGCGGGTGCGGATCTCCTTCCCGTCCTTGAAGATCCGGCCGGTGATGCCGGAGCCGTAGGAGCGGCCGAAGATGCTCATGGCGAGCTCGGTGCGGCCGGCCCCCATGAGTCCGGCGAACCCGACGACCTCGCCCGCGCGGACGCTGAACGAGGCGTCGTCCACCACGATCCGGTCGACGTCCACCGGGTGGTGCACGGTCCAGTTCTCCACCCGCAGCTTCTCCTCGCCGATGCGCGGCTCGCGCGGCGGGAACTGGGCGTCGAGCGGGCGGCCGACCATGGCGCGGATGATGCGGGTCTCGATCTCGTCCGAGTCGGTGACGGGGAAGGTCTCGATGGTGCGGCCGTCGCGGATGACGGTGACGTCGTCCGCGATCGCCCGGATCTCGTTGAGCTTGTGGCTGATGATGATGCTCGTGATGCCCTCGTCGCGCAGCAGGCGGATGAGGCCGAGCAGGTGCGCCGAGTCGTCGTCGTTGAGCGCGGCGGTCGGCTCGTCGAGGATGAGGAGCTTCACCTCCTTGGAGAGCGCCTTCGCGATCTCCACGAGCTGCTGCTTGCCCACGCCGAGCTCCAGCACGCGCGTGGCCGGGTTCTCGTCGAGCCCGACGCGCCTCAGCAGCTTGACGGCCTCGAGGTTCGTGCGGTTCCAGTCGATGACGCCGCCGCGGGAGAGCTCGTTGCCGAGGAAGATGTTCTCCGCGATGGACAGGTAGGGGCTGAGCGCGAGCTCCTGGTGGATGATGACCACCCCGTCGCGCTCGCTGTCGTTGATGGATCCGTAGCGGACCTCGCGGCCGTCGATGGTGATCGTGCCCTCGTACGAGCCGTGCGGGTACACGCCGCTGAGCACCTTCATCAGCGTCGACTTGCCCGCGCCGTTCTCGCCGCAGATGGCGTGCACCTCCCCGCGGCGGACGGTCACGTCCACGCCGTCGAGGGCGCGCACGCCGGTGAACTCCTTGACGATGCCGGTCATCTGCAGGATGACGTCGTTCATTCCTGTGGCTCCTGGTTCCCGTTCGGGTCGGTCGCGGGGGGGGGGGGGGGGGGGGGGGGGGGGGGGGGGGGGGGGGGGGGGGGGGGGGGGGGGGGGGGGGGGGGGGGGGG
>NZ_JBWKXC010000017.1:0-35650 GCF_059422605.1 Clavibacter sp. GW821-FHT01D01
CCGACTGTTTTGGGGGGTTGGGGGGTGGGGAGAAGAGACAGGGCCGGGTGCACGCACCCGGCCCTCCTGCACGTCCGCGAGAGCCGGTCAGCCGGCGTTCATCCGCTCGCTGATGACCTGCATGACCTGCGAGTCGGCCAGCGTCGTGGTGTCGCCGATCGCCCGGCCCTCCGCCACGTCCCGCAGCAGCCGGCGCATGATCTTGCCCGACCGCGTCTTCGGCAGCTCCTGCACCACGAACACGCGGCGCGGCTTCGCGATGGCGCCGATCTGGTCGGCGACGTGCTTCCGCAGCAGCTCGTTAGGGTCCTCGTCGCCGAGCGCGCTCGCCTCGGCCGAGCGGAGGATCACGAACGCCACGACGGCCTGCCCGGTCGCCTCGTCCGACGCCCCCACCACGGCCGCCTCGGCCACGTACGGGTGCGCGACGAGGGAGGACTCGATCTCCGCCGTCGACAGGCGGTGCCCGGAGACGTTCATCACGTCGTCCACCCGCCCGAGCAGCCAGATGTCGCCGTCCTCGTCGAGCCGGGCGCCGTCGCCCGCGAAGTAGCGGTCGCCGAAGCGGTCCCAGTACGTCTCCCGATAGCGCTCCGGGTCGCCCCAGATGCCGCGGAGCATGCCCGGCCAGGGCTCGGTGACGACGAGGAGGCCGCTCTCGCCGCGTGCCACGGGCTCGCCCTGGTCGTCGACCACGGCGACGCTGATGCCGGGGATCGGCGTCTGGGCGGAGCCGGGCTTCGTGGCGGTGATGCCGGGGAGCGCGGAGATCATGATCCCGCCCGTCTCCGTCTGCCACCACGTGTCGACCACGGGCACGTCGCCGCCGCCGATGACGTCGCGGTACCAGCGCCACGCCTCCGGGTTGATGGGCTCGCCGACCGAGCCGAGGAGGCGCAGGGAGGAGAGGTCCCGCCCGTCCGGGATCTCGCGGCCCGTCTTCATGAAGGAGCGGATCGCCGTGGGAGCCGCGTAGAGGATCGTCACGCCGTGCTTCTCGACGATGTCCCACCAGCGCCCGGGGGCCGGGGTGTCGGGCGTGCCCTCGTAGATCACCTGGGTGGCGCCGTTGGCCAGCGGGCCGTACACGACGTAGCTGTGACCGGTGACCCAGCCGACGTCCGCCGTGCACCAGTACACGTCGGTCTCCGGGTGCAGGTCGAAGACGTTGCGGTGCGTGTACGCGGCCTGCGTGAGGTAGCCGCCCGAGGTGTGCAGGATGCCCTTCGGCTTCCCGGTCGTGCCGCTCGTGTACAGGATGAAGAGGGGGTGCTCGGCCTCGAACGCCTCGGCCTCATGCTCCGCGGACGCCTCGGCGAGGCGCTCGTGCCACCAGAGGTCGCGGGCGTCGTCCCAGTCCACCTCGTTCTCGCCCCGGCGCACGACGAGGACGTGCTCGACGGATCCGGCGGAGCCGACCAGGGCCGCGTCCACCGCCGGCTTCAGGGGGAAGACCTTGCCCTTGCGCCAGCCGCCGTCCGCCGTGATGACCACGCGTGCCTGGGCATCGTCGATGCGGGCGCGGAGGCTCTCGGCGCTGAAGCCGCCGAAGACGACGGAGTGCACGGCCCCGATGCGCGCGACGGCCAGCATCGCGATGACGGCCTCGGGGACCATCGGCAGGTAGATCGCCACGCGGTCGCCGGCGACGACGCCCAGCTCGAGCAGCGCGTTGGCGGCGCGCTTCACCTCGGCGGTGAGCTCGGCGTAGGTGAGGTCGCGGGTGTCGCCCGGCTCGCCCTCCCAGTGCAGCGCGACGCGATCGCCGTTCCCGGCGGCCACGTGACGGTCGAGGCAGTTGTAGGCGACGTTCAGCCGGCCCTCGGGGAACCAGCGGGCCACGGGGGCGTCCGACCAGTCGAGGACCGTCTCGAACGGGGTCTCCCAGGTCACCAGCTCGCGGGCGCGGTCGGCCCAGAAGCCGAGGCGGTCGGCGGCCGCGGACTCGGCGAGGGACTCGTCGGCGACGCGGGTGGCGCGGAAGGCGTCCGACGGCGGATGGACGGGTCCGGCGTGGGGCGTCACGGGCGGCGCGGAGGCGGACGTCGTCCCCTCCTCGTCCTCGTCGCGCAGGGCGGTGCCGGATGCTCCGGGCTCGGTCGATTCGGGGTTCGTGGACATCGTCATCCTCTCCGCGACCCACGTTAGCGGGTGCCCGGCGCGGCGCCCGGAGGCTCCGGCGGCAGGATGGCGGGCGTCCGTTGCCGGGAGTCCGATGAATGATCGGCCAGAACACGCTCAACCCTCCCGTAGCGGGAGGAGCGCGGCGTATGCTCGACCCGTCGAGCCGAGCTCGACGTGTGGCGAATTCTGGATTCCCCCGATCCGTCGTCACGTGGCGGCGCCTGTTCCCCCGATGGGCGCCGCCCCTCTCTTCTCGCGACCAGCAGCCGGGCCGGTGCCGCCGTCGACGTCCTCCCCAGCTCGTTCGTCCCTGTGGACCCCACGGCCGTCGGCCGTCATGAGCCCGTCCTGCGCTCGGCTCCTAGCCTCCCCGCATGAGCGAGTGGCACGCATCCGCCGACCGTGGCGGCACCGTCCCCGGGACGGCGCCGGAATCAGGGTACGGGGCGCACGGACCACCCGACGCGGATGCTCCCCACGGCGGTGACGCACGACCCCGTGCCGCGGTTCGCTCCCCGTCACCGGCGGCGGCGACGTTCGTCCCGCGCGTCCGCGTGCCCGCTCGGACGCCGTCGGGCCGTGACGGGCGCGAGGCAGGTGCTGCCGACATGGGAGGACAGGGCGGAGAGGCGGTCCTCCGCGGATCGGCGATGTCAGCGCGCGCCGGGCGGTCATCGATGTCCGCTGCGGATGCCCGGCCCGCGTCACCGGCGCGCCACGTCCCCCCGGCCCTCGGGGCCCTCGCAGCCCTGGCCCGGGACCCCGCGGCGACCGACGTGTTCGTGAACGGCGACGGTGAGGTCTGGGTGGACCGGGGGCGCGGGCCCGAGCGCCGCGCCGACGTCGACCTCGGCGGGGAGCCCGCGGTGCGGGCGCTCGCCGTGCGCCTCGCCGCGGAGGGCGGGCGGCACCTCGACGAGGCGGCGCCCTGCGTGGACGTCCGCCTCGGCGAGGGGATGCGGGTGCACGCGGTGCTGCCGCCCGTGTCGACCCGCGGCACCCTCCTCTCCATCCGCCTGCCGTCGCGGGCGCGCCCCACCCTCGACGCGCTCGACGCCGCCGGCGCCTTCCCGCCGGGCTGCCGCGCGCTCCTCGAGGCGGCGGTAAGCCGACGCACCAACCTGCTCATCACCGGTGCGGGCGGCAGCGGGAAGACGACACTCCTGGGCGCGCTCCTCGCCCGAGCGGACCCGCGGGAGCGCATCGTGGTCGTCGAGGACGTGGCGGAGCTCCGGGTGCGGCACCCGCACGTCGTCTGCCTCGAGGCGCGGCAGGCCAACATCGAGGGGGCGGGGGAGCTGCCGCTCCCGCGGCTGGTCCGCGAGGCGCTCCGGATGCGCCCCGACCGGCTGGTGGTGGGCGAGTGCCGCGGGAGCGAGATCCGAGAGCTGCTCGGAGCGCTCAACACCGGCCACGACGGCGGGGCCGGCACCGTGCACGCCAACGGCGTGGCCGACGTCCCGGCGCGGCTCGAGGCGCTGGGTGCGCTCGCCGGGATGGACGCGGTCACGACCGCGCGCCAGGCCGTCAGCGCGATCGGCCTGGTGGTGCACCTCGCGCGCACCGCTCAGGGCCGTCGCGTCACGGAGGCCGGGCGCCTCGTCGCGGACGGGGGAGGCCGCCTCCGCGTGGTGCCCGTGCGCTGGTCGTCGGGTCCGGGTGCCCGCGAGCGGCCCGCGGTGACGGGCACCGTGGCGGCGGCCGACGGGGATCGGTCGTGACGGTGCGCGCGCTCGCCGGGCGCCTGCCGGCGACCATCGTGCCGTCGAGCGCCGGAGCCGTCGTGGCGGAGGCGGAGGAGACGGCCGCGTTCGTGCGGGGCTTCGCGGTGCTGCTCGGCGCGGGACTGCCACCCGAACGCGCATGGCGGCAGCTCGCGCCGCCGGGCGGAAGGGCGCGACGGGGTGACGGTGCCGCGGCATCGGTCATCCGATGCGTCGCCTCGGGCTCCGACTCGGATCCCCTGTCCGTGCGCGTGGCCCACGCGGTGGAGCGCGGACGGAGCGGCAGCGCGGGAGGCGCCGCCGCCACCGCGCACTGGAGCGCCCTCGCCGCGGTGCTCGAGATCTCCGACCGCACGGGCGCGCCGATGGCGGCGGCGCTCGTGCGCCTCGCCGAGACGCTCGTCGACGTCGCCCGCGTCCGACGGGACGCCGGGACCGCGCTCGCCGGTCCGGTGGCCACGAGCCGCACCGTGCTCCTCATGCCCGGGGCCGGGATCGTGCTGGCGGCCGGACTCGGCTTCGACCCGCTCCGGATCCTCGCCACCACCGTGCCCGGAGCCGCCTGCCTCGTGGTGGGCGTCGCGCTCGTGGCGGTCGGCTGGCGCTGGAACCGGAGCCTCGTCCGCCGGGCCCTGCCCCGAGACGCCGCACCCGGCCTCGTCCTCGACCTCGTCGCGACCGCGATGTCGGGCGGCGCGTCCGTGCCGAGGGCGGTCGCCGTGGTCGGGCGCGCCTGCGAGCGCTCGGGGATCCCCGTCCGCGGCGAGCTGACGGCCGTCGCCTCCGTCGTGGAGGTCGCGACCCGGACGGGCGCGCCCGTCGTCGACCTCCTCCGCGGCGAGGCGGAGAGGGCGCGGCGCGATGCGCGCACCGGGGCTGAGCGGGCAGCCGCGCGTCTCGCCGCTCGGCTGATGCTGCCGCTCGGGGTCTGCATCCTGCCGGCCTTCCTGGCGGTCGGCGTCGTGCCGATGCTCCTGGCCGTCGTGTCCTCAACACTCGGGCGGGGATGAGGGCGTCCACCGGTGGTCGGGCGCACCCGATCCGTCGATGCCGCGCCGGGCAAGGTGATGACCTGCCGACGGGCGGCAGGCACAGACGGCGGGCGATGCCCGCCAGGGGAGAGGACGAGGACATGGGACGAGTCGAGGAGCCGGCACCGGCGACGGCGGACCACGGGGCGGTGGCGCCATCGTGCGGCGGGGCCTTCCGCGGGTCCGAGGCGGCATCGAGCACCGCTCCGGACGCGGGGGCGTCGAGAGCATCGGGGTGCCGCTCCGACTGGCCGCTCGCGGCGGTGGCAGCGGTGCCTCCTCCGGCGACGAGCAGGCGCGGCCGTGAGGCGTCCTCGGGTCGCGCGTCGAGCTGCGCCGACGGTGGAGGGAGTTGCGCGCGGCCCGGGCCCACGAGGGTCGCCCTCGCCGTGCGGGTAGCCGGCCGGGCCGTCCTCGACCGGGCGTCGAGCGACCGCGGCGCCGCCACGGCGGAGTACGCCATCGCGACCATGGCGGCCGTCGCGTTCGCCGGCCTGCTCGTGGTCATCCTCCAGAGCGACGAAGTGCGGGGCATGCTGCTCGACCTCGTGCGGCGCGCGCTGACCTACGACCGCTGATGCGGGCGGGGCACCCGATGCCCGTGGACCCGTCTTCCCGGGCTGCGGCGGAGGACCGCGGGGCGGCCGCGGCGGAGCTCGCGGTCGTCCTGCCGGCGGTCGTCCTCGTCCTCGGGTTGTGCATGGGAGCGGTGCAGACCGTGGGGCAGCAGGTCGAGATGACCTCGGCCGCGCAGGAGGCCGCGCGGAGCCTCGGCCGTGGGGAGGACGAGAGCAGGGCGGGCGAGCGCATCGACGGCGCCGCTCGAGGGGCGTCCATGGCGGTGGACCGGCAGGGGCACGCCGTCTGCGTCCGGCTCACCGCTCCGAGCCGCTTCCTGCCGGCAGGGGCGGCCGGGATGCGGCTTGAGGCCCGCGGCTGCGCATGGCAGGAGGACGCGGATGCGGACGTCGGATGATGCCGGGTCGGGCGCGGTGATCGCGGTGGGGATGCTCGGGGCGGTCGCCTCGCTCGCGCTGGCTTCCGTCGCCGTGTCCACCGTCCTCGTCGAACGGGCCGTCGTGGCGGGTGCGGCGGATTCCGGGGCGCTCGCCGCGGCCGACGTCGCCGCGGGGTTCTCCTCGGGCCCGCCCTGCTCCGCGGCGGGCGAGGTGGTGGGAGCGGTGGGGGCGTCGCTGACCTCGTGCGAGGTGGACGGCACCACCGTCGCGGTGGCGGTCACGGGTCGTGGCGACGCCATCGGCCTGGCGGTGACGGCGCGGGCACGAGCCGGGCAGCCTCGGGACGCGGTGCCGTGAGGGCGGGGCCGCGAGCCGATCGTGGCGTCGCCGCACGGCCTCGCGGAGCCGTTGGCGGAGTCCTCCGGGAGGCCGCGACGGAGCCCGTCCGGGCGGCGCCGCGATTAGGTCTCCGGTCGGTGCGCGTGTGTATGGTGTGCCTTGTCGGGGACCCCGCCGCACGTCGCCCCGGAGCGCATCCGAGCGGGCACGCACCCGGACACCGGGCCGCACACCGGCCCCCATGAACGCATATATAAGGAGTCACGTGCCCGGCACGAAGAAGTTGGTCATCGTCGAGTCGCCGGCCAAGGCCAAGACGATCGCCCAGTACCTGGGCGACGGCTACGAGGTGCAGGCGTCGGTCGGCCACATCCGCGACCTGATCGAGCCGAAGAACCTGCCGCCGGAGCTCAAGAAGGGCACGCTGGGGAAGTTCTCCGTCGACGTCGAGAACGGCTTCGAGCCCTACTACGTCGTGAGCGACCAGAAGAAGAAGACGGTCGCCGACCTCAAGCGGGCGCTCAAGGACGCCGACGAGCTCTTCCTCGCCACTGATGAGGACCGGGAGGGCGAGGCCATCGCGTGGCACCTGCTCCAGGTGCTCAAGCCCAAGGTGCCGGTGAAGCGCATGGTCTTCCACGAGATCACCAAGGAGGCCATCGAGCGCGCGCGCGACAGCACCCGCGACATCGACACGGCCCTCGTGGACGCGCAGGAGACGCGCCGCATCCTCGACCGCCTGTACGGCTACGAGGTGTCGCCCGTGCTGTGGCGGAAGGTCGGCCCCGGCCTGTCCGCCGGCCGCGTGCAGTCCGCAGCCACGCGGCTCGTGGTGGATCGCGAGCGCGAGCGCCTGGCCTTCGTCACCGCCTCCTACTGGGACCTCACCGCCGCGCTGTCGCCGATCGACCAGGAGCTGCCCTTCGATGCGCGCCTCGTCCGCATCGACGGGGCCCGCATCGCGACGGGTCGCGACTTCGACGACAAGGGCGCCCTCAAGAACGACTCGCGTCCCCTCGACGCGACCAGCGCGGAGGCCCTCGCCGAGGCGCTGCGCGACCCGTCCGTGCCGCTGAAGGTGCAGAGCGTCGAGTCCAAGCCCTACACGCGCCGGCCGGCAGCCCCCTTCACGACGTCGACGCTGCAGCAGGAGGCCGCCCGCAAGCTGCGGTTCTCGGCCCGGCAGACCATGAGCGTCGCGCAGTCGCTCTACGAGAACGGCTACATCACCTACATGCGCACCGACTCGCCGTCGCTCTCGCAGCAGGCGATCACCGCGGCGCGGAAGCAGGCGGCGGAGCTCTACGGGGCCGAGACCGTGCCGGACAAGCCGCGTCTCTACGCCGGCAAGAGCAAGAACGCGCAGGAGGCCCACGAGGCCGTCCGCCCCGCAGGGGAGACGTTCCGCACGCCGCAGCAGCTGGCCTCCACCCTGCGCGGGAACGACCACAAGCTGTACGACCTCATCTGGAAGCGCACCATCGCCTCCCAGATGGCCGACGCGAAGGGGTCCACCGCCTCGGTCGTCATCGCCGCCGGTCCGACCTCCGCCGGAGAGGTCGCCGAGTTCGCGGCCTCGGGCACGGTCATCACCTTCCGCGGCTTCCTGGCCGCGTACGAGGAGAGCCGTGACGAGGAGCGCCACGGCGCCGCCGAGCCACGCGAGGCCAAGCTCCCCGACCTGAAGAAGGGGCAGGACCTGCGCCTGGTCGACGTCGACGCCAAGGGCCACGAGACCAGCCCGCCGCCGCGCTACACGGAGGCGAGCCTCGTGAAGACGCTCGAGGAGCTCGGCATCGGGCGCCCGTCCACCTACGCGGCCATCATCTCGACCATCGTGGATCGCGGCTACGTCACGCCCCGCGGCACGGCGCTCGTGCCCAACTGGATCGCGTTCTCCGTGGTGCGGCTGCTCGAGGAGTTCTTCACGGAGCTCGTGCAGTACGACTTCACCGCCGGCATGGAGGACGACCTCGACCGCATCGCGGAGGGCTCGGCCGAGCGGGTCGACTGGCTGAAGGGCTTCTACTACGGGAACGACGCCCACAAGGGCCTCCGCCCGACCATCGACAACCTCGGCGAGATCGACGCGCGGCAGATCAACTCGCTGCGCATCGCGGACGACATCACCCTGCGCATCGGCAAGTACGGGCCCTACCTCGAGGTCCACGAGGAGGGCGCGGCGGAGGACGCGACGCCTCGTCGCGTCAACCTCCCCGAGGACCTGGCACCCGACGAGCTGACGGCGGCGAAGGCCCGCGAGCTCATCGACGCCCCCGTCGTCACGGACCGCGTCATCGGCATCAACCCGGAGAACGGCAAGCAGATCGTCGCGAAGGACGGCCGGTACGGCCCCTACGTGACCGAGCTCGACCCGGAGCCGGAGGAGGCGCCCGCCGCCACCGCGGAGGGTGTCGACCCGGCGACGGGCGAGGTGCTCGAGGCGGCGGCGACGCCCACGGCGACGGCGTCGGCGACGCCGGCGAAGAAGGCGCCCGCCAAGAAGCCCGCGGCGAAGAAGGCGGCGGCCGTGAAGCCGCGGACGGCCTCCATCTTCAAGACGATGGACCTCGCGACCGTCGACCTCGAGACCGCGCTCCGCCTGCTGGACCTCCCGCGCGTCGTGGGCGAGGATCCGGAGACGGCGACCCCCATAACCGCGCAGAACGGCAAGTACGGCCCGTACCTCAAGAAGGGCACGGACTCCCGCTCGCTCACCAGCGAGGAGCAGATCTTCGAGATCGACCTCGCCGGGGCCCTCGAGGTGTTCGCGCAGCCCAAGTACGGCGCGCGCCGACCCTCCAGCGCTCTCAAGGAGTTCGACGCCGACCCCGTCAGCGGCAAGGGCATCAAGGTCAAGGACGGCCGGTTCGGCCCCTACGTCACCGACGGCGAGACGAACGCCACGATCCCGAAGAGCGAGTCGGTCGAGGACATCGACTTCGACCGGGCCGTCGAGCTGCTCGCCGACAAGCGCGCCAAGGGACCGGCGAAGCCGAAGGCAAAGGCGCCCGCCAAGGCCAAGGCACCGGCGAAGGCCAAGGCACCGGCGAAGGCCAAGGCACCCGCGAAGGCGAAGGCGCCGGCCAAGCCACGCACTGCTGCGTCCGCGACGACCGCGTCCACTACGGCCGCCGCGAAGACGAGCACGGCGAAGACGACGGCCGCGAAGACGACGGCCGCGAAGACGACGGCAGCGAAGACGACGGCAGCGAAGACCGCGGCCGCGAAGAGGGCGTCCGCCGCGGCGACGGCGTCCGACGCCACGTGACCGGCGTCTTCATCACGCTCGAGGGCGGCGACGGCGTGGGCAAGTCCACGCAGTCGTCGCTCCTGCGGGAGTGGCTGGAGCGGCAGGGCCATGAGGTCGTCGTGACCCGCGAGCCGGGCGGCAGCGAGCTCGGCGTCGAGATCCGCGAGATCGTGCTGCACCGACGGGGCCACATAGCCCCCCGTGCCGAGGCACTCCTCTACGCGGCCGACCGCGCGCACCACGTGGAGACGGTCGTGCGCCCCGCGCTCGATCGCGGTGCGGTCGTGCTGCAGGACCGGTACCTCGACTCGTCGGTGGCCTACCAGGGCGCCGGGCGGGTGCTCGACGCGGACGAGATCCGCGAGCTGTCGCTGTGGGCGGCGCAGGGGCTGCTGCCCGACCTCACGGTGCTCCTCGACCTCGACCAGGCGGCCGCCCGCGTGCGCCTCGACGCCGCGCGGACGCGCTTCGACCGCCTCGAGGCCGAGCGCGGCGAGTTCCACGAGCGCGTCCGCCAGGCGTTCCTGCGGCTCGCCGAGGCGGAGCCGGAGCGCTTCCTCGTGGTCGACGCGGGTCTTCCCCGCGAGGAGATCGCCGACCTCATCCGCTCCCGGACCTCCGCCCTCATCGAGGCGGGAGCCCGAGCGTGAGCGACGCCGCGGTCGTGCGAGGCGCGGACGGGCCGGCGTCCCCGGACGGCCGGCGCATCTGGGACGAGCTCACCGGGCAGTCCGAGGCGGTCGCCCTGCTCGCCGCCGCGAGCAGTCCCCGCGCCACCGCGCGCGACGCGTCGGGCACCGCCCTCGCGCACTCGTGGCTCATCACCGGGCCGCCCGGATCCGGCCGCTCGAACCTCGCGTACGCCTTCGCGACGGCGCTGCTGAGCGACGGAACCCCCGAGGGGGACGCTGCGACCGCACGGCAGGTGGCGGCGCGGAGCCACCCCGACCTCGGCGTGCTCGCCACGGAGCGGGTCATCATCGCCATCGACGAGGTGCGCGCGCTCGTCACCTCGTCGCAGTACTCGCCCTCGGTCGGGCGGTACCGCGTCATGGTCGTCGAGGACGCCGACCGCATGACCGAGCGCACGTCGAACCTGCTGCTGAAGGCGCTGGAGGAGCCGCCGGAGCGCACCATCTGGATCCTCTGCGCCCCCAGCGAGGCCGACCTGATCCCCACCATCCGCTCCCGGGTCCGCAGCGTCCGCCTGCGCATCCCCTCCGTCGAGGACGTGGCGGCGCTCATCCAGCGCCGCGACAGGGTCGACGAGGCGACCGCGACGCGCGCCGCCCGGGAGGCGCAGAGCCACATCGGCATGGCGCACCGTCTCGCCACGGACGCCGAGGCCCGCGAGCGCCGTAGCCGCACGCTGGAGCTGGCCCTCGGGATCCGCACCGTGGGCGACGCCGTGCGCGCCGCCGCCGCGCTGCTCGAGCTCGCGGGTCAGGACGCGAAGGCCTTCACCGTGCAGCGCGATGCGGACGAGCGCGAACGCGCGCTGCGCTCGCTGGGCGTCCAGGAGGGCGGGTCGATCCCCCCGCAGCTGCGGTCGCAGATCCGCCAGCTCGAGGAGGACCAGAAGCGCCGCGCGACGCGGAGCCTCCGCGACGGCATCGACCGCATCCTCGTGGACCTCATGTCCCTCCATCGCGACGTGCTCCTCCGCCAGCTGGGCGCCGACCTCCCGCAGGTGAACGCGGCGATCGCGCCGCGCATCGCCGAGGCCGCGGAGGCCGGATCGGCGGCCGCCTCGCTCGCGGTGCTGGATGCGGTCGGGGTCGCGCGCCGCCGCATCGACGGCAACGTCAGCCCGGCCCTCGCCCTCGAGGCCATGCTCGTGTCCCTCACCCGCACGCGTCCGTCGGGTCGCGCGTGACCCGGCGGGGGGCGCGGACGTCCCTCCTGTCCCGCGTCGCGTCACGGGCGGGCGTCCTGCTCGTCGCGGCCGTCGCGCTGAGCGGCTGCGGCCTCATCCCCATGCCCGAGCCACGCAGCTCCACGTCGAGCCCCACCACGGAGGACGTGGCGCCCGACCTCGCGCGGTACTACGAGCAGGTCCTCGCCTGGTCGCCGTGCGAGGACGGGGCGCAGTGCGCCACCGCCACGGCGCCGCTCGACTGGTCGGCGCCGGATGCCGCGACCGACATCGAGCTCGCCCTCGTGCGCCACACGGCCCGCGGGTCGGACGGTCCGCGGGGGTCGCTGTTCGTCAACCCCGGCGGACCGGGAGCCTCCGGGGTCGACTTCGTGAGGTCCAGCATCGACTACGCCGTGTCCCGCGACCTCCAGGACGCCTACGACGTCGTCGGGTGGGATCCGCGCGGCGTCGGGGCGTCGACGGCCGTCGACTGCGTCGACGACGCCCAGCTCGACTCCTTCCTCTACGGCGAGACCGCGGCGCGCCCGGGCACCCCGGAGCACGACCAGGAGCTCAGCGACGCCGCGCGGTCGTTCGCCGAGTCCTGCGCCGCCCGGTCCGGCCCGCTGCTGGAGTTCATCGACACGCGGAGCACGGTGCGGGACCTCGACATGCTCCGGGCGCTGGTGGGGGATCCGGCGCTGAACTACCTCGGCTACTCGTACGGGACCAGCATCGGCGCCGAGTACGCGCAGACGTTCCCCGCGCACGTCGGCCGCATGGTGCTCGACGGCGCGACGGATCCGTCCGCGAGCTCCTTCGACGTGGTGCTCGCCCAGACCGCGGGGTTCCGCACCTCCTTCGAGTCGTACATGGCGGCATGCCTCCGAGGGCAGGCGTGCCCGTTCCGCGGATCCGTCGAGGACGGGGTGCGCATGGCCGCCGACCTCCTCGACCGGCTCGACCAGAGCCCCCTGCGGGCCGTCGACGGCCGGGAGCTCGACGGGCAGGTGATGCGCAGCGCCATCGACTCCGCCCTCTACAGCGAGCAGCAGTGGCCCGCCCTCACCACCGCGTTCACCGAGGCCCTCGGCGGCGGCTCGGCCACCGCCTTCGCCCTCGCGGACTCGTACTTCGGCCGCACGCCCGACGGCACGTACACCAGCAACTTCTACGAGGCGTTCCTCGCGATCCAGTGCATCGACTACCCCGTGGAGCGCGACCCGGCCGTGCTGGCCCGGGAGGCCGCGGAGCTCCGCTCCGCGGGAGGCGAGCTGGCCGACGACGACACCTCGCGCGACGACGAGCCGGACCCGCTCTGCGGCAACTGGCCGTACACGGCACGGGACGCCCCGGCGCCCGTGTCCGCGGAGGGCGCCGCGCCCATCGTCGTGGTGGGCACCACCGGCGACCCCGCGACCCCGTACTCCGGGGCCGAGGCCCTCGCCGACCAGCTCGACTCGGGCGTGCTGCTCACCTACGAGGGCGAGGGGCATATCGCCTACGACGAGCGGGACCCGTGCATCGTGGCCGCCGTGGACGGCTACCTGCTCGGCGGGGACCCGCCGGCATCGGGGACGACCTGCGGCTGACCCGCATGTGCGAGCGGACCCTCCCGCATCCGGTATGCTCTCTACTCGTGCCCGGTACTCGCTGAGTCCGGGCCGGGCCGCCTTAGCTCAGTCGGTAGAGCATCTCACTCGTAATGAGAAGGTCGTCAGTTCGATTCTGACAGGCGGCTCCACCACCCCCTCCGCTCGTCCCGATCCCGGTCTCGTGCCGGGTCGCGATGAGTCGCGTCCCTCCGCGACCGCCGTCGCCGGCGGACCCGACCCGGCGCACCCGCGGCCGAGGCCCCGCTCGGTCTCGGCGTCTAGCATGGCCCCATGCGATCCCCTGCCGACGGCCCCGACCGCGCCGGCCGCATCGACCCGGAGGACCCCGCCTCCCGCGTGTGGACGAGCGCGACGCCCGCGCGGCGCACGCGCACCGTCACCGCCGCGGTCGCCGTCGTGGCACTGCTCGCCGCCGGGGCCGTCGGCGCCGGGGCGCTCACCGGGCGATCGGGCAGCGCATCGGCGAGCGTCGCGTCCACCGCCGAGGCCTCGCCGACGCCGAGCCCCGCACCCACCGCGGATCCGGCCCGCTCGGCGCCCGCCGACGCCGGCGCCCGCGACCTCCGCATGTGCTCCATCTCCGCGCTCGCGCAGGATCCGCGGCTGGCGACGTTCGAGGGCCAGGTCCGCGACGCGGCCACCGGGCGCGTCCTGTTCGACCGGGACGGCAGCACCCCCGAGCGCACGGCGAGCGTCATGAAGGTCGTCACGTCGGCCGCCGCCCTCGCCGCGCTCGGTCCCGACCGCCGCATCGCCACCACGGTCGTCCGCGGTGCGGAGCCCGGCACCGTGGTGCTCGTCGGCGGCGGCGACCCGACCCTCTCCCGGCTCACCTCCGGCAGCTCCGTGTACCCGGGCGCCCCGCGTCTCAGCGACCTCGCGCAGCAGGTCCGCACGGCCTGGGCCGCGGATCCGTCCACGGCCGGCACGCCCATCACCCGCATCGTGCTCGACACGTCGCTCTTCTCGGGGGAGACGTGGGCGCCGTCCTGGGCGGCGACGGAGCGCCGCGCCGGGTACTCGAGCTTCATGACGCCGCTGCAGCTGGACGCCGACCGCGCGGATCCCGCCGCCGTCGTCTCCGCGCGCAGCGAGGACCCGCTGGCGCGCGTGGGCAGCACGTTCCGCTCCATGCTCGGCGCCTCGGCCGAGGTCACGCAGGGCACCGCCCCCGCGGGCGCCGCCGTCCTCGGGAAGGTGGAGTCGCAGCCCGTCTCCTCCCTCGTCCAGACGGCGCTCATCAACTCCGACAACGTGCTCGCGGAGTCGCTCGCGCGGCTCGTCAGCATCCAGGTCGGGGCGGGGAGCACGCAGCAGTCGCTGGCCGCGGGCATCCCGAAGGCACTCGAGGCGTACGGCCTCGACACCTCCGACCTGACCATCGTCGACGGACAGGGCCTCAGCCCCGACAACCGCGTGCCGCCGTCGCTCCTGGCGCAGCTGATGATCCAGGTCGACCAGCGCCAGCAGGCGCTCGGCTACCTGCACGACGGGCTCCCGGTCGCGGGACGCACCGGCACCCTCGCGAGCCGGTTCACGGGCGACAGCTCGGTCGCCCGCGGGCACGTCGTCGCGAAGACCGGGTGGATCGACACCGGGTACACGCTCGCGGGCATCGTCGACGCGGCCGACGGCAGCACCCTGACCTTCGCCTTCTACGCCATCGGGAACGTGACCGGCGACGCGAAGGTCGCCCTCGACGCGCTGGCCGCGGGAACGTACCGCTGCGGCGCGGACCTGGGCGACGAGTGACGCGCCACCCGGACCCGGGCGGCGGATCCACGGCACCGGGCACGGCCCGGGGAAGGAGCGGCGCATGAGCAGGGCGTTGTTCATCATCGACGTGCAGAATGACTTCACGGAGGGCGGGGCGCTCGGCGTCACGGGCGGCGGCGACGTCGCCCGCGGCATCACCCGGCTCCTCGCGGCCGAGCCGTACCGCTACGACCACGTGCTCGCGTCCCGGGATTGGCACGAGGCGACGGGGGACAACGGCGGGCACTTCGCCGCCGCCGGCACCGTGCCCGACTTCTCGACCACCTGGCCGGAGCACTGCGTGCAGGGCACGCCGGGTGCCGAGTACCACCCCGACCTCGACGTCACCGCGGTCGACTTCCACCTGCGCAAGGGCCAGGGCGCTCCCGCGTACTCGATCTTCGAGGGGACGACGGAGGACGGCGTGCCGCTCGCCGACCTCCTGGTCCTCCACGACATCACGGACATCGACGTCGTCGGCATCGCCACCGACTACTGCGTGCTCGCCTCGGCGCTGGACGCCGTCCACCAGGGCAAGCGCGTGCGCGTGCTCGCCGACCTGGTCGCGGGCGTCGCCCCGGCCACCAGCACCGCGGCCCTGGAGCGGCTGCGCGACGCGGGCGCCGAGATCGTCGACGGCCCGGCCGTCTGACCGACGGACGACCGCGGCGATCCCGGCACGACGCGGACGCGCCGGCGCACGAGCCGCCGCACCAGCACCAGCACCAGCACCAGCCGCCGCACCAGCACCGGCACGAGCGCGACGCAGCGCACGAGCACCAGCACGGAAGAAGCGAGGACACCATGAGCGCGACCACCGAGACCGACCTCCTGTCGGGCACCCCCACCACCCTCCTCATCGGCGGGGAGCGGGTCGACGCGGAGGGCGGTGCGACGTTCGACGTCCGCGACCCGGCCACCGACGAGGTCATCGCCCGGGTGGCCGACGCGAGCCCGGCGGACGGCGCACGCGCCCTCGACGCCGCGGTCGACGCCGCGGCGGGCTGGGCGGCGACGGCGCCGCGCGTCCGCGGGGAGATCCTCCGTCGCGCGTTCGACCTGCTGCAGGAGCGCCGGGACGAGTTCGCGCTGCTCATGACGCTGGAGATGGGCAAGCCGCTCGCGGAGTCGCTCGGCGAGGTCGCCTACGGCGGCGAGTTCCTCCGCTGGTTCTCCGAGGAGGCCGTGCGCGTCACGGGCCGGTACGGCATCAACCCCGAGGGGACCGGCCGCATGATCGTGTCGCAGCACCCCGTCGGGCCGGTGCTGCTCATCACCCCGTGGAACTTCCCGCTCGCCATGGCGACCCGCAAGATCGCTCCGGCGCTCGCCGCGGGCTGCACCGTGGTCATCAAGCCGGCCGACCTCACGCCCCTCACCACGCTGCGCTTCGCCGAGCTCCTGGCGGAGGCGGGACTGCCCGCGGGCGTGCTCAACGTGATCCCCACGACCTCGGCCGCCGACGTCACCGAGCCGCTCATCGCGGACCCGCGGCTCCGCAAGCTCAGCTTCACCGGCTCCACGCCCGTCGGCCGTCAGCTCGGCGCGCAGGCCGCCCGGAACGTCCTCCGCGTCTCGCTCGAGCTGGGCGGCAACGCGCCCTTCGTCGTCTTCGCGGACTCGGATCTCGACTCGGCCGTCGACGGCGCCATGGCGGCGAAGTTCCGCAACGTCGGGCAGGCGTGCACCGCCGCCAACCGGTTCATCGTCGAGGCATCGGTCGCGGAGGCCTTCGCGGAGCGCCTGGAGGAGCGCATCGCGGCCATGCGCATCGGACGCGGCACCGAGGAGGGCGTGACGGTCGGCCCGCTCATCGACGGACGGGCGGTCGACAAGGCCGACCGCCTCGTGCGCGACGCGGTCGACCGCGGCGCCCGCGTGCGCGCGGGTGGCGAGCCCCGCGAGGGCGCCGGGCACTTCTACCCGCCGACGCTCATCACGGGCGTCGCCGAGGGGAGCGACATCCTCCGCGAGGAGATCTTCGGCCCGGTCGTGGCCATCGTCCCGTTCGCCGACGAGGACGAGGCCGTGCGCCTGGCCAACGACACCGAGTTCGGGCTCGTCTCGTACGTCTTCACGCGCGACCTCGCCCGGGGCCAGCGGATGATCGAGCGGCTCGAGACCGGCATGACGGGGCTCAACATGGGCGTCATCTCGAACGCGGCCGCGCCCTTCGGCGGGGTCAAGCAGTCCGGGCTCGGCCGGGAGGGCGGGCTCGAGGGCATCCACGAGTACCTGAGCACGAAGTACACGCTGACGCCCGACCCGTTCGCCGCCTAGTGGCGCACGTCGTCCCGGTCGAGGACCTGCGGGATCCGCGGCTCGCCGACTACAGCCACCGCACCGACGTGGCGCTCCGCAAGGACCCGGGAGCGGGGCACGGGATCTACCTGGCCGAGTCCGCCCTCGTCCTGGAGCGCGCGCTCCGCGCCGGGCACGTGCCGCGGTCGGTGCTCGCGCTCGGCGGCACGGTCGACGAGGCGCTCGCCCTGGTCGGCGACCGCGACGTGCCCGTGTTCACCGGTCCGGGCGAGCTGCTGGCGGAGCTGACCGGGTACGTCCTGCACCGCGGCGTCGTCGCGTCGCTGGACCGTCCCGCGCTGCCGTCCGTCGCGTCGCTCGTTGCCGACGCCCGGCGGGTCGTGGTGCTCGAGGACGTCGTGGACCCCACCAACGTCGGGGCGATCTTCCGCTCCGTCGGGGCCATCGGCGCCGACGCCGTGCTCGTCACGCCGCGCTGCACGGATCCGTTCTACCGCCGGGCCATCCGCGTGAGCATGGGCACGGTGCTCCAGGTGCCGTGGACGCGCACGGGGGAGTGGCCGGAGACGCGGGCGACGCTCGCCGCGGCCGGCTTCCACGTGGCGGCGCTGGCGCTCACGCCCGACGCCGTCTCCCTCCGCGACTTCCCCGCCGCGGAGCACGAGCGGCTCGCGATCGTGCTCGGGTCGGAGGGGCCGGGGCTCTCCGCGGAGGCGATCCGGTCGGCGGACACGGTCGTGCGGATCCCCATGGCGCACGGCATCGACTCGCTGAACGTCGCCGCCGCGAGCGCGGTCGCGCTGTACGCGCTCACGGCACCGGCCGGGTGAGGCGGGGCATCCGCGGAGCGTCGATGCGGCGCACCCGCGGGCCGCGCGGCTCCCCGGGCGCCTAGCCTGGCGACGTCCGCGAGAAGGGGTCCCCATGAGCACGCGTCCCACCCGGCGGCGGCCCACGCCCCTCGCCGTTGCGTATATGGTCCTCGCCCTGGCCGGGCTCGTCCTGACGTGGACCGCGAACATCGAGGTCATCACCACCGGCCGGGACTTCCTCGCCGACCTGTCCGCCGGCGGCCCGGCCGTGTCGTCGCTCTCCTGGGACCTGCTCATCGCCGCGGTCGCGAGCGTGACGTTCATCATCGCGGAGGGACGGCGGCTGCGGATGAGGCGCGTGTGGGTGTACGTGGTCCTCGTCCCGCTGGTGGCGTTCGCCGTCGCCCTGCCGCTGTTCCTCGCGGCGCGGGAGATGCGGATCACCGCGCCGACGGACGATCTCGCGACGCCGTCGCACTGAGCGCCGTCGCGCTGAGCTGCGGCGCTGCGCTGGGCTGAGCCGAGCCGTCGTCGTCGTCGTCGTCGGATCGGGGCGCCGGACGATCGCGCCGCCCACGCGCACCGACCGGCCCCGGGAGGTGCCGCCCTCCGCTAGACGAGGAGCTGGTGCTTCGCGAGGTCGCGGTAGAGCGGCGTCGAGACGACGAGCTCGGCGTGCGTGCCCGTGCCGACGACGCGTCCCTTCTCGACGACCACGATGAGGTCGCTGTCGACGACCGTCGACAGGCGGTGCGCGATGACGATGAGGGTGCGGTGCTCGGCGACCGCGTCGATCGCCTTGCGGAGCAGCTGCTCGTTGAGGCCGTCGAGGCTGGAGGTGGACTCGTCGAGCAGGAGGATCGGGGGCGCCGACAGCAGCGTGCGCGCGATCGCGAGGCGCTGGCGCTCGCCGCCGGAGAGCATGATGCCGTCCTCGCCCACGGGGGCGTCGAGGCCGAGCTCGTTGCGCGCGAGCACCTCGGTGAGGTTCACCGCGTGGAGCACCTGGACGCAGTCCTCGTCGGTGGCGTCGAACGCCGTGAGGGTGAGGTTCTCGCGCAGGGTGCCCGCGAGCACGGGCGCGTCCTGCTCCACGTAGCCGATCTGGCGGCGGAGGTCCTCGCGGTCGAGCGTGCGGATGTCGCGGCCGCCCACGCGCACGACGCCGGAGGTGGGGTCGTAGAAGCGCTCGATGAGGGCGAGGATGGTGCTCTTGCCGGCGCCGGAGGGGCCGACGAGCGCGATGCGGGTGCCCCGGTCGGCGCGGAAGCTGACGCCCTGGAGCACGCCGCCGCCCGTCCGGTCGGCGCCGGGGGCCGCGTCCGCCGCCTGAGCGTCCCGAGGGGTCCTGCCGACGGCCGAGGCGCCCGGGGCGCCGCCGGAGCCGTAGGCGGCGTCCTCCTCGGCCGCGTCCGGCGCCGCGGGGACCGGGTAGGCGAAGCGCACGTCCACGAGCTCGACGGCGGGTGCGTCCGTGCGGTCGTCGGCGCTCGGGCCGTCGTCGCGCAGGCGCCCGGCGAGGGCCTGGTCGCCGTCGGTCTCGCCCGGCAGCTTCACGATCTCCTGGATGCGGCCGAGCGCGCCGAGCGCCTGGTTGACCGCCGTGACGGCGCCGAACGCCTGGCCGAGCGGCATGATCATGAGGAAGAGGAACAGGATGAAGGCCACCAGGTCGCCGACGCCGATGGCGCCCGACGCGACGCGGAAGCCGCCCACGCCGACCACCACGAGGAACGACGCCTGCAGGGCGATCCCCGCGATCGGCACCACGACGGCGGACGCCTTCGCGACCTTGATGCCCATCTCCCAGGCGCCCTCGGCGTCGGCCTCGATGGTGCGGATCTCCCGGTCGGTGGCGTTGCTGGCGCGGACCGTGCGGATCGCGCCGATGGCCCGCTCGACGCTGGCGGCGAGATCGCCCACCTTGCGCTGCGCGCGCTGGCTGGCCACGCGGATGCGGCCGGAGAGCCCCACGACGGCGACGACGGAGACGGCGACGACCAGCACGGTGAGGCCGAGGAGCACCGGGTCGATGATCAGCATCGCGATGACGGCGCCGAGGAACGTCACGGCGCCGCCGATCGCCTCCACGAGGCCCTGCGTGAGCACGGCGCGGAGGAGCGTGGTGTCGGATCCGACGCGGGAGACGAGGTCGCCGGTGCGGCGCGTGTCGAACTCGGCGATGGGGAGGCGCAGGATCCGCCGGACCAGCGTGCGCCGCGACGAGAGGACGATGCCCTCGCCCATCCGCTGCAGCAGGTAGTGCTGGTAGCCGGAGAGGAGGCCGGAGACGACCACGAGGCCGACGAGCGCCCAGACCAGCGCGCCGAGCGCGCCGCCGTCCTGCACGACGCCGACCACGCGCTGCACGAGCAGGGGCTGGCCGAGGCTCGCGGCGGCGCCGAGCACGCTGAGCACGATGACGAAGGCCATGAGGCCGCGCTGCTCGAGGATGTAGGGGAGCAGCTCCGAGAAGCGGGCGCGAGGACCGTCGTCGGCCGCGTCGCGGCGGGCGAACGGGTTGCGGGACCGGGCGCGCGGGGCGGTGGTGGCTTCGGTCATGGGTGCTCCCGGGATCGTCGGTCGGCGTCGTGCGGCGGCGCGGACGGCGTCGCGGGCGGGTCGGGGTCGGACCCCGCGCGGACGGCGGGCGGCCGTCGCTGCTGCGGGCAGCGGTGCCGGGCGTCCCGTGATCCGCCCTGCGACTCTACGCGCCGCACGCCGGGCGTCCGCCGCGCGCGGGGCGTCGGCCGGGGACCTCGACCGGAACCCGCCCGGATCCCCGCGTCCGGCCCCGTGGTCGATCCGCCCGCGGCTCCCTAGGCTGAGGTCTCGTGCCCACTCCCGTCATCACCGCCGACCGCCTCGTGAAGAGGTACGGCGACCACGTCGCCGTCGACGGACTCTCCTTCGAGGTCGCGCCCGGCGAGTCCTTCGGCCTCCTCGGCCCGAACGGCGCCGGCAAGTCCACCACCATGCGCATGATCGGCGCCGTCTCCTCGCGGACGGGCGGCACGCTCGACATCCTCGGGCTCGACCCCGACACGCACGGCCCGGAGATCCGGTCGCAGCTCGGCGTCGTGCCGCAGGCCGACAACCTCGACCTCGAGCTCCGGGCGCGCGACAACCTCATCGTCTACGGCCGCTACTTCGGCCTGCCGCGCAGGCAGGTCGCGGCGCGCGCCGACGAGCTGCTCGAGTTCGCGCAGCTGAGCGACCGCGCCGGCGCCAAGGTCGACGACCTCTCCGGCGGCATGAAGCGCCGCCTCACCATCGCCCGCGCCCTCATCAGCGACCCGCGGATCCTCCTGCTCGACGAGCCGACGACGGGCCTCGACCCGCAGGCCCGCCACATCCTCTGGGACCGCCTGTTCCGCCTCAAGGAGCAGGGCACGACGCTCGTGCTCACCACGCACTACATGGACGAGGCCGAGCAGCTGTGCGACCGGATCATCGTGGTCGACGAGGGCCGGATCATGGCCGAGGGCTCACCCGCCTCCCTCATCCGCGACCACTCGAGCCGCGAGGTGCTCGAGGTGCGCTTCGGCTCCGACCGCAACGAGGAGGCGTCGCGCGAGATCGCCGGCCTCGGCGACCGCGTCGAGATCCTGCCCGACCGCGTGCTCGTCTACGCCTCCGACGGCGAGGCCGTGCTCAGCCGGATCCTCGAGCAGGGCCTCGCGCCCATCACCACCCTCGTCCGCCGCTCCAGCCTCGAGGACGTCTTCCTCCGGCTCACCGGCCGCAGCCTCGTCGAATGAGCGTCGACGCCTCGCGCGCCCCCCGCGCCACCGCCCGCGACCGCGCACTCGCCGCCGGCGTGCGTCCCCGCCGGTTCGGCGCCTGGTACGCGGCCGAGCACCGGCTGCTCGGGATCCGCGCCTACGCCGGCACGGTCATCGCGACCGGCATCGCCAGCCCCTACGTCTACCTCTACGCGCTCGGCGTGGGGCTCGCGACCGTGGTCGACCAGGGCACCGGCGCGAACCAGGCGCTCGGGATCAGCTTCCTCGTCTTCGTCGCCCCCGCGCTCCTCGCGACGAGCGCCATGACGGTCGCGAGCGAGGAGTTCACGTACCCGATCCTCGGCGCCTTCAAGTGGAACCCGGTATTCCAGGCGATGAACGCGTCCCCGCTGACGCCCGCCCAGATCGTGGACGGGCAGGTCATCGGCGTCGCCATCCGCATGGCCCCCACGGCGATCGCGTACTTCGCCTTCATGCTGCTGTTCGGCGCCGTGCCCCTCGGCACGGGCTTCCTCGCGATCGGCGCCGCGCTCCTCACCGGCATGGCCATCGGCGTCGTGATCATGGCGTACGTCGCCACCCTGGAGCAGGACACGGGTCAGATCGCGATGGTGCTGCGCTTCGTCATCACGCCGCTGTCGCTGTTCTCGGGCACGTTCTTCCCGCTGACGCAGCTGCCCGTCTGGCTGCAGTGGGTCGGCTGGGTCTCCCCGCTCTGGCACGGCACCGAGCTCGGCCGCGTGGCGACCTACGGGCTCGGGGAGCCGCTCTGGCTCACGCTCGTGCACGTCGCGTACCTGCTGCTGTGGCTCGCCGTCGGGTGGACGCTGGCCCGGCGGATCACCACGAGGAGGCTTCGCAGGTGACCGCTCCGACCACGGGCGCGTCGTCCGCCTCGAGGCCCGCGGGGCCCGCCGGGCCGCCCGTCCGCCGCCGCGGGACCAGCGCGCTCTACGCCGGCAACGCCCGCTCCGTGCTGTCGCGCGGCCTCCTCGCGACCCGCAGCACCAACTGGACCGTCGTCGTCTCCGGCTTCTTCGAGCCCGTGTTCTACCTGCTCGCGATGGGCATCGGGCTCGGCTCCCTCGTGGGGGACGTCACGACGAGCACCGGGCAGCCCGTGCCCTACGCCGCGTACATCGCGCCCGCGCTCCTCGCCGTCTCGGCGATGAACGGTGCCGTGTACGACTCCACGTGGAACGTCTTCTTCAAGATGAACCACTCCAAGCTGTACCAGGGCATGCTCGCGACCTCGCTCGGCCCGCTCGACGTGGCCTTCGGCGAGATCTCGCTCGCGCTGCTCCGCGGCGTCGTGTACTCGTCGGGCTTCCTCATCGTGATGCAGGTGCTCGGCCTCAACCTGTCCTGGTGGGCGATCCTCGCGCTGCCGTCCGTGGTGCTCGTCGCCCTCGCCTTCGCGAGCTTCGGCATGGCCGTCACGAGCTACATGAAGACGTTCCAGCAGATGGACTGGATCAACTTCATCCTGCTGCCGATGTTCCTGTTCTCCGCCACCTTCTACCCGCTGTCGGTCTACCCGCCGTGGATCCAGGCGGTGATCCAGGCCCTGCCGCTCTGGCACGCCGTGGAGCTGGTGCGCGGGTTCACCACGGGCGCGCTGTCGATCGCGGTCGTCGGGCACGTCCTCTACTTCGCGGTGATGACGGCGATCGGCCTGGTCTTCACGACGCGGCGGCTGCGGGTGCTCTTCCTCGACTGAGGTGCCGGCGCCGCGTCGGGCCGCCCGTGGCTGTGGAGGCGGGCGGCGGCTGCGGCGCCCATCGGGGATCCTCGGGCGCACCGCCGGGCGACCACGCCCGGCGGGCCACCCCCCCTACCGCGAGGAGCCCCATGCACGCACGCGCCCGATCCGACCGACAGCATCTCGGGGACGGAGGCGCGCGAGGGCCCGGAAGCGGGCGGCGCCGGCGCGTCCTGCGCGCCGCGGTGGGAGCCGCGGTCGCGCTCGCCGTCGGGTGCGGAGGGGCGGCCGCCGTCCCGGTCGCGGCCGAGGCGCACGCCGCCCCGGGCACGGAGCCCCCGGTCGCGGTGCCCACGCACCAGGAGGCGGATGAGGCGGCGGCGTACTGGACCCCCGACCGCATCCGCGCCGCCGAGCCCGACGACGGCGGGGCCGCCCCGTCGCGGACCGCGCCCCGCGCGGACGCGGAGCTGGTGCACAGCACGCCGGGTCGGCTGGGCGCCCAGTCCTACATCGGCATCCTCACGTTCATCCGCGCCGGCCGGGAGAAGTCGTGCACGGCCTCGGCGATCCGCTCCGGCTCCGGCCTCATGGTCGCCACCGCCGGGCACTGCCTGCTGCTCGACGGCGAGTCGGCCACGCGGATCGCCTTCACCCCCGCATGGGACGGCGCGAACCGCCCCTACGGGACGTGGGGCGCGGACGAGTACCAGGTGCCCGAGGCCTGGCGCTCCCGGCAGGACGCGGGCCACGACGCCGCCTTCGTCCGCATGCGGAAGCGACCGTCCGGCCCGCTCCTCGCGGACGCCGTGAAGGCGGTCACCCCGGACTTCGGCCTCGCCAAGGCGGGCCTCCACTACCTGACCCTCGGGTACCCGGGCTCGCCGTCGACCCTGGACACCACGCCCCTCGCGACGTGCGTCGGGCCGGCCTACGGGACCGCCGACGCACGGCTGGCGCTGGTGGGGTGCTCCGCCGGGGGCGGGATGTCGGGCGGCCCCGTGATCCACCTGTCGGCGGCGGCGACCCGGGGCCGGCAGACCGGGGTCATCTCCGCCACGTACGACGGGCTGTTCGGCGTGGGGACCGCCGTCACCCCCTGGGGCGAGACGGAGCGCCGGGTCTTCGACGACGTCGACTCGTTCGGCTGACGCGCGACCGGTCGACCGCCCGGCCGCCACCGGCCCGGCCCGCCCTCGGGTCCTCGGTACCCTGGCGGGGAGCGCCACCCGGGCGCGGCCGGCGTCGTGCCGGGGGAGGCAGGTGCCCATGGGCCGCGTCGTGGTGCTCGGATCGCTCAACGTCGACCAGGTGGTCCGCGTCCCGCGGCACCCGCAGCCGGGGGAGACCCTCATGGGCTCCGATCCCGAACGGCTGTGGGGCGGCAAGGGCGCGAACCAGGCCGTCGCCGCGGCCGAGGCGGGTGAGGGCGCGTCCGTCGCGATGGTGGGCGCCGTGGGCGACGACGCCGACGGATCCGCCTACCGGGCCAGGCTCCAGGGCCGCGGCATCGACGTCGCGGGCCTCGTCACCGTCGCCGGGACCACGACGGGGCTCGCCGTCATCGCGGTCGCCGACGACGGGGAGAACACGATCATCGTCGCGCCCGGCGCCAACGCGCGCGTGACGGGCGACCACCTGGATCCGCTCGACGGCCTCGGCGCCGGGGACGTGGTGCTGGCCTCGCTCGAGCTGCCCCTCGACACGGTGGCGGACGGCGTGCGGCGCGCGCACGCCGCGGGTGCCCGCGTCGTCCTGAACCTCGCGCCCTTCGCGCAGCTGCCCGACGACGTGCTGGCGCTCGCGGACCCGGTCGTCGTCAACGAGCACGAGGCGGGGCTCCTCCGTGCATCGGGCACGCCCGCTCCCGCGTCGCTGCTCGTCACCCTCGGCGCCGAGGGCGCGATGTGGGGCGACGTCGAGGTGCCCGCGTCGCGGGTCGACCGGGTCGTCGACACCACCGGGGCGGGCGACGCGTTCTGCGGCGCGCTGGCGGCAGCGCTCGCCGGCGGCGCCGACCGGGCCGCCGCGATGGGCCGGGCTGCGGACGCGGCCGCGGTCGTCGTGCAGCGGCAGGGCGCGCAGCCGGCGGACGGCTGAGCCCTCCCTCCGGCACGGCGCGCGGCGGTGGCGTGGCCCGGCCGCGTCGGCATCCCCCAAAAGAGCAAGCGCACGAAGCGTTAGCCCGCGAGTAGTGTCCGAGGCACACCCCGCCGGGCCCCCGGACGAGGCGCGGACGTCACGGAAGGCACCATCATGAGCACCTCGGACACCCCGCGCGGAGACTCGCCGCGCGATGACCGCGACGCCGCCGTCCCCGCGGGCGACCGCACGTCGCTCCGGCACGACGTTGTCGAGCGCGAGAAGGAGCGCTTCGGCGGCATCAAGGCCGGATCCGCGTTCTTCGGCTGGCTCACCGCCACCGGCACCGCCGTGATCCTCACCGCCCTCGTCGCCGCGACGGGAGCCGCCATCGGTCTCGGCTCGAACGGCGGCGATGCCCGACAGGCCGCGGACGCCGCACAGCAGAACGCCGACACCATCGGCTGGGCCGGCGCGATCGCCGTGCTGGTCGTCATCCTCATCGCCTACTGCTGCGGCGGCTACGTCGCCGGCCGGATGGCCCGGTTCGACGGCGCCAAGCAGGGCTTCGCCGTCTGGCTGTGGGCGATCGTCATCGCGATCGTCGTGGCGATCGTCACCGCCATCGCCGGCTCGCAGTACAACATCCTCGGGAACCTCAACGGCTTCCCGCGCATCCCCGTGGACGAGGGCGACCTCACGGTCGCCAGCATCGTGACCGCGGTCCTCGTCGCCGTGGTCAGCCTGGTGGGCGCCATCGTCGGCGGCCTCGCGGGCATGCGCTTCCACCGCCGCGTCGACCGCGCGGGCCTCGGGCGCTGACGCCGCCGTCGCTGCCCGGCAGCACGGAGGCGCGGACCGGGGGCGACCGCGTGCCGTGTTCCTGCAGGCGCGCTCGCGTCCACGATCGGCGGGATCGCCCGGAGCCGTCCCGGCTCTCCCCGTGCACGGGGTCAGCCGGCGGCAGCGTGCGCGGGTGACCGAGTCCGACGGCGGCCGCGGCAGCTCGCGGTGTCGCGGATGCGGTCGCGGTCAGCGCGTCGGGTGAGCGCACGGACAAGGGTGAGGCGCCGCCCTCCACCCGGGACGAGGACCGCTCCTCGCGGCCTCCCGCTCAGACGGGCTGCAGCGCCTCGTGGGCGCCCGCGGGCAGCTCGACGCGCACGGCGTCGTCGGGGCGGACCTCGCCGCCCGTGATCACGACGCCCATGACGCCGGACTTCCGCACCACGTTCCCGTCGGCGTCGCAACCGAGGACCGCCTTCATGGCGCCCTTCGCGAGCCCGTCGATCTGGCTGCAGGGGTTCCGGAGGCCCGTGATCTCCACCACGGCGGCGTCGCCCAGGTGCAGGCGCGTCCCGGTCGGCAGGTCGAGGAGCGGGACGCCGGACGTGGTGACGTTCTCGCCCAGGTCGCCGGGGCCGATGTCGAAGCCCTGCTCCGCGAGCTCCGCGTGCAGCTCGGCGTGGACGAGGTGCACCTGGCGGAGGTTCGGGGCGTCGGGGTCCCGGCGCTTCCGCGACAGGTGCTGGACGGTGGTGCCGAGGTGCGCGTCGCCCTCCACGCCGAGCCCGGCGAGGAGCGTGATGGACGGGCGGACGGGCTTGGAGAACCGGTGGGCGTCGTCGCGCGCGACCGCGACGATGCGAGGGGATGCGGACGGCTGCATGCCTGCGACGATAGCGGCGCCGCGCGGAGCGGGCGACCCCCGGGAGCGCCGGGGATGCGGAGGGCCGCCCGTCGCGGAGTGCGACGGACGGCCCGGCGGGTCGTGCGGACGGGTCAGCTGACGTTGCCCGCGTAGTCCGCGTCGCGGGTCTCGCGGCTGATGATGAGCGCGACCAGCGTGATCGCGGCCATCGCGCTCAGGTAGACGCCGACGAGGAGCACGTTGCCGTCCAGCAGCTGCCAGAGGGCCACCGCGATGAACGGCGCGACCGCGGCGCCCAGGATGCTGGCGACGTTGTAGCTGATCGCGGATCCCGTGTAGCGGACGTTGGTCGGGAAGAGCTCCGGCAGCACCGCGCCCATGGGGCCGAAGGTGAGCCCCATCAGGGTGAAGCCGATGATGAGCAGCGCCATGGTGCCGACGAACCCGGCCGAGAACAGCGGGACGAAGAGCAGGCCGAAGACGAGGATCCCGACGGTGGTCGCGATGAGCATCTTGCGTCGGCCGTGCTTCTCCGCGAGCGGGCCGGAGACCATCGTGAAGATGCCGAAGAAGACGACGCCGACGATGAGCATGAGCAGGAAGTCGTTCCGCGCGTAGCCGAGGCCCGCGGCGAACGTCTCCGGGTTGAACGGCTTGCCGGCGGCGGTCGCCGCGGCCTCGGCGGAGGCGGCGTCGCGGGCGGTCGTGCCGTACGTGAGCGTGAACGTGGTCATCAGGTAGAAGAGCGTGTAGGTCGCCAGCATGATGAACGTGCCGAGGATCAGCGGGCGCCAGCTCGTCACGAACACGCGCGCGACGGGCAGCTTCGCGACCTCGCCGGAGTCGACGACCTTCTGGAAGGCCGGCGTCTCGATGAGCTTCAGGCGCACGTAGAGGCCGACGATCACCAGCACCGCGCTCGCGAGGAACGGCACGCGCCAGCCCCACGACTGGAACTGCTCCGGCGAGAGGCCGAGGCTCAGCGCGAGGAACACGCCGTTGGCGACGATGAAGCCGATCGGCGCGCCGAGCTGCGGGAACGTGCCGTAGATGGCGCGCTTGCCGACGGGCGCGTTCTCGGTCGCGAGGAGGGCGGCGCCGCTCCACTCGCCGCCCAGGCCGAGGCCCTGGCCGAAGCGCATGACCACGAGGAGCGCGGGGGCCGCGACCTCCCAGCCGGGCGTGAGGGCGGTCGGCAGGCAGCCGATCAGCACGGTCGCGATGCCCATGGTGAGCAGCGACGCGACGAGCGTGCCCTTGCGGCCGACGCGGTCGCCGAAGTGGCCGAAGAGGATGGACCCGATCGGGCGGGCGATGAACGCGACGCCGAACACCGCGAAGGACGCGAGCTGCGCGACCGTCGGGTCGTCGTTCGCGAAGAAGAGCGCGGGGAAGACGAGCACCGCCGCGGTCGCGTAGACGTAGAAGTCGTAGAACTCGATCGACGTGCCGATGAGGCTCGCGATGATGACGCGCGAGCGCGAGTTGCCGGCGGGCGGGGTGGCGGTGGACGAGGCGGCGGCGCTGGCCGCGCGGGTGGAGGACATGGTGCGGGAGACGGCTTTCGGCTGATGCGGCGTGAGCGGCAAGGGGCGCGCAGAGGGGCGGGCGCGCCGGTCGGGCGCGGGCGCCGGGTGCGGCGGAGTCGAGGGGGCCACTCGTGATGGCCGTGGAGAGCCTACGCCCCGCGGGGAGTCGGCTGGGAATCCGGGGGCGGGGGTTGCGGGTGCGGCGCCGCACCGCTTGCCTCGTAGGCTTCCGTCAGGCGTGGTCCGCGGATCCCGCCCGCGGGTGCCGCGGGGCGCCCCACGACGAGGAGCGCCATGGAGCACGAGACCGGACGGGCGGTCCTCCCCGGGCTCGCGAAGCTCATGGGGGCGGGAGCGCTGGTCGCGTTCGCCACGGGGTACTGGTACCTCGCCCTCCCGTGCACGGCCGTCGTCGTGCTGTGCATCGTGCAGCTGCGCCGGTGGGACCACCGGGAGCTCGAGGAGCGCGCACGACGTGCCGAGGCCCCGACCGCGGAGGAGGAGGCCGCCGCGGCGGAGTTCGCGGAGGAGCACGGCTGGGACGTGCTCGACCCGGCGGAGCGGGATGCAGCGGAGGCCGGGGACGGGGTCCGCGACGGCGACGGCCGCGACGGCGACGGCCCCCGGGGACCGCGCCCGCCGGACGGCCGTCAGCCGTAGGGGGACCGGGTCGGGGACCGGCTACGCCCCCGCCGAGGCGCGCTCGAGCCGGGCATCTCCCGCGGCAGCCTCCGCGACCGCTCGTGCGGCGGTCCGGCGTCGGCGCACGAGGCCCGTGAGGTCGTGCGCCGACAGCGACACCGCGAGCACCGCGGCAAGCACCAGCGCGAGGGCCGGCGCGGCCACCGCCCACGGGGCGCGCTCCGCGTAGGCGATGCCCTCGCTGAGGATCAGGCCCCACTCGGGCGTCGGCCGGGCGCTGCCGAGACCGAGGAAGCCGAGCGCCGCGAGCGTGAGGGCGACGCCCGGCAGCCGCAGCATCGCGTTGCGCACGACCGGGCCGACCACCGCCGGGAGGAGGTGGCCGAGGAGGACGCGCGCGCGCCCGACGCCCAGCACCGGCAGGATCCGCACGTGCGGCTGCGCCCGGGCCTCCTGCATGAGCGCGCCCGCGTGGGCCGCGAGCGGCGCCCAGCTCACGGCAGCCACGGCGATGGCGGCACCCGCCGTCGAGGGCCCCTGGATGGCGGAGACCACGATGCCCGCGAGGATCGGCGGGGCGGCGTTCGCGACCTCGACGGGCCCGACGGCGGCGTTCGGCAGCAGCCCGAGCACGAGGCCGACCGCGCAGCAGGCGAGCACCACGGCCAGGGCCGTGCCGAGCGTCGTGACGGCGCCGTGGCCGACGCGGCCGAGGAGGTCGCGGCCGCTCGCGTCGGCGCCGAAGGGGAGCGCCCACGAGGGCGGGGCGAGGCGGCCGGACGCGGTGGAGTAGGGGTCCCGCGCGAGGCCGGCGACCACGATGAGCGCGAGGAGGCCGGCGGCGACCGCGGGCACCACGGCGTCGCGGCGGCGGGCGGGGACGCGCGCGTCGGGCACGGGCAGGGAGCCGAGGCGGAGCGCCGGGCCGAGGAGCGCCCGGCGGAGGAGCCCCGCCAGCGCACCCGCGGCGACCGCGACCACGAGGAGCGCGAGCACGCCCGCCTGGAGCGCGGGGACGTCCTGGCTGCTCGCCGCGCCGAGGGTCGCGCGGCCGATCCCGGGGATCGCGAACACCTGCTCGACCGCCACCGCGCCGCCCGTGAGGCCCACGAGCACCAGCCCGATCTGCCCGAGCACGGAGGGGAGCGCGCGGCGCAGCACCGCGAGGACCGTGCGCGTGCGCGGCAGCCCGGCCATGGCCCACGTGGCGACCCAGCGCTCCGCCGACGCCGCCTGGATCGCGTCGACGAGCAGGCGGCCCACCAGCCCGCCGCCGGGGATGCCGAGGGCGAGGGCGGGCAGCATGGCGTTCGCGGGCCCGTCCCAGCCGGAGGGCGGCGCCCAGCGCAGCCCGACGGCGACCACCACGAGGAGCCCGGTCGCCAGGAGGAACTCCGGCAGGGCCGTGAGGGCGGCGGCGAGGGCGCCGGATCCGCGGCTGCGGCGCCCGCGCGCCGCGTCGACCAGCGCGGGCACGCAGAGGAGCGCCGCGACCGCGAGGGCGACGGCCACCGCGAACGCCATGAGCGTGAGCGAGACGCCGAGCGCGTCGAGGGTGCCGGGCAGCACCGGGCGGCCCGAGATCCACGAGGTGCCGAGGTCGCCGCGGACGACGCCCGCCAGCCAGTCGAGGGAGACGGCCAGCGGCCCGCGGTCGAGCCCGAGCTCGGCGCGCACCGAGGCGAGGGCCTCCGGGGTCGCCTCGAGGTCGGCGTAGCGCGCGCGGAGGATCGTGTACTCGGGCGAGCGTCCGGACAGCCACGGCAGGGCGCCGACGAGCGCGACGACCCCGCCGATCGCGACGACCCGGGATGCCCCGACGACGAGCCCGTCGCGCGCGCCGCGCATCAGCCGTCGACGCGCGTGTCGACCGTGATGAGCGCGCGCTCGCGGGGATCCCGCACGGCACCCGACACCCCGGCGGCCTCGCCCTGGATCACGCGCTCGTGCAGCAGCGGCACCGCGGCGTCGTCGGCCAGCACGAGCGCCTCCACGCGCATGATCGCGGCGCGGCGCTCGGGCCCGGCCGGGAGGGCGGACGCCGTGGCGAGGGCCTCGTCGACGGCCGGGCCGCACTCCTGGGAGATGTTGAACGACCCCGCGCAGGCGAAGTCGCTGAAGAGGTAGGCGGCGGGGTCGCCCGAGTCGAGCACCGTGGCGCGCGACAGGATGAACGCGTCGAACCGGCCGGCCAGCGCGTCCGCCTCGATGTACTGGTACTCGCGCACGTCCTGCGTCACCTGGAACCCGGCCGCCTCCAGCTGCTGCTCGAGCTGCACGGCGACCTCGGGGAGCTCGGCCCGGTCGGTGAAGGTGCCGAGCGTGATGGGGACGCCGTCGACCCGCGCGGGCGTCGCCCGGGCGGCCACGGCGTCGCGGTAGGAGGCGTCGTCGCGGAGGTCGACGGCCCACGGGAGCGCCGGGCCGAGGAGCCCCTCGGCGGCGTCGGCGCGCCCCTCGTAGACGCCCTGGACGAGGGCGGCGCGGTCGACGGCGGCCTGCGCGGCGGCGCGGACGGCGGGGTCGGCGAACGGGCCCGTGCGGGTGTTGAGGTACAGCGTGTTCGTGCGCGGCATCGCGACCTCGTGGAGGAGCTCCGGGTCGACCTGCGCGGCCTGCCCGACGGGGATCGCCTCGACCACGTCGGCCGTCCCGGTGCGGAGCGCGGCCGCGCGGGCCGTGCCGTCGGGGACGAAGCGCACGTCGATGCCGGCGGCGGCGGCGCGCCCGCCCCAGTACCCGTCGAACCGGTCGAGGGTGGCGGACGAGGTGCCGTCCACCGCGGTCAGGCGGAACGGCCCCGTGCCGGTGCCGACGGGCGAGACCGTGCCGTCGGCGGCGTAGGCCGAGGCCGCGAGGATCGCGAGCTGGGGGCTCGAGAGGCGCTGGGGCACGAGCGGGTCGGGGGTGGCCGTGCGGACTACGACGCGGTCGCCGTCCGCGGTCGCCGTGAGGTCGACGCCGTCGAGGATCCGCGGCTTCGGGCTCGCCGTCGCGGCGGTCGTCAGGGAGGCGGCGGCCTGCGCGGCGGTGAGGGTCGTGCCGTCGTGGAAGGGCACGTCGGGACGCACGTCGAAGGACCAGGTCAGGTCGTCGGTCCGCGTCCAGCCGGTGGCGAGGAGCGGCTGGGCGTCGCCCAGGTCGTCGAGGGTCACGAGGGTCTCGGCCGTGCTCCAGCGGGCCAGCTTGAAGGCGTCGTCGCTGAGGGGCGTGAGTCCGGAGCGGGGCGGCTGCAGCATCGCGAGGCGGATGCGGCCGTCGCCGTCCGCCGACGCGGCCGTGGAGCCGGGGCTCGCGGCGAAGCAGCCGCTCAGGGCGAGCGTCGACGCCAGGGCGAGGGCGGCGAGCGCGGCGGAGCGGGCCGGGCGGGCCGGGCGGGAGGCGCGGGTGCGGGGGCGGGTGGAGCGGACCGGGCGGGAGGAGCGGGGGCGGCTAGCGGGCATGGTGTCCTTCGGCGGGGATGCGCGGAGCATCGGCGGGGATGCGCGGGGCATCTCGGGGGGTGGTCGGGGGAGCGCCGGCGCCCGTCGCGGCGGGAGCCGCGCATGCGGGGACGGAGGCAGGGGAGGCCGCAGCGGGAGTGGCAGCAGCAGGAGCGGGAGCGGGAGCGGCGGGGGAGGCGGCGACGGGCAGCAGGCGGGGCAGGCCCGCGGCGGCGGCGCCGGCGGCCGCCGCGAGGATCCCCCAGGCGAGGACGGGGGCCGCGTCCAGCAGGGACCCGACCACCCCGCCCGCCACGAGCACGGCGACGCCGCCGCAGCTGGCGAGCAGCCCGTACGAGGACGCGGTGGGCCGACCCGCGGCGAACGCCGGCACGAGCTCCATGGCGACGGGACCGACGGTCATGTGGCCGAGCGTCAGGCAGACCACGAGCACGGCCGCGGGCGCGAGCTCGGCGCCCTCGGGCGGCGGCACCACGGAGGAGAGGGCCAGCGCGACGAAGCCGGCGGCCGTCAGGGCGAACCCGGTGGCGAGCGCCCGGCCCGGCCCGAGGCGGCGTGCCAGGAGGGCGACCGGCCACTGCAGCGCGATCGTGAGGAGCGAGACGACGAGGAACGCGGATCCGATCGCGCCCATGCCCGCTCCCAACCGCTCGAGCTCCAGCGGCAGCCCGAGGTAGAGCTGGTTGTAGGCCACGAGGTCGACGGCGAACAGGCCGGAGAAGGCGAGGAGGCGGCGGTCCCGGACGGCGGCCCAGCGGTCGGCGGCGGGGCCGGGAGCGCGGGATCCGCGGGGTGCCGGTACCGGTGCCGACGCCTCCTCCCGGGCCGCGCGGATGGCGCCGACCGGCCGCCTCGCGTCGGCCGGGATGAGCCACCACAGCACCGCCCCGACGGCCGCGAACAGCCCCGCGCCGATGAGGACGGTCGCGGAGAACCCGAGGCCCAGCAGCACCGCGCCGGCGAGCGGGCCCACGGCCGCGCCGACCTCGCCGACCAGCACGAGCGCCGCGAACAGCGACGGCCGGCCGCGGCGCCGGGCGGCGCGTCCGCGGAGGTCGGCCGCCGCGACGAGGCTCTGCAGGGCCGGGCTGAACAGGGCCCCGCCCATCCCCGTGAGGACCGCGCCGACGAGGAAGCCCGGCAGGTCCGCGGCCAGCGCGAGGCCCAGGTAGCCGGCGACCCGGACGGCGCATCCGGCCGCGATGAGGGTGCGGGGGCCGAAGCGGTCGGCGAGCATGCCGCCGAGGAGGAACAGGCCCTGCTGGCTGAAGGTGCGGGCGCCGAGCACGAGGCCGATGGCGAGGGCGCCGAGCCCGAGGTCGTCGCGCATCACGACGGCGAGGAACGGGACGACCGCGTAGAAGCCGAGGTTGAAGACCAGCTGGCTGGAGAGGAGCACGCCGGCGTGCGGGACGGCGGACTGCGGGACGGCGGACTGCAGGGCCGCGGGTTGCGGGCCGCGGTCCGGCGGCGGGGCGGCGGGGCCCGCACGGCGGGCGGGATCGGATGCCGTCATGCGGTGAGGGCCCCCGGCAGCCGCGGGACGGCGTCGGCGAGCTCGCGGGTGGCCGGATGCGCCGGGTCCGCGAGGAGGCGCGCCGTCGGCCCCTCCTCCACCACGCGCCCGCCGGCGAGCACGACGGTCCGCCCGCAGAGCCGCGCGACGGCGTCGAGGTCGTGTGAGACCAGCACCAGCCCGAGCCCGCGGTCGCGCACGAGCCCGTCGAGGAGCTCGATGATGCGGTCCCGCAGCGGCAGGTCGACGCCGCTCACGGGCTCGTCGGCGAGGAGGATCCCGGGGGATGCCGCGATGGCCCGGGCGAGGGCCACGCGCTGCGCCTGCCCGCCGGACAGCTCGCCGGGCCGCCGGTCGGCGAGGGAGGCCGCGAGGCCCACGTCGTCGAGCGCGCGGGCGACGATGCGGGCGTGGTCGCCGGGCACGTCGAGCCGCCGGAGCGGCTCGCGGACGAGCTGCCGCACGGTCATCCGCGGCTCGAGGCTCGCGCCCGGGTCCTGCGGCACCGCCTGCACCCGTCGCCGGTACCAGCGGAGGGCGGACGCGCGGCCGGGCACGACGGGCCGGTCGCCGAGGGACACGGCGCCCGCGGCGGGCGCCTCGAGGGCGAGGAGCACGCGGAGGAGGGTCGACTTCCCGGATCCGGAGCGCCCCACGACGCCGACCGTCTCGCCGGGCGCGACGCGCAACGACACGTCGTCGAGCGCCGGCGCGGGACCGCGGCCGTCGGAGGCGGCGGACGCCCGGGACGCTCGTGCGGCACGTCGCGCAGCCGGGTCGCGACGTGGCGGGTACCGGTGCGTGATGCCGGTCGCGGTCAGCGCGTCGGGCGCGGGGCCGGCCGGGACGCGCGCGCCGACCGGGGGCGGGGCGGGCGCGTCGCGACGGGCGTCCGTCACGGGGCGGCCACCGCGGCGAGCGGGGCCGACGCGGCCGCGTGGGCCCCGTCCGCGGCGCCGCCCCCCGCGGGCGCGCGGCGCGTGGCCGCCTGGACGAGGGCCCGGCTGTAGGCGTGGCGCGGCCGACGGACGAGCTCGCGCATCGACCCGGCCTCGACCACGCGGCCGGCCTCGAGCACGACGACCCGGTCGCACAGCGCGGCGGCCACCGCGAGGTCGTGGGTGATGAACAGGAGCGCCTGGCCGGTGGCGTCCAGGCGACGCCGGATCACGTCGACGACGCGCGCCTGCGTCACGACGTCGAGCGCGGTCGTGGGCTCGTCGGCGAGCAGCAGGTCGGCCCGGCAGAGGAGCGCGAGCGCGAGGCACACCCGCTGGCGCTGGCCGCCCGAGAGCTCGGCGGCGAAGGCCGGGAGGACGCCGTCGGGATCCTCGATGCCCACCTCCGCGAGGAGCGCCACGACCTCGCGTCGCGCGTCGCGGCGGGTCAGGAGGCCGGCGTCGGCGGCGGATCCGCGGGCGCGGGCGGCGCGGACCGCCGCCACGAGCTGGGCGCCGACCGTCGCGAGCGGGTTGAGGGCCGCGAGGGAGTCCTGCTGCACGGCCGCGACGCGGCCGAGGCGCTCCCGCGGCGGGGGGGGGGGGGGGGGGGGGGGGGGGGGGGGGGGGGGGGGGGGGGGGGGGGGGGGGGGGGGGGGGGGGGGGGG
>NZ_JBWKXC010000018.1:0-33644 GCF_059422605.1 Clavibacter sp. GW821-FHT01D01
GCATGCCGCCCATCCAGGCACGACCCCCGCCCCGGCAAGCACCCACCATCCGCATCCGCCGCCAACCGGTCCTGCCGCGGCACCGGATGCAGGATCAGCGGCGTCGACGAATGTCGGGACGAGAAGGGGACCGTCGTGACCGGGGCGATGTCTGCGGCACGCTCGGGAGCGCCCATGCGCTCTCGTGCATGGACGGCGACCGACCCGTCACCGATCCCTCCTGACGTGCACGCCGCCGACTGGCTGTGCGTGACCGGACAGAACTCACCCGAGGCGTGTGCCGCCGGTCCCGTCCCGACGATCGCACCCACGACGAGGACGAGGACGATCACGGCCGATGCCCGCTTCATCCGCATGCGTGCACGTCCTCGTTGCGGACGATGTCACTCACGCGCCACGGGTCCTTCTCGGACTTGACCACCTTCACTTGCAGGGACAGGCGCGGATCTCGCTCGGGCGTCATGTCCTTTCCGCTCGAGTCGACGAAGCGCGTACCACTCTGGTCAAGGCACAGCTGAGCTGTCATGTACTGCGTGCCCGACGGATCGAGACCACGATCCGTGACCTCGAATCCGCTCATGACGTCCTTGCCGCTCGTGCGGATACCCGACTGCCGCGCATCAGCCAGTCCGGCCTTCTCGGCGTCGAGGACATCGCCTGTCAGCAGCGCGGCCAGGTCCTCCTCCGTGTCCGTGTTCGCGTCGAGGTCCACGTAGCGGGTCATCACGTCGCGGAACGCGGCGTCGTCCTGCTGCTCCTGGGTGAGGGACGGGAGCGGGGAGGGGACGGACTCGGGCGGCGGAGCCGCGCATCCCGAGAGCAGGGAGCCCGCGACGAGGACGACCAGCGAGCCCGTGGCCACGGGCCTGCGTCGTCGTGGCATCGGATGGCGCGGTCGATCGTGCAAGGTCGTCTCCCCCGGGGCGTGCGGAATCCCGCGCGGATGCGGGCGCAGGGGCGCCGGCGTCGCGGGTCCCGGCAAGGTAGCCGGGGAGGCGCATGCCTCGGCGCGGCCCTCCACATCGCGGGCAGGGCAGGAGCGTGGCGCGCGTTGTGAAGGGCTAGTCGGAGGCGCGGTCGAGCCGGGCGACGTCGTGGCGCGAGAGCTGGATGTGGGCGGCCCGGACCAGGTCGTGGACCTGCTCGGGGCGGCTGGCGCTCGCGACCGGGGCGACGACGCCGGGCTTGGCGAGGAGCCAGGCCAGCGCGATCGTCGCGACGCTGGCCGAGTGGTGCTCCGCGATCTCGTCGAGCGCGGTGAGCACGCGGAGGCCGCGGCGGTTGAGGTACTTGGCGGCGCGCTGGCCCCGTGCACCTTCGCGCACCGAGTCGCGGGTGCGGTACTTGCCCGTCAGGAAGCCGTTCGCCAGCGCGAAGTAGGGCATGACGGAGAGCTCCTGGCCGCGCACCACGTCGAGGTAGTCCGACTCGTACGGCGCGCGGTTCACGAGGTTGTAGTGCGTCTGCAGCGCGACGAAGCGCGGCGCGTCGTACAGCCCGCCGATGATCCGCGCGTGCAGCAGGCGCTCGGCGGCGTAGTTCGACGCGGCGAGGTGGCGCACCTTGCCGGAGGCGATGAGGCGGCCGGCGGCGGAGAGGCTCTCCTCCAGCGGCACGTCGAGGTCGTCCCAGTGGAAGTAGAGCAGGTCGACGTGGTCGGTCCCGAGGCGCGACAGGCTGGCGTCGACCGCGCGCTCGATGCGCGAGCCGCCGAGGCCCGGGAAGTCCTCGCTCTTGCCGATCTTGGTGGCCACGACCATCGAGTCGCGGTTCCGGCGCTCGCGCATCCACGAGCCGATCATGTGCTCGCTGCGGCCGCTGGCGTAGGAGTCGGCGGTGTCGATGAAGTTGCCGCCCGCCTCCTGGTAGCGGTCGAGGATCGCGGAGGTGTCTTCCGCGCCCGCGGTCCAGCCGAAGACGTTGCCGCCGAGCGCGAGGGGGAACACGCGGAGGTCCGTGTCGCCGATGACGCGGTGCCGCGCGGGATGCGGGATGCTGCCGCCGCTGCGCAGACCGGGCTCCGCGACGGCCTCGAGGACGAGGGCGCCGGCGGCCTGCACGGTCGCCTCGGCCAGCGTGGCGGGCTCCGCGGGGCGCTGCGGCTGCCGAGTCCGGTGCCCGACGAGCGCTCCGGCGCGACGGCGTCGGGGCTGGGGCGCGGGCGTGACGGCGGAGGCGGTGGGAGGGGACGACGTCACCTGTCGAGCGTAGCCCCCACGCAGGCGAAAGATTTGCGTACCAAGGGTTTTGCATCCGGTGGTTCGCCCGCAGGACAGGCGGGACGCGGCCACGACGCGATCGCAGCCGCACATGCACCTGGGCCCGCACCCGCCGGGCGCGGCCGACGCGGCGGACGGCGGGGCCAGCGGAGCCGGAAGGGGTGCCGTGGATCCCCCGACCCCGGCACCCCTCGGCGGTCTGCATCCCCCGATGCGTCCCCCGGAAGCGGGCGATCCCGTGGACCTGCCCGCCCCACCACGGTAACGATGCTCGGCGTCCCCGACCCAGCCCCTCTTCGGGGGCCCGGCGGACGCGTGGGGAGGGCGGGCCGGCCGCCGCGCACGTCCCTGCGACGCCGTCCGACCGCCTCCCGGCCGCATCCCGGCGCACCGTGCGAGGCTGGTGGGGAAAGCACAACCGAGAGGAACCATCGTGCCCAACGACCCGCTGCACCGCCTGCCGGATGCCGCCCCCTTCCACCTCACCAGCCCGGACTTCGCGGACGGGGCGCCGCTGCCCGAGTCCGCCCGAGGTGCCGGACAGGGCGGACAGGACCGCTCCCCCGCCCTGACATGGACGGGAGCCCCCGCGGCCACCCGCAGCTACGTGCTCACCGCCTACGACCCCGACGCCCCCACGGGCAGCGGCTTCTGGCACTGGGCGGTGCGCGGCATCCCCGCATCCACCACGTCGCTCCCGGCGGGCGCGGGGGACCCGGATGCGGGCCTCCTCCCCGAGGACGCCGTGACGATGCACAACGAGGCGCGCGAGACGCGGTTCGCCGGGGCGACGCCGCCGGCCGGCCACGGCACGCACCGGTACTTCTTCATCGTCACCGCGCTCGACGTCGAGTCGCTGGAGATCCCCGAGGGCGCGACCCCCGCGATCCTCGGGTTCCTGATGCTGCCGCACGTGATCGGGCGCGCCCAGCTCGTGGGCACCGCGATCACCGTCGCGGACTGACCGGGCCGGACGAGGGGGACGACGTGACGCTCGACGGCGAGGGCCGCCGCCGCCGCGACGGTGCGCGACCGGGCGAGGACGCCCGACCGCGCCGGCGGCGCCTGGCGCTGATCCTCGCCCTGCTGGCCGTGGCCGTCGTGGTCGCGGGCATCATCACGGCGATCGCGCTCACGCGCGGCGGGGCGGGACCCTTGACGCCCATGCCGTCGTCCAGCTCGCCGAGCGCGCCACCCGGCTCCACGCCGACGCCGACGGAGACGCCGGACCCCGAGCCGACCGACGCGCCGACGCCCGAGCCGACCCCGGCCCCGAGCGCGTCCGGCGCCCCGGCGGACCCGACGCCCGTGCCCTCCGTCTCGGTGCCGGCCGCCCCCGACGAGCCGTACCCGACGGATCCGGACGACGGGAAGTAGCCGCACACGACGGATGCCCGCCCCACCGAGGTGGGACGGGCATCCGGGCCGTGCGGGGTGCGGTGGGGCCTAGCCCTCCGCGGGGCCCTCGGGGCCGTCGCTCGCGGCGGCGGAGCCCTCCTGATCGGCGGCCTCCTCCATCACGGGCGCGAGCGAGAGCTTGCCGCGGTCGTCGATCTTGGTGATCTCCACCAGGATCTTCTGGCCGACGCCGAGGACGTCCTCGACGTTCTCGACGCGCTTGCCGCCGGCGAGCTTGCGGACCTCGCTGATGTGCAGCAGGCCGTCCTTGCCGGGGAGCAGCGAGACGAACGCGCCGAACGTCGCGATCTTGACGACGGTGCCGAGGAAGGACTCGCCGACCTCCGGGTTCGTCGGGTTCGCGATGGCGTTGACCTGCGCACGCGCGGCCTCCGCCGACGGGCCGTCGACGGCGCCGATGTACACGGTGCCGTCCTCCTCGATGGAGATGTCGGCGCCGGTCTCGTCCTGGATGGCGTTGATCGTCTTGCCCTTCGGGCCGATCAGCTCGCCGATCTTGTCGACGGGGATGTTGACCGAGATCACGCGGGGCGCGGTCGGGGCCATCTCGTCGGGGGCGTCGATGGCCTGGTTCAGCACGCCGAGGATGGCCGTGCGGGCCTCCTTCGCCTGCTTGAGGGCGCCGTCGAGGACCGACGTGGGGATGCCGTCGAGCTTCGTGTCCAGCTGGATGGCCGTGACGAACTCCGACGTGCCGGCGACCTTGAAGTCCATGTCGCCGAGCGCGTCCTCCGCACCGAGGATGTCGGTGAGGGCCGCGTAGCGGACCTGGCCGTCGACGGTGTCGGACACGAGGCCCATGGCGATGCCGGCGACGGGCGCGCGCAGCGGCACGCCCGCGTTCAGCAGCGACAGGGTCGAGGCGCAGACGGAGCCCATCGACGTGGAGCCGTTGGACCCGAGGGCCTCCGACACCTGGCGGATCGCGTAGGGGAAGTCCTCGCGGCTCGGCAGCACCGGCACGAGGGCGCGCTCGGCGAGGAAGCCGTGCCCGATCTCGCGGCGCTTCGGCGACCCGACGCGACCGGTCTCACCGGTGGAGTAGGGCGGGAAGTTGTAGTGGTGCAGGTAGCGCTTCTTCGTGACGGGGCTCAGCGAGTCGATCTGCTGCTCCATCTTGAGCATGTTCAGCGTGGTGACGCCCAGGATCTGGGTCTCGCCGCGCTGGAAGATGGCCGACCCGTGGACGCGCGGGATGACCTGCACCTCGGCGTCGAGCGGGCGGATGTCGGCGAGGCCGCGGCCGTCCATGCGGATGCCGTCGCGGAGGATCCGGCCGCGGACGACGGTCTTCGTGACGGACTTGTACGCCGCGGAGAACTCGGTGAGCGCCGACTGCGGCAGCTCGCCGGCCTCGACCTTGGCGGCCACGGCCTCCTTGGTACGGGTCTTGAGGGCGTCGTCCGCGTCCTGGCGCTCGATCTTGTCGGCGGTCTGGTACACGGTGCCGAGCTCGTCGAGCGCGAGAGCGCTGACGGCGTCGTAGGTCTCCTGCGCGTACGGCAGGAAGACGGGGTAGTCGACCGTGGGCTTCGCGGCCTGCTGCGCGAGCGAGGCCTGCGCGGCGACGAGCTGCTGGATGAACGGCTTCGCGGCCTCGAGGCCCTGCGCGACGATGGCCTCGTCGGGCTTCGTGGCGCCGCCCTGGATGAGGTCCCAGGCACCCTCGGTGGCCTCGGCCTCGACCATCATGATCGCGACGTCCTCGTTGCCCTCGGAGTCGGTGACGACGCGGCCGGCGACGGTGATGTCGAAGACGGCCTCCTTGAGCTGCGAGTGCTTGGGGAAGACGACCCACTGGTCGCCGATGAGCGCGAGGCGCACACCCGCGATGGGGCCGGAGAACGGGATGCCCGAGAGCATGCTCGAGGCGCTCGCCGCGTTGATGGCGAGGCTGTCGTAGAACTCGTCCGGCGCGATGCTGAGGACGGTGATGACGACCTGGACCTCGTTGCGGAGGCCCGTGATGAACGACGGGCGCAGCGGCCGGTCGATGAGGCGGCAGACGAGGATCGCCTCGGTGGAGGGGCGGCCCTCGCGACGGAAGAACGAGCCGGGGATCTTGCCCGCGGCGTAGCTGCGCTCCTCCACGTCGATGGTCAGAGGGAAGAAGTCGAAGTTGTCCTTCGGGTGCTTGCCCACCGAGGTGGCGGACAGCAGCATGGTGTCCTCGTCGAGGTACGCGGCGACCGCGCCCTGAGCCTGCTGCGCGAGGCGGCCGGCCTCGAACCGGACCGTGCGCGTTCCGTACTTGCCGTTGTCGAGGACTGCCTCGGCGAACTTGATCTCTGGACCTTCCATTGAGGTCTCTCTCCTTCGTGTTGCGCCTCTCGGCGACGCCCGTCGGGCGCTCGTCCTGCATCCCGTGTGGATGCGGACCTCCTGCGACAGAGGAGGAGCGGGCGAGGCGACACGTCGGAGCCCGCCTGATGCGGGATCCGGGTGCACGTGCGCGGCTGGTTCCGCTCATCGGCCGGTGGCCGAGGGCGGCGGGCGCATGTCTGGCCATCAGTGGGAATGCTCCGAGCGACTCGGAATACCACCACCAACGACCAGCTCCTGCCGGCCAGCTCCATCTGTCGTGATCGCATCGTGACGCTGGGCGTCCGCTGGATCACTTCGGACATGGTAGCACCCGGCCCCTCGCGGGCCCCGGAGGACGTGCTGCTCCGGGTGTCGAGCGGGCGTCGCTCCCCTTAACGGAAGACGAGCCGCCACCCCGGAGGGTGACGGCTCGTCCGTGCGTCGTGATGCGATCAGCGACGGGTGGTGCGTGTCAGCGGCGGATGCCCAGGCGCGCGATCAGGGCGCGGTAGCGCTCGATGTCGACGTTGGACAGGTAGCCGAGGAGACGACGACGCTGGCCGACCAGGAGGAGCAGGCCACGACGCGTGTGGTGGTCGTGCTTGTGCTCCTTGAGGTGCTCGGTGAGGCCCGTGATCCGCTTGGTGAGGAGCGCGATCTGCACCTCGGGGGATCCGGTGTCACCGGGGTGGGTCGCGTACTCGTCGATGATCGCCTTCTTGACGTCTGCTTCCAGAGCCATGTGATGATCCCCTCTCGTGTTCGTTGCGCGGCGCCCGTCACAGGATGTGCGAGCTCTCTTGATCCGCGGCCGTTCAGACGGCAACCGCACGAGCATACCAGAGGGCGGGCCCTGCATCAGCGGGCGGACGCTCCTCGCCGGAGGCGGCGTCGGTGATCTCGGCTAGCGTGGAAATCCACTCTAGAGAGACGACGCAGCATCACGTGAGCATCCCGCCCGAGACCTCCCCCATCCCGATCCCCGACGAGCGGCAGGTGCGCGGCAGCCACTTCGTCGACCTCACGCCCCTGAAGGAGAGCCCCGCGTTCGCGCGGCTCTGGGCGGGCAACGCGATCGCGGGCATCGGCAGCCAGATGACCATCGTGGCGATCGGGCTGCACGTGTACGAGCTGACGGGATCCACGGGGTCGGTGGCGCTGGTCGGCGTGCTCTCGCTGCTGCCGATGATCATCGCGGGCCTCTACGGCGGGATGCTCGCCGACGCGTTCGACCGCCGCAAGGTCGCGCTCATCGCCTCCTGCGCCGCGTGGGGCTCCACCATCGCGCTGGCCCTGCTCGCGTGGACGCAGGCCGAGACGGTGTGGTCCCTCTACGCGCTGAGCATCCTCAACGCGGTGGCAGCGACCGTGATCGGGACGAGCCGGCAGGCGATCCTCCCCCGCATCCTCCCCGCGCACCTGCTGCCCGCCGCGAGCGCGCTCGGCGGCATCAGCCTCGGCGTCATGGTCACGGTGGGACCGGCGCTCGCGGGCGTGCTCGTCGCGACCGTCGGGTTCCAGTGGACCTACACGGTGGACGCCGTGCTGTTCCTCGCGGCGTTCACGGGCGTGCTCGCGCTGCCGCGCATCGCGCCCGAGGGCGAGGTGCAGCGGCCGGGGCTCGCCTCCATCCGGTACGGGCTCGGGTTCCTGCGGACCGCGCCGAACATCCGCATGTCGTTCATCGTCGACATCATCGCCATGACCCTCGGGCAGCCCCGCGTGCTGTTCCCCGCGGTCGGCGCGGTGGTGCTCGGCGGCGGACCCGTGACCGTGGGCATCCTGACGGCGGCCGGCGCGGTCGGCAGCCTCGTGAGCAGCCTGCTCAGCGGATCCGTCGGCCGGGTCACCCGGCACGGACGCGCCATCCGCTGGGCCATCGTGGCCTACGGGCTCTCCACGGCCGGCTTCGGACTGGTGCTCCTCCTCGCGCAGACCGGGGTCCTGCACGGCATGGGCTCCCGCATCGAGGACGCCAGCGTGCCCGGCATCGTCGCGGCCTCCGTGCTCCTCGCCTGCACCGGCGCGGCCGACAACATCTCCTCCATCTTCCGCAACACCATGCTGCAGACCGCGGTCCCCGACAACATGCGGGGGCGCCTGCAGGGCATCTTCATCGTCGTCGTGACGGGCGGGCCGCGGCTCGGCGACGCGTACATCGGCATCGTCACGGCGTTCGCGGCGCTCTGGGTGCCGTCGCTCGTGGGCGGGCTGCTGATCGCGGTGGTGGTGTGGATCCTCATCCGCTCGCTGCCGTCGTTCGAGCACTACGACTCCCGGAACCCGACCCCGTGAGCCGGCGGCGGAGGCGGCGGACGCCCGTGCTGGTGACCCTGGCGGCACTGGTGCTCCTGATCGTCGCGGGCCTCGTCCAGTGGCGCGGGGGCGAGGACGGACCGGACGGCGGCGCCGGCGGGGCATCGGCACCCGGGTCGGGGCTGGGCGCGGAGCCGGGCTCGAGCGGATCCGCGCGCCTCGCCCTCGAGGGGCTCGACGTGCGCACCGAGGAGCGCGTCGCCGGCTACGACCGGGAGTCCTTCGCGTGGCGCACGGACGTGGACCGCAACGGCTGCGACACCCGCAACGACGTGCTGCGGCGCGACCTCGCCGACGCGGAGGTGCGCGACGGCACGCGGGGCTGCGTCGTGCAGGCGGGCGTCCTCGAGGACCCGTACTCGGGTGCGCGCATCGGGTTCGACCGCTCGAGCGACCCCGAGGCCGTGCAGATCGACCACGTGGTGTCGCTGTCCGACGCCTGGTCCTCCGGCGCGTGGCGCTGGGACGCCGACTACCGGGCGGCCTTCGCGAACGACCCGCTGGAGCTCGTCGCCGCCTCCGCCGCGGAGAACTCCGCGAAGTCCGACGCGACGGCCGACGAGTGGCTGCCCGAGGACGCGGCCGACGCGTGCGCGCTCGTGGCCCGGCAGGTCGCCGTGAAGGTGCGCACCGAGCTCAGCGTGACGCGCGCGGAGCACGACGCGATGGCGCGCGTCCTCGACGGATGCGCGGACGAGCCGCTCCTCACGTCCGACGACGTGCGCTGGCCGGCGCCCGTCCGCTGACCGTCCAGGGAGCCGTCACGTTCGTGCCCCAACCGATCGGGCACCCGCTCCGAACATGCTGCAATGCGCCGGACCATCAGAGACGCGATGCACCACGGGTCCGGATGTCATGGGGAGAGCGATCGCACGGACGGCGCACGGAGAGGGGTCTCGGCGCCGGGACCGCGGACGCGGGGCCGGTCCGTCATCGGGCCGGCCCATCTCCTTGCCCCCGGCAGCTCCCCCGCCGCCCAGCACCGCTGACCCCTCGGGTGCGCATCCCGCGGCCGGCGCCGCAGCCGTCCGATCAGGCCGTGAAGCCGGTGGACGTGACGATGTGCAGGCGCTGCGTCGGCCGGGTCATGGCGACGTAGAGGCCCGCGGCCCCGCGGGAGGTGTGGGCGAGGATCTCGTCCGGCTCGGCGATGACGACCACGTCGAACTCCAGGCCCTTGGCCTCCTGCGACCCGAGCACGGCGATCGGCCGGCCGAGGCCGCCGACGCCGATGCCGACCGCGGACCCGAAGCGCTCGGCGAGGGCCCGGTGCAGCTCCCCCACGCGGTCGTCGCGGGCGATGACCGCGAGGGTGCCCTGGTCGCCGTCCTCGCGCTCCTCGTCGACCACGTCGACGACGGCCGCGACGACCTCGTCGGCCGCGACCCCGACGGTGTCGATGGGGTGCTCGCCCTCGCGGACGGCCCGGGAGCGGGTGACCGGGAGGCCGTGCGCGATGGCCATGCGCTCGGCGGCCTCGGCGATCCGCGCGGGCGTGCGGTAGTTGACGGTGAGCTCCTCGAGGCGCCACTCGCGCCCGAGCACCGGGCCGAGCGCCTCCTGCCAGCTGGAGACGCCCGCGGCGGAGCTCGCCTGCGCCACGTCGCCGACGATGGTGAAGGAGCGGAGCGGGCAGCGGCGGAGGAGCACGCGCCACTGCATGGGCGACAGCTCCTGCGCCTCGTCGACCACGATGTGGCCGTAGGTCCAGGTGCGGTCGGACGCGGCGCGCTCCGCCGTGGTGCGGCGCGCGGCCTGCTCGGCGAAGCCCTCCGCGAGCCGCTCGGCCGTGACCATGCCGCCCACGCCCATGTTCTCGATGGCCTGCTCGGCGTTCTCGATGTCGCGGAGGCGCTGCTGCTCCCGCTCGCGGGCGCTCGCGTCGGCCTGCGCGCTGAACTCGCCGAGGAGCTCCGCCGCCTCGTCGAGGAGCGGGACGTCGGCGACCGTGAACGCGGCGTCCCGGTCCCGGCGGAGGAGCGCGCGCTTCTCCGGGCTCCAGCGCGGCGTGAGCGACGCGAGCCACTGCGGGCGGGCGTAGAGGTCCTGCACGAGCTTCTCGGGGGTGAGCGGCATCCACGCGGTGTTCAGCGCGACCTTGACGTCGTAGGAGGTGCGGAGGTCCTCGCGGAGCATGGCGAGGTCGCTGTCGTCGAGGGCGCTGCCGTTGCGGCGCATCTGGGACGCGAGGACCTGCGCGAGGGATCCGAGGGCGGCCTTGTTGAAGACCACGCGGGCCTCGTTGTGCGGCTTCCGGCTGTCCTGCGCGCGGCGGAGCGCGCCGGCGACGAGGGACGGCTCGAGCACGATGCGCTCGCCGTTCACGTCGAGGGTCACGGGCTCGGTCGGCACGACCTGGCGCGAGCGCACGGCGCGCTGCAGGAGGCCCGCCATCTCGGATCCGCCCTTCACCGCCGCGACCTCGGGAGCGTCCTCGGCGGCCGCGTCGATGCCGGGGAACAGCTGGCCGACGCTCGCGAGCACCACCCCGGTCTCGCCGAGGGACGGCAGCACGGCCTCGATGTACTGCAGGAAGGAGCGGCTGGGACCGACGACCAGGACGCCCGAGGAGGCGAGGCGGTCGCGGTGCGAGTACAGGAGGTAGGCGGCGCGGTGCAGCGCGACCGCGGTCTTGCCCGTGCCCGGCCCGCCCTGCACGACGAGGACGCCGCGGAGGTCGGACCGGATGATGCGGTCCTGCTCGGCCTGGATGGTGGCGACGATGTCGTTCATCCGGCCGGTGCGACCCGCGGCGAGCGCGGCGAGCAGCGCCCCCTCGCCCTGGAGGCTGGTGCGGCCCTCGTCGAGGAGCGTCGGGTCGAAGACCTCGTCCTCGACGTGCACGACCTCGCGGCCGCGCGTGGTGAGGTGCCGCCGGGCCCGGGCGCCGAGGGGCGTGGCCGCGGTGGCCTGGTAGAACGCGCTCGCCTGCGGGACGCGCCAGTCGAGGAGGAGCGGCTGGAGGTCGTCGTCGCGGAGGCCGATGCGGCCGATGTACCGGTAGACGGGATCCCCGTCGGCGGTCGGCGCGTCGGCGGCGTCCGCCGGGGCGGGCGGGCGGGGCTCGTCCTCGGGGAGGTGGCCGTCCTCGAACTCGAGGCGGCCGAAGACCAGGCGCTCGTCGACCTCGCGGAGCGCCTGCAGGCGGTCCTCGTAGATGCGGGCGAACGCGTCGCGCTCGGACCGGTTCTGGTGCGTGCCGCCGGTGGGGCTGTCCCGCACCGCCGTCAGCTGCTCGCGGGTCTCCGCCCGCACCGCGTCGAGTCGCCCGTAGAGGCGCGAGACGTACGCGCGCTCGCGATCCAGCTCCGTACCGGTCACCTGCACACCCCTTGATTTCCGGCATCGATCCTATCGAGCCGAGGGGGCGTCCCCTGACCGCGCGGGCGCCGGCAGCGGTCCGCCGTCGGGGCCGCGGGACGGGTCAGCGGGGCGTGCCGACCAGCGGCTGCGGCTCCGTCGGGGTCTGCCGCGCCCGCTGGCGGAGGGCACGGCGGCGGGCGTTCTCGGAGCGAGCCGTGAGGATCAGGACGAGGACGACGCCGAGGAGCGCCCCGAGCCCGTTGTGCAGGAGGTCGCGGACGTCGGAGACGCGCGTCGGGAGGAACAGCTGCGCGGTCTCGATGAGCACGGACAGGCCCACGCCGAGCGCCACGGCGAGCCACCACCTCCGCCGGCCCAGCAGCAGCACGAGGAACATGCCCACGGGCAGGAACATGGCGACGTTCGCCGCCCCCTCGACCAGGGAGTACGTGATCCACGCCGTGCCGTCGTGCCGCTGCAGGACCCCGAGGGCGCGGAACAGGAACCCGTCGATGCGGGAGTCGTAGGGCTCCGGCGACAGCGTGATCCACGCGACGAGCCCGAGGTACAGGGCCGTCGCCGTTCCGAGGAGGGGGTGGCGCAGGAGCATCCCCCCATCATCGGGGCTCGGCCCTGGGTGCCGGATCCGTCGGAGGTGCCGGTCCCCGGGCGACCCGTCGCGGCGCACCCGTCCTCGGGGATGACGCGGTCGGGCGGAGGCGCCGTGCGTCCGGTCGCCCGCGCGGCGCGGCGTCAGAGGGCGATGATGGCGTGCACGTCGCGACCCGCGAGCCGCGCGCGGCCGCCGAGGCCCGCGATCTCGAGGACCACGCCGATGCCCGCGACCTCGTAGCCGGCCCGCTCCAGCAGGCGGGCGGCGGCCTCGAGGGTCCCGCCCGTGGCGAGCACGTCGTCGAGGAGGAGCACGCGGGATCCGCCCGGCAGCTGACCGGGGTGCAGCTCGATGGCGGCCTGCCCGTACTCGAGGTCGTAGGACTCCCGGAGCACCTCGCCGGGCAGCTTGCCGGCCTTCCGGACGGCGAGCGTCCCGACGCCGGACGCGTAGGCCGCGGCGGCCGCGAGCAGGAAGCCGCGCGCCTCGACGCCGGCGACCGCGTCGACGGGTCCGACGGCGGCCACGAGGTCGTCGACGACGGCGCGGAGGGCGGGCCCGTCGGCGAGCACGGGGGTGAGGTCGCGGAACAGGATCCCGGGCTCCGGGAAGTCGGGGACGGTGAGCAGCAGGGACGCGACGAGGTCGGCGACGGGGGTGTCAGGCACCCGACAACGGTAGTCGCCGGAGGGACGACGGCCGACCGTCAGGCGCGTGTGATGGGGTGGGCGCCGCGCCGACCCCGCCGCGCCGTCCCGAGGAGCACCGATGGATCCCGCCGAGATCGTCCGCGACGCCTGGGCGCGCGCGACCGCCGTCGAGGCGCCGCTCGCGCCGGGACCCGCGCTCGTGGCCGTCGCGCTCGCCGTGGCGCTCGTCGCCGTGCCCGCCGCCTGGCGCCTCACGCGCCACGCCGTGACGATCGTGCACGAGGGCGGGCACGGGCTCGCGGCGACGCTGAGCGGGCGGCGGCTCGCGGGGATCCGCCTGCACTCCGACACCTCGGGCCTCACGGTGAGCGTCGGGCGGCCGCGCGGGCCCGGCATGGTGCTGACGCTGCTCGCCGGGCATCCCGCGCCCGCGCTCGCCGGGCTCGGCGCCGCGTGGCTCGCGGGCGAGGGCCGGTCGGCCGCGGTGCTCTGGCTGTGGCTGCTGCTGCTCGCGCTCGTCGTGATCCAGGTGCGCAACTGGTTCGGGCTCTGGTCCTGCCTCGTCGCGGGCGTGGTGGTCGGCGTCGTCGCGGGTGCCGCGCCCCTCGTCGTGCAGGGCGTCGCGGCGCACGCGCTCGCGCTGTTCCTGCTGCTCGGCGCGCTGCGGGCGACCCTCGAGCTGCAGCGGTCCAGGTCCCGGCGGGGCGGTTGCGCCTCGGACGCCGACCAGCTGGGGCGGCTCACGCACCTCCCGGCGGTGCTGTGGGTGGGCGTGCTCGTGCTGGTCGCCGGCGCGTGCCTCGTGGCCGGCGTCGCCCGGCTCGGGATCCCGACGCTGCTCGGGCGCTGACCGGCGCACCCGCGCGCGACGTGGCCGCCGCGCCCGCGGGGGACGCGACGGCCGCCGGTGCCGGGAGGGATCCGGCTGCTACATCTCCTCGTGCGTGTCCGGGTCGCCGTCCCAGAGGCGCGACTGGGGACCGGAGCCGATCGCCCGCACCTCCTCCGCGCTGAGCTCGAAGCCGAACACGTCGAGGTTCTGGCGCTGGCGCTCGGGATCGGCGGAGCGCGGGATCGGCAGCGCGCCGGACTGGACGTGCCAGCGCAGCACCGCCTGCGTCGGGGTGACGCCGTGCGCCTCGGCGGCGGCCACGACGGCCGGGTCCTCCCGGAGCCGCTCGCGCGTGCCGAGCGGGGACCAGCTCTCCGTCACGATGCCGCGCTCCGCGTGGAACGCGCGGAGCGCCTCCTGCGCGAAGGTCGGGTGCATCTCGACCTGGTTGACGACGGGCAGCACGCCCGTCTCGTCCTCGAGCCGCCGCAGGTGCGCGGGGGTGAAGTTGGACACGCCGATGGAGCGGACGAGGCCGCGCTCCTGCAGCTCGACGAACGCGCGCCAGCTGTCGACGTAGCGGTCGACGCTCGGGTTCGGCCAGTGGATGAGGTAGAGGTCGACGTGCTCGACGCCGAGTGCCGCGCGCGACTCCTCGAAGGACGCGAGCGTCTCCTCGTAGCCGTGGTGCCGGCCGGGCAGCTTCGTGGTGAGGAAGAGCTCCTCGCGGGGCACGCCGGAGCGGCGCATCCCCTCCCCCACCGCGGCCTCGTTGCCGTAGTTGTACGCCGTGTCGAGGAGGCGGTAGCCGGCGCCGATGGCACCGGAGACGAGCTCGGCGCCCGCGTCGCCGTCGAGGCCGTACGTGCCGAGGCCGATGGCGGGGATGCGGTGGCCGTCGCGGAGTTCCAGTTCGGGGATCGTGGTCATCCCCTCACGGTACGCCCGCGGATCAGGCGCGGTCGGTGGGCGCGGGGCCCGTCTCGGCCGGGGCGTCGGCGGCCTCGTCGCGGGGGGCGGCGTCGCGCTCGGCGTCCGCGCGCGCGTCGGCGACGTGGTCGCGCCCGAAGACCGTGGTGGCGGCCCACGCGATCATGCCGCACACCGTGAGGATGTCGGCCACGTTGAAGACCGCGAACCACTCGACCGCGATGAAGTCGACGACGTGGCCGGACAGCGGCCCGTCCTCCGCGCGCGTGACGCGGTCGAAGAGGTTGCCGAGCGCGCCTGCGAGCACGGCGGAGAGGAGGAGGACCTGGAGGAGCGACGCGCGGTGGCGGATCTGCCAGCCGACCCACACGGCCAGGCCGAGCGCGAGCGCCATGATCCCGACGGTGAGCAGCGGCCCCACCTCGGCGCCCATGCCGAAGGAGACGCCCGGGTTGTAGACGAGCGCGAACCGGACGGTCGGGATGAGCGGGATGGTCTCGCCGTCGCCCAGCGAGTCGACGGCCCAGCGCTTGCTGAGCTGGTCGAGCACGAAGCCGGCGACGACCACGACGACCGCGAGCGCCACCACGACGGGGCGGGAGGTGCGGGGACGACGTGCGGCGGGGGGTGCGGTGGTCACGCGACGAGCCTAGGCGGTGCCCGGACGGGGACCCTGCGGGCCGGATCCGTCGCCCTCGGGGACGACGGGCTGCGCGGCGGCCCGGTCGCGGATCCGCGTGGCGGCCTCCCGGGGGAAGGTGCTGCGCACGAGGTGGCGGGTGCCGTCCGCCGACTCGATCGACACGGCGGGGCCGGCGTCGAGCAGGATGGCCGCCCCGCCGCCCGGCAGGGAGCGCGCCCCGATGCCGCCGACCGTCCGCGGCCGGAGGTGGTCGACGACCGTGCAGTCGGAGATGGACGCGTAGGGGATGCGGATGCGCCGCAGCGGCACGAGCGCCACCTCGACCTCGTCCGGGTCCAGCGTGATGCGGATGCGGAGCGACCCGACGACGGCGCCGGCGGCGAGGAGCACCAGGCCGACGACCACGCCGACCGCTCGCCCGCCGGTGGCGATGACGACCACGAGGCCGAGCACCGCGACGACGAGCCCGACGAGGCGGACCGCGCGCGGGGCGGGCGTGGTCTGGCGGAAGCGCGCGTCGGGTGAGGGCGTGGTCACGCCCTCACCCTAGGTGCGCCGGAGCCGATCCGGGCCGTCCGCGCGACGCGGGCGTCCCGACGACGGGTCAGCCCCGTCACGGGTCAGGCGTGCTGCTCGTCGTGCTCGCCCTCGGCGATCTCCTCGATCAGCTTCGCGCAGAAGGCGGGCAGGTCGTCGGGGTTCCGGCTCGTGACGAAGCCGCTGTCGACCACGACCTCCTCGTCGACCCACTCGGCCCCGGCGTTCCGGAGGTCGGTGGCGAGGGTCGGGAACGAGGTCATGCGGCGGCCGTCGACCACGCCGGCCTCGATGAGGATCCACGGGGCGTGGCAGATGGACGCGACGGGCTTGCCCGCCGCGAAGAAGGCCGCGGCGAAGGCGACCGAGTCGGCGTCGACGCGGATGTCATCCGCGTTCACCACGCCGCCGGGCAGCACGAGCGCGTCGTAGTCCGCGGCGTCGGCGTCAGCGACCCGCACGTCCACGTCGAACGTGTCCGCCTTGTCGATGTGGTCGAGGCCCTGCACGGTGTCCGCCTTCGGGGACACGAGGACGGGGGTGCCGCCCGCCTCCTGCACGGCCTTCCACGGCTCCGTGAGCTCGACCTGCTCGAAGCCGTCCGTCAGCAGGAAGGCCACCTTCCGGCCCTGGATGCTCTCTCCGGTCATGTGCGTTCCTCCTCGTGAGAGTGGTGCCGCCCGGTCGGACGGCGCTCTCGACGCTACGCCCCCGCGGCGCCGTCGACCCGGGTGCGGAAGACATTCACGGGGCGTCCGGAGACGGCCGTGTCGATGGCGAGGATCCCGCCCGAGAGCGGGTGCTCCTCGAGGTCCTCCTCGGTCATGTTCTCCCGCGCGGTGCCGATGACGAGGGTGCGGAGGTCGGGGCCGGCGAACGCGACCGAGGTCACGTTGGGGGCGGGCACCTCGATCTCGAGGTCCTTCGTGCCGTCGGGCGCCCAGCGGATCACCTTCCCGGCGCCGTAGATCCCGTTCCACGCGTACCCGTCGGCGTCGAGCGTCAGGCCGTCGCTCATCTCGCCGTGGATCCAGCGCTCCGGCTCCCCCAGCTCGCCGGCCTCGGAGTAGGGCGCGCGGTAGACCGTCTGCGCGGACGTGTCGGTGAGGATCATCGTGCGGCCGCCGTCGGTCCACTCGAAGCCGTTCGCCGTGCCGACGCCGCCCAGCAGCGTGCGGAGCGCGCCGGAGGCGTCGACGGACCAGATCGCACCGTCGGGCTCGCCCTCGGTGACGTCCATGGAGCCGATGACGAAGCGGCCCGCGGGGTCGCACTTGCCCTCGTTGAGGCGCATCCCGTCGTGGGCGTGCTCGACGCGGGCGAGCTCGCGGGTGATGCGGCCGCGGGCGTCCACCCGCACGATCCGGTCGCCGAGGCCCGCGACGAACCCGCCGTCGTCGGCGGGCTGGAAGGAGGCGAGCGGCGGCGGGAGCTCGAGCACCGTGTCGTCGGATCCGTCGGCCGCGCCGTCCCAGGGGCTGCGGTGCAGGGTGCCGGCGGTGATGTCGTTCCACATCACGTCGCCGGACGGATCCCACCAGAGGCTCTCGACGAGGATCGCGCGGACGTCGCGCAGGACGCGGAGGTCGGAGGTGAGGACGGTCATGCGTCCAGCCAAGCACCGCCATGCGTCGACGGGCAGGGGCCGCCCATCCGCTGGGCGAAGCCGCGGGCCCCGCACGGCACGCAACCTGCACGCGGACTGTGAGCGCCCTCACCGTTCGTGCGCCGCGGATGCGGCGGGCGTAGCGTCGAGGACAGGCCGGACGCCGCGCGATCGCGCGCCCGGCCACGCGGGGCCATCCCACCGGATGCCGCGCCGCACGGATCGGGAGACCCCCGACCCCACGAGAACGAGAACCGAGGAGTCGCACATGACCACGACCGTCGAACGCCCCACCAGCACCTCCGAGAAGGCCACCCAGCCCGAGGGCTCCAAGCCCACCAAGCGCCAGAACGCCGAGCGCGGCTTCAAGGCGTCGCAGCAGCTGCACGAGAACATGCAGAAGGTGCTCGTCGACCTCATCGAGCTGCACATCCAGGGCAAGCAGGCCCACTGGAACGTCGTCGGGAAGAACTTCCGCGACCTCCACCTCCAGCTCGACGAGATCATCGAGTCGGCCCGCGAGTTCAGCGACGACCTGGCCGAGCGCATGCGCGCCCTGCACGCGACGCCGGACGGCCGCAGCGACACCGTCGCCGAGAACACCACGCTCCCCGAGTACCCGCAGGGCGAGGTCGACACGGCCGAGACCGTCGACCTCGTGACCCAGCGCCTCGAGGCCGCCGTGCACACCATGCGCGAGGTCCACGACGACGTCGACGAGGAGGACCCGACCACCGCGGACCTGCTCCACGGCTTCATCACCGCGCTCGAGCAGTACGCGTGGATGGTCTCCGCGGAGAACCGCCGCGTCGGATCCGCCGCCGAGTAGCAAGCAGCGCCGACATCACGACCCGAGGGCCGCGCCACCAGGTGCGGCCCTCGTCGCGTCACGACCGCGACACCGCATCGACCGCCCGCCACGGGCACAGGAAGGAGACCGGGATGGATCTCGGGATCACAGGGAGGACCGCGCTCGTCACGGGCGCCGACTCGGGGATCGGGTGGGAGACCGCCCGCATCCTCCTCGACGAGGGCGCGACCGTCGTCCTCAGCGACCAGGACCAGGCGTCGCTCGACGCCGCCGCAGCGAAGCTCGACGGCGGTGACCGCGTGCACGCGTTCGCCGCCGACGTGACGAGCGTCGCCTCGCTCGACGAGCTGCACGCGAAGGTGCAGGAGGCGGTCGGCGACATCGACATCCTCGTGCAGTCCGCGGGCATCACAGGGGCGCAGGGCCTCTTCCACGAGATCGACGACGAGGGCTGGACGAACACCATCGAGGTCGACCTCATGGGCCCCGTCCGGCTCGTGAAGCGGTTCCTCCCGTCGCTCCGGAAGGGCGGCTGGGGGCGGATCGTCTTCCTCGCCTCCGAGGACGCCGTGCAGCCGTACGACGACGAGCTCCCCTACTGCGCGGCCAAGGCCGGCATCCTCGCGCTGTCGAAGGGCCTGTCCCGCAGCTACGCGAAGGAGGGCCTGCTGGTGAACGCCGTCTCGCCCGCCTTCATCCACACGCCCATGACGGACGCGATGATGGACAAGCGCGCCGACCAGCTCGGCACCTCGAAGGAGGAGGCCATCGACTCGTTCCTCGACGAGGAGCGCCCCTACATGGAGCTGAAGCGCCGCGGCGAGCCGGCCGAGGTCGCGAACGTCGTCGCGTTCCTCTGCTCCGACCTCGCGTCGTTCGTGAACGGCTCGAACTACCGCGTCGACTCCGGATCGGTGGCGACGATCTGATGGCCGAGCTGAAGAAGGGCGACCACGTCACCTGGAACACGCCGCAGGGCGAGACGCACGGCAAGGTCGTCGAGGAGAGGACGAAGGACTTCCAGCACGACGGGCAGCACTTCACCGCCTCGTCCGACGAGCCCGCGTACATCGTGGAGAGCGACAAGTCCGGCAAGACCGCGGCGCACAAGGGATCGGCGCTGACGAAGAGGAAGTAGGGCGCGCCTCCCCCGCGGGTACCGGCCACCGGTACCCGCGGGGGGCGACCGCGGCGCGAGCCGCACCTAGGCTGTGGCCGATGGACACCGGGACCGCCGCCGCGACGCGCTCGTCGACGCCGCGCCCGCCCCGTCACCGCGACGGCGTGGAGGTCGGCGTCGACGCCGTCGTCGGCCTCGTGGTCGCGGGGCTCGCGCTCCTCCCCCCGGTGGACGTGCAGGAGGCCGGCCTCGCCGTCGCCGCGCTCGCGCTCGTCGCGATCGTCGTGCGCTCGGTGTTCCCGGGCGCCGCGCTGGTGCTCGCATGGGCCATGGCGCTGACGCAGTGGCAGATGGGCGAGCGGCCCGGCTTCGCCGACCTCGCCCTCCTCCTCGTGCTGTACGCGACCGCGCGGCGGGGTTCCCGCGCGACGGCCGTGCTCGGCGCCGCCTCCGCGCTCGTCGGCGGCACGGTCGCGACCGCGTACCTCCTGCAGACGGGCGCGCGCTTCTCCCTGCTCACCCAGCCCGGGGGCCCCGGCAGCGCCCTGTTCGCGGCGGCGCCCGTGCTCGCGCTCCTCATCGCGTGGCTGTCGGGCCTCGTGATCCGCGTCGTGCGGTCCCGCACGACCGAGTCGCGGCTGCGCGTCCAGGCCGAGGACACAGCGGTCAAGGCCGTCGACCTCGCGCAGACCGAGTCGCTGCGGGCCAGCATGGCGCGCGACGTGCACGACATCGTGGGGCACTCGCTCGCCGTCATCATCGCGCAGGCCGACTCCGTGCAGTTCCTCGACGACGAGGAGCGGATCCGCGGCGTCTCCGCCACCATCGCCGACACCGCGCGCCGCTCGCTCGCGGAGGTGCGCGAGGTCCTGAGCGGCACCAGCCCCGCGGGCGCCGACGACGGACCGCAGGACCTCGACGCGGTGGTCGCCCAGCTGCGCGCGGCGGGGGTCGACCTCGGGCACGAGGTGCGCGGCTCCCGCCGACCGGTGGATCCGGCGCGCCAGGTGGTCATGCGCCGCGTCGCGCAGGAGATGACGACCAACGCCATGCGGCACGGCGCGCCCGGCGGCCGCATCCGGCTCCGGGAGACCTGGCGGGCCGCCGACGTCGTGCTCGAGGTCGAGAACGCCGTCGCGCCCTCCGGGGACGCCGCCGCGACGCCGGACGGGGACGCGACCGCGCCGCGCGTCGGCACGGGCGTGGAGGGCATGCGCGCCCGCCTCGCGACCGTCGGCGGCGACCTCGAGGCCGAGGCCGTCGACCACCTGTTCACCGCCCGCGCGCGCATCCCCCTGCCGGGTGCGCGCCCCATCGCCGTGCCGGGAGGCCGCCCGTGATCCGCATCGTGCTCGTCGACGACCAGGAGCTGTTCCGCGGCGGCGTGCGCGTCGCCCTCGACGCCCAGAGCGACCTGGAGGTCGTCGGCGAGGCCGGCGACGGACGCCAGGGGCTCGCCGTCATCGACGCGGTGCGGCCGGACGTCGTGCTGCTCGACATGCGCATGCCCGTGATGGACGGCCTCGAGACCGTCCGCGCCCTCTTCGACGGCTCGCGCGCCGAGCCGCCGCGCGTGATCGTCCTCACGACCTTCGCCCTCGACCGCGCCTCCGCGACCGCGATCCGGGGTGGCGCGAGCGGCTTCCTGCTGAAGGACGCGACGCCCGCGTTCCTGGCCGCCGCGATCCGCGCGGTGCACGCCGGGAGCGCGGTGCTCGCGCCCGACGAGCTGACGCAGCTGTTCGCCCCCGACGCCGTCGCGGCGCCGGCACCGCCCGCGCCGCCCGAGTTCCGGTCGCTGAGCGCGCGCGAGAAGGACGTCTTCGGGCACGTCGCGCGCGGGCTGTCGAACGCGGAGGTCGCGGCGCTCGAGTACGTCAGCGAGTCGACCGTGAAGACCCACGTGAGCAGCATCCTGGCCAAGCTCGCGCTGCGCGACCGCGTGCAGCTCGTGGTCTACGCGCACGACCACCGGCTCGTGGAGCGCTCCGGCGCGTAGCCGCCCGGCCGTGCACGTGCACGTGCACGTGCCGCGCCGCGCACGTGCCGCGCCGAGCAGGTGCCGCGTCGCGCCGGCAGCTCAGCCGCCGAGCGCGCCGCCGCATCGGTGCAGGTCGGTGGCCAGCCCGTCGATCTCGGCGCGCGCCGTCTCCGCGGGGACGGACGGGTCCACGTCCTCGGCCCAGATCGTGAAGGCGATCCGGGTCCCGTCCGCCGCGTCCGCGATGCCGGTCAGGCCGTGCATCCGCGCGAGCGTTCCCGTCTTGCCGCGGATGCGCCCGGCGGCCGCGTCGGCCTCGCCCAGGAACCGGCCGCCCTCCGCGAGGGTGCCCGTGCGCCCGGCGACCGCGAGCCCCGCATCGACGATGGCGAGGTCGCCCTCGTGCTCGGCGACGCGCACCATCAGCCGGGTGAGGAGCTCGGCCGGCACCCGGTTCGCCTCCGCCAGCCCCGACCCGTCCACCAGCACGACCCCGTCCACCGGCAGGTCGAGCGCCGCGAGCGCCGCCGGCGTCCCGCGCTGGATGTCGGCGGCCGCGCTGCCCGACCCGGTCTCCACCGCGACCAGCCGGGCGAGCGTCTCCGCGAGGGTGTCGTCGGAGTGGGTGAGCATGTAGCCGACGAGGTCGCGGACCGGCGCGGACTCCACGGAGCCCAGCACGGCGGATCCGGGCGGCGCCGTCACGAGCGCGCCGTCGGCGACCACGTCGTCGCCGAGGAGAGCCGCGAACGCGTCGGCCGCGCGCTGCACGGCGGCGGCGCCCCGGCGCGAGTACGCGACGGCGGGGTCGTCGCGGTCGCCGTCGACCATGAGCGCCGTGATGTTCGACATCGACCCGTCGCGGCGGGCCTCGAGCGGCCACTCGGGCAGCCAGGCCGGCCCCGAGAAGAGGCTGCTGTCCACCTGCAGGCGGCGGACCGGCACGCCGGCGAGGGCCGGATCCGCGCGGCGGGCCTCGAGCACCTGCCGGGCGAGGTCGTCGAGGTGCGGGGCGTCGGGGTAGACGCCGTCGGTGCCGGAGGGGAGGCGGCTGAGGGTGGGGTCGCCGCCGCCGACGAGCACCACCGTGTCGGCGCGCCCTCCCTGCACGACGCGGGTGGCGATCCGGCGGTCAGGACCGAGCGCCTCGACGGCCGCCGCCGCGGTCAGGACCTTCATCGTGCTCGCCGTGGCGGCGGGCACGTCGCCGCGCACGTCCACGACGCGCGCGCCCTCGCCGCCGGCCACCTCCCGAGCGGCGAGGTGCAGCGTCCCGGTGGACCAGCCGCCCGTGAGCGCGTCCACCGTGCAGGAGGCGGGATCCGCGGACGGGCCGCCCACGGGCGAGGGGACGACGCCCGTCAGGAGCCCCGCCGCGACGACCGCGGTCGCGACCGCGGCGGCGAGCACGGCGTCCCGACGGCGGCGGACGCGGGTGCGGGCGACGCGTTCGGGACGGAGTGGGGACATGTCCCCAGGCTAGGGAGCGGGAGCGCCGCGGCCCTCCGTCCCGGGTGCCGACGGCTCATGCGCGAGGACGAGACATGGGCGCGTCAGCGCAGCAGGCCGCCCTGCTTGCCCGTCTCCGCCCAGGCCAGCGCGCGCGTCACGACGCGCTCGCTCACGTCGAGGACGCGGGCGATCTCCGCCGTGTCGCGCCCCTTCGACCGCTCCTCGACGGCGATCTGCAGCTTCCGTCGCGTGATGCCCTTGGGCAGCGACGGGAGCGCGGGCGGGGCGGGTGCGGCGGCGGGAGCCGGGGCCGTCTCGCCGGACCGGCGGCGGCGCTTCTCGGCCTGGGTCGTCGCCTCCACGGTGGCGAGGGCGAGCGTCACGGCGAAGAGGCCGCGGCCGGCCTCGGTGCCGGCCTCCAGTCCCTCGCGGACGGCGCGGAACGCGATGCCGCGCGCCTCCAGGCCGTTGAGGATGCGCACCACGTCGGACGTGCCCGGTCCCAGCCGGTCGAGGCTCACGACGAGGAGCTCGTCGTTCTCGCGGAGGTAGTCGAGGGCGTCCTGCAGGCCGGGGCGCGGGGCCTTGGGGCCGCCCGCGACGTCGACGAAGATCCGCTCGCAGCCGGCCGCGTCGAGGGCGTCGACCTGGTCCTGGTAGGACTCCTCGGCGCGCGCGACGCGCGCGTACCCGACGAGCGTGGTCATGCGTGCTCCCTCTCGGCGCGTCCCCGCGTCATGCCGCGACGGGCGGGCGGCTGGTGGCCGCTCGCCCGTCGATGGATCGGATGGTGCTCAGCTCGCGTCGTCCGACTGCGGCGACGCGGTCTCCTTCTTCTCCTGCAGGCGGTCGATCTGCTCGCTCGCCTCCGCCTTGTTGAGGTCGGCGGGGATCTCCTCGCCGGCCTGCGTGGCCAGCGAGTCGAGGTAGCTGCGCTGCGCGCCCGTCATCGGCTCGTCGCCCGTGACCCACGTGCTCGGGTCCTTCTCGGCGCTCTGCGGCGGGGTGGGGGTGGACGATCCGAGCATCTCCCGGTCGTCGCCGCCCGTGGTGTCCTGGTTCGCATCGCTCATGGTGGTGCCTCCTCGTGTCGTACCGCCGACGCTACTCGCGACCGGGGACACCGGCCGGTGCGCCGGGGGCGTCGCCGACGCTGGGCGGCTAGCGCCGGGCGCCGCCGAGGAGCGCCTCGCGGTGGTCGGTGACGGCCTGCAGGAGCCGGCGCTCGTCGTCGAGGTGCCCCGCCTCGGACCGGCCGGACGCCGCGGGCCGCTCGGACAGCATCCGCTGCCGGGCGAACGCCAGCCGCGTCGCGTCGCGGGTGAACAGGCTCATGGCCCGGCCGGCGTCGCCGCCGCGGGTGCGCGCCCACAGGCGGGCGCGACGACGGCCCTGCCAGGTGCTCAGCATCTCGACCTCGGCGGGCGTGAACCAGCCGACCGCGGCGTACTCGCGGAGGCGTCGGCGCGTGAGGTGGATCTCGTACCGGCGCAGCAGGATGACGACGACGACCAGGAACGCGAAGATCGGCACCTGGAGCAGCACGTAGAAGGAGAGGAAGTCGCCGGTGAGGGTGACGCCCGTGTTCCAGAGGGCGTGCAGCACGATCGCGCCGACCAGGCCGATCGCGCCGGAGCCGAGGGCGGCGCCCGGGCCGCGGCGCGCTCCGTAGCCGATGGCGATGCCCGTGATCATGGTGAACGTCACGTGCGCGAACGGCGAGAACAGCCCGCGCAGCACGAACGTGCCGACGAGCTCGCCCGTGGTGCCCTGCACGAGCGGACCGCCGAAGTAGACGATGTTCTCGGTGAAGGCGAAGCCCGCGGCGATGGTGGCGCCGTAGACGATGCCGTCGACCGGGCCGTCGAAGTGGCGGCGCGCGACCCAGAAGATGAGGAGCAGGCCGATGGCCTTGGCCGACTCCTCCACCACGGGCGCCTGGACCGCGAGCTGCAGGAAATCCGTGTACCGCGTCGGCACGCCCACGGCCAGCCGCGCGTACTGCACCACGAGGTCGAAGACGAGGGCGATCGCGACGGACGCGGCCGCGCCCCACAGCAGCGCGAACAGCAGCGCCAGCCGGGGCTCCGGCTCCCACCGGTCGACCCACCGGACGGCGAGGAGCACGAAGCCGAGCGGGATGAGGGCGAGCAGCGCGCACACGGCGACGGCCTGGACCCCGAGGCTGAGCACGAGGTAGGCGGCGACGACGAGGCCGACGAGCAGCAGCACGGCGACGCCCACGACGCCGAGCACGGCCGAGGTGGTGATGCGCCCGGGCGGGTGCGGCGCCGGCAGGTCCATGGACGGCGGCGGCGAGGCCGGCGAGGGACGGTGGACGGTCACGGGGATGGACGGGTCGGTCACGACGGCCCTCTCTTCGGCGGATCGGCGTCGCCAGCCTACTGGCGGGCCCGGCCGGCGTCCGGGCCCCGGTCAGGCCGCCTTGCCGGGGTTGAGGATGCCGGCCGGGTCGAACACGCGGCGGATCCCGGCGGCCAGGCCCATCACGTCCTCCCCCAGCTCGTCGGCGAGCCACCGCCGCTTGAGGAGACCGACCCCGTGCTCGCCCGTGAGCGTGCCGCCGAGGTCGACGGCGGCGCGGAAGAGGAGGTCGGCGGCGTGCCAGACCGCGTCCGGGATGCCCGTCGCGTCGCCGTCGGGCGTGGTCGGGTCCTCCGGGATGCAGAAGTTCGGGTGCAGGTTGCCGTCGCCGGCGTGCGCGACGGTCGGGATGGCGAGCCCCGTCTCCCGCTCGATGGCGCGGATGCGCGTGAGCATGTCGGCGAGGCGGGACCGCGGGACCGCGACGTCCTCGATGAGGACGCGGCCGCGGGCGGCGAGCGCCGGGTGGAACGCGCGGCGCACCGCGAGGAGGCGCTCGCCCTCCTCGGCGTCGTCGGTCACGTCGGCCGTGCCGCCGCCCGCGACGACGACGGCGACCACCCGCGCGGCCTCCGCCGCGGCGTCCGGTCCGTCGCAGCGGACGAGGAGGTGGGCGGATCCGCGCGCGGAGTGCGCCGTGCCCAGGTACGCGTCGATCGCCTCGAGCGCGCCGGCGTCGAGCAGCTCCATCGCGGCGGGCCGGATGCGCGCGGCCGTGATGGCCGACGCCGCGGCGGCCGCCGACGTGGAGTCCGGGAACGCGGCGGCGACGGTGGACGGCGTGGCGGTCGGCAGCGGGCGCAGGCGCACGGTGGCCCGCACGATCACGCCGAGCGTCCCCTCCGAGCCGATCATCAGCGCGGTGAGGTCGTACCCCGTCACGCCCTTCACGGTGCGGTGTCCCGTGTCCACCACCCGGCCGTCCGCGAGCACGACCGTGAGCGCCAGCACGGCCTCGCGCGTCACCCCGTACTTGGCGCAGAGCAGCCCGCCCGCGTTGGTGGCGATGTTGCCGCCGATGGTGGAGATGGCCTTGCTCGCGGGATCCGGCGAGTACCAGAGGCCCCGGGGGGCGAGCACGGCGTTCAGGTCGTCGTTGAGGACGCCGGGCTCGACGACCGCCAGCTCGTCGGCCTCGCTCACCTCGAGGATCCGGTCCATGCCGCGCACCGACAGCACGATCTCGCCCGCGGTCGCCGTGGCGCCGCCCGCGAGGCCCGTGCCGGCGCCGCGCGTGACGACGGGCGTGCCGGTGGCGCTCGCGATGCGGAGCGTCGCGACGACGTGCTCCACCGCGGTCGCGCGCACGACGGCGACGGGGTCCGCGGGGCTGCGGTAGCCGGACCGGTCCGAGCGGGCGTCGTCGAGGGAGTCGGGGTCGGTGGCGACGACGTCGCCGAGGGCCGCCACCAGCAGGGCGCGGACGTCGTCGTCGGTGTGCGCCGCGGATCTGCCGGGGCCGGTCGGAGGTGCGGCGGTGCCCGCGTCGGGGAGCGCGGCGCGGATCACGTCGTCGTCGATCATGCGATCCAGACTAGGTCGCCCGCGCGCGGCGGTCGGGGGCGTCCGGCAGGCTGAGGGCATGCGCCCCTCCGACGCCGGCCCCGCGGCCGCGCACGTCTCCCGCTCCGTGATCGAGGTGCCGGCGCCCTTCGACGGCGGCGGCGTGATCCGCTTCCTCTCCTGGCACGCCGTCACGGGCGCCGAGGAGGGGGACGCGACGAGCTTCACGCAGTCGGCCCGGCTCGCCCATGGCGCGGGGACGGTGTCCGTGCGGTTGCTCGACGTGGAGGGCGTCGACGACCGCTCCGGGGACGAGGGCGACGCCGGCAGGCCAGCGGACGGCGCCACCCGGGTCGAGGTCGTCACGCGGGTCGAGCACGAGGCCGACGCGGCGGAGCTGATGGCCGGCACGCGCCGCCTCCTCGGCCTCGACGTGGACTCCGCCCGCATCGACGACGACCTCGCCCGCGATCCCGCGCTCGCGGCCGCCGTCCGCGGCACGCCCGGCCTCCGCATCCCCGGCACGCTGGATCCGCGCAGCACGCTCTTCCGCACCATCGTCGGCCAGCAGATCTCCGTCGCGTCCGCCCGCGCGACGCACGGCCGCATGACGGCGGACCTCGGCGAGGACCTGCCCGCGTCGGTCGCGCACGGATCCGTCACGCGGCTCCCGCCCTCGGCCGCCCGCATCGCCCGCGACGGCGCCGAGCTCCTGCGGGGCCCCGCCCGCCGGACCGCGACCCTGGTGCGCCTCGCGGAGGCGCTCGAGACCGGCGAGCTCGTGGTGGAGCACGGGATGCCGCGCGCGGAGCTCCGCGCCGCCCTCGTGGCCTTCCACGGCGTCGGGCCGTGGACGGCCGACTACGTCGCGATGCGCGCCCTCGGCGAGCCCGACATCCTGCTCTCCGGCGACCTCATCGTCCGCCGCGGCGCGGGTGCGCTCGGCCTCCCCGACGAGGCGCGCGCCCTCGACGCGCGCGCCGCCGCCTGGTCGCCCTGGCGCTCCTACGCGACCCTGCACCTGTGGCGCGTCATGACCGACGGGATGCCCGCGGCGGGCTGACGCCTACGCGCTCCTTCCCTCCTTCTCCGCGGTGCGCTTCGCGGGCGCCTTCCCCGTGCCCGTCGACTCCTTCGCGGCGGACGACGACCCCTTCGCGGCGGCGCCCTTCCTCGCCGTCGTCGGCTCCTTCGCGGCGGACGTCGTCTTCCTGGCGGTCGACGCCGACTCCTTGCCGGTCGACGCCGTCTTCCCGGCGGACGTGCCCTTCTTCGTCGCCGCCTTCGTCGTCTTCCTCTTCGCGGCCGCCGCCTTCCCCTTCGCGCCAGCCCCCTCCCCCGCCGGCGCCTTCCGCTTCGCGCCGCCGCCGCTCCCGCCCCGGCTGCGCTCGATGCTCCGCTTGAGCGCGTCCATGAGGTCGAGCACCTCGCCGCTCGAGTCCTCGTCGTCGTCCGACTCCCCGAACGTCGCGTCGGTGTCGAGCGAGTCGCCCTGGGCGAGCTTCGCGTCGATGAGGGTCCGCAGCTGCTCCTGGTACTCGTCGCTGAACCTCGACGGGTCGAAGTCCTCCGCGAAGCCCTCCACCAGCTGCGCCGACATCCTCAGCTCCCGCGGCGACACCTTCGGTGCGGCGTCGAGCGACGGGAAGTCGGCCTCCCGCACCTCGTCGTCCCAGAGGAGCGTCTGCAGCATCAGCACGTCGCCGCGCACGCGCAGCGCGGCGAGGCGGGTGCGCTGCCGGAGCGTCACGTGCACGATCGCCGTGCGGTCCGTCTCCTGCAGCGTGCGGCGGAGGAGCGCGTACGACTTCGGGCTCGAGGAGTCGGGCTCGAGGAAGTAGCTGCGGTCGAGCATCACCGGGTCCACCTGGTCGCTCGGCACGAACTCGACCACGTCGATCTCGCGGCTCCTCTCCTCCGGGAGGGACGAGAGGTCCTCCTCGGTGATCACGACCGTGCGGTCGCCGTCGTCGAACGCCTTGTCGATGTGCGCGTAGTCGACGACCTTGCCGCACACCTCGCAGCGGCGCTGGTACCGGATCCGCCCGCCGTCGGCGTCGTGCACCTGGTGCAGCGGCACGTCGTGGTCCTGCGTGGCGCTGTAGACCTTCACGGGCACGTTGACGAGGCCGAAGGTGACGGCGCCCTTCCAGATGGCTCTCATGGACCCAGTGAACACCCGCCCGGCCGCCGCGCCCCGGCCGCACGGGGCCATGCTGGAGCGATGGCGGGGCAGAGGCAGCAGGTGGAGGTCGACGGGCACCGGATCGCGCTGTCGAACCTCGACAAGGTGCTGTACCCGGAGACGGGCACGACCAAGGGCGACGTCATCGCCTACTACGCCGCCGTCGCGCCCCACATGCTGCCGCACCTCCGCGACCGGCCCGTCACCCGGAAGCGCTGGGTCGACGGCGTGGGCACCGACGAGCACCCGGGGAAGATGTTCTTCCAGAAGGACCTCGACGCGCACACGCCCGACTGGGTGCAGCGGCGGGCGATCCAGCACCGCGACCACGCGAACGACTACCCCCTCGTCGGCGACGTCGCGACCCTCACCTGGCTGGGGCAGATCGCGGCCCTCGAGCTGCACGTGCCGCAGTGGCGCTTCGGACGCACGGGCGACGTGCGCCGCCCGGACCGCCTCGTGCTCGACCTCGACCCCGGTCCCGGCGCCGGCCTGCCCGAGTGCGTGGAGGTCGCGAAGGCGGCCCGCGCGATCCTCCGGGACATGGACCTCGAGCCGTACCCGGTGACGAGCGGATCGAAGGGCATCCACCTCTACGCCGCCCTCGACGGCAGCCACGACGCGGCCGCGATCTCCGAGGTCGCGCACGAGCTCGCGCGCGCCCTGGAGGCCGACCACCCGCACCTCGTGGTCAGCGACATGCGGAAGGCGCTCCGCTCGGGCAAGGTGCTCGTCGACTGGAGCCAGAACAACCCGAACAAGACCACGATCGCGCCGTACTCGCTCCGCGGGCGGTCGCGGCCCATGGTCGCGGTGCCGCGCACCTGGCGGGAGCTCGCGTCGCCGACCCTGCGGCACCTGGAGATGGACGAGGTCCTCGCCCGGATGCGGAGGCGCGCCGACCCGCTCGCCCCCGTCGAGGAGGGCCACCGCGAGAGCCTGGAGCCGACCCGAGAGCGGCTCGCGGGCTTCGCGCGGAAGGAGCCCGCCGGGGATCCCGCCGCCGACCGCCTCGCGACCTACCGCTCCAAGCGCGACGCCGCCAAGACGAGCGAGCCCGTCCCCGCCGAGGCGCCCGCGCCCTCGGAGGGCCGGTCGTTCGTGATCCAGGAGCACCACGCCCGCGCCCTGCACTGGGACTTCCGGCTGGAGCACGACGGCGTGCTCGTGAGCTGGGCCCTCCCCAAGGGCGTGCCCACCGAGCACGGCACGAACCACCTCGCGGTGCAGACCGAGGACCACCCGGTCGAGTACGGCGCCTTCGAGGGCACGATCCCGGCGGGCGAGTACGGCGGCGGGGAGGTGACCATCTGGGACGCGGGCACCTACGAGCTGGAGAAGTGGCGGGACGGGAAGGAGGTCATCGCGACGCTCCACGGCCGGGGCGCGGGCACGGGCATCGACGGGCCGCGCCGTTACGCGCTCATCCACACCGGCGGGCACGGGAAGGCCGACGCGAACTGGCTGATCCACCTGATGGAGCCGGCGGACGCCCCCGGGCGGCCGCACGCGAGGGCCGCGCGCCCGGCCTCGCTCGAGACCGCGGGCGGGCGCACGCGGGTCGGCGCCCGCCGCCGGGGAGGCGCCGCCAGCGCGCCCGCGCCCATGCTGGCGACCACCGCGCAGGGCCCGGGCCTCGACCCCGACGAGGAGTGGGCCGTGGAGATGAAGTGGGACGGCTACCGCGCGATCGCGGTCGTGGAGGGCGGCCGGGCCACCCTCACGAGCCGCAACGGCGTGGACCTCACCGCGGTCTTCCCGGAGCTCGCGGAGCTCCCCGAGCGGCTCGACGTCGATGCCGCCGTGCTCGACGGCGAGATCGTCGTGCTCGGCGCCGACGGGCGTCCCGACTTCGGCCTGCTGCAGACGCGCCTCGGGCTGACGCGGGAGAAGGACGTCGAGCGGGCCCGGAGGTCGGCGCCCGTGCACCTCATGCTCTTCGACGCCCTCGCGCTCGGCGGCCGCGTGCTCGTCGACGCGCCCTACCGGGAGCGCCGCGCCGCGCTGCTCGACGCCGTGCGCTCGCCCGGCCGCGGGCGGATCCAGGTGCCGCCCGCCTTCGACGGCGACCTCGACGAGGCGCTCGCCACGAGCCGCGAGCTCGGCCTCGAGGGCATCGTGGCGAAGCGCGTCGACGCGCCGTACGAGTCGGGCCGGCGCTCGAGCGCGTGGGTGAAGGTCAAGCACCACCGGGCGCAGGAGGTCGTCGTGGGCGGCTGGAGGCCGGGATCCGGCAGCCGCTCCGCGGGCGTCGGCTCGCTGCTCGTGGGCGTCCCCGGTCCCGACGGCCTCGCCTACGCGGGACGCGTCGGCACGGGGTTCACGGAGCGCGACCTCGCCGACGTCCTCCGCCGCCTCCGCCCGCTGGCGCGGAAGACGAGCCCCTTCGCCGACGTGCCGGCGGCCGACGCCCGCGACGCGCACTGGGTCACGCCGCGCCTCGTCGGCGAGGTCGAGTTCGCGGAGTGGACGGCGACGGGTCGGCTCCGCCAGGCCTCGTGGCGCGGCTGGCGGCACGACAAGCGGCCCGACGAGGTGGTCCGGGAGGACTGACCGCCCGGGGCACGCAGGGACGATCCGCGGCCCCATGCACGTTATGACCGCAACGCCGGCCGGACACCTCCGCCCGATACGCTCGGGGCATGAAGTTCGCCCACCTGCTCGCCGACGACGGCGTGACCCCCCGACTGGCCGCGATCGTCTCGGAGGGCCAGGCGCTCTTCCTCGACGAGGTCCTCGACGAGTCGCCGCGCGACCTGCAGGACCTCATCGAGCGCGGGGACGACGAGATGGCCCGCGTCCGCGCGACCGTCGAGCGCGCCGTCGCCAGCCGCACCAGCACGACGCCGGTGGACGGCCTCACGCACGCCTCCGCGGTCCTCCGCCCGCCGGCCGTGTACGCCGTGGGCCTCAACTACTCCGCGCACGCCGAGGAGCTCAACATCACGAGCGCCTCCGCCCCCACCGTCTTCGCGCTCTGGCCGAACTCGCTGTCGGGCCACGAGGGGACCACCAGCTGGCCCCGCTCGCTCAGCGAGGAGGTCGACTACGAGGTCGAGCTCGGCGTCATCATCGGCCGCGCGGCCCGCGACGTGTCCGAGGAGGACGCGCTCGACCACGTGTTCGGCTACACCGTCGTCAACGACATCACGGCCCGCAACCTGCAGTTCTCGGAGCAGCAGTGGAGCCGGTGCAAGAGCTTCGACGGCTTCTCCCCCACGGGTCCCGTCGTCGTCACGCGCGACGAGGTCGCCGACCCGCAGGACCTGCGCATCACCACGGTCCTCGACGGCGAGACGGTGCAGGACGGGCGCACGAGCGGCATGGTCCGCACCGTCGCGCGCCTCGTCTCCTACCTCAGCACCTCCTCCACCCTGCAGCCGGGCACGCTCATCTCCACGGGCACGACGAGCGGCGCCGGGTACTCCCGCGACCCGCAGATCTTCCTGAAGGACGGCAGCACGGTCACCGTCTCGGTCGAGGGCATCGGGTCGCTCACGACGCACACGCGCATCCTCTGACCGGCGGCGGCCGGACGGGCGCCCGCGCGTAGGCTCGGGGCATGACCGACCAGCCGCAGGACCCGATCCACGACCACTCCATCCCGGAGGACGCCGACCTGTCCGCGCCCGACGCGGCCGATCCCGAGACCGACGAGCTGCACGACGCCACCGGCCGCGCCCACGGCGACGCCTAGCCCCTCCCGGCCGTCCCCCGACCACCGCGTCTAGGGTGGAGGGATGATCAACCGCCTCATCTTCTTAGCCGGCATCGGCACGGGTTACGTCCTCGGCGCGCGCGCCGGACGCAAGCGCTACGAGGGCATCGCCCGGGCGTCGCGCTCCGTCTGGTCGAGCGAGCCCGTCCAGCGCGGCGTCCGCGAGGCGCAGTCCGTGCTCGACGAGAAGGGCCCGGTCGTCGTCGAGCGCACCGTCGAGACGGCGCGCGAGGTCGCCGACTTCGTCGGCCACGCCGTCCAGGGAGCGGCGGTCGCCGTCGGCCGCACCGCGCACTCGGTGGGCGAGCGCATCGGCGCCACCACGCAGGACGTCGCGGGCCGGGTCGGCAGCACCACGCAGGACATCGCGGGCCGCGTCGGCGACACCGCGAAGGACCTCGGCACGCGCACCGCCGACCAGACCAAGCACGTCGTCGACCGCGTCGGCCAGCAGGCCACCGAGGTCGGCCACCGCGTCGCCGAGACGGCGGAGGACGTCCGCGACCGCGTGGTCGAGACGGCCGAGGAGGCGCGCACGCGCGTCCAGGCCACCGCGGAGGACTTGCGGGAGCGCGGCGAGGAGGCCGGCCGCCGCGCCGTCTTCAGCGCCGCCGAGGCCCGCGACGAGGCGCTCGCCTCCTTCGACGACGAGGACGAGACCGGCCCCGTGGGGATCCCCGCGGACGGCGCCGCCCGGGACGGCGAGGCGGACGCCTCGGCGGACGGCAGCGACGACGACGCCGACGAGGACCTCGACACGCTCGGCCCGGACGACCTGGGCGAGCCCGCGGACGCCGACGAGCAGCCCGCGGCGGAGGAGCCCGCGGCGGCCCCTGCCGCGCCGGCGGCCCCCGCGAGGAAGGCCGCGCGCACGCCGTCGCCGAAGCCGAAGGCGGCCCCCGCGGCCCCCGCCGGCCATGTGCCCACCCCGGCCGACATCGCCGGATCCGTGCACCGCGAGGAGACCGCGCACCCGGCCCCCGCCGACGCGTCGGGCACGACGCCGGCGCGTACCGCCGACCCGTCGGACGACTGACGCCGCACCACGCACGACGGCGCGCCGCGGACCCTCGGGTCCTGTCTCTTCTCCACATCTGACGCTGCCGACGACCTTGCC
>NZ_JBWKXC010000019.1:0-23933 GCF_059422605.1 Clavibacter sp. GW821-FHT01D01
GGAGGGCCGGGTGCGTGCACCCGGCCCTCCTGCACGTCCGCCCTCGAGGCGCCCGCGGCTACTCGACGAGCGCCACCACGAGCTCGACCTCGACGGGCGAGCCGAGCGGCAGCTCCGCCACGCCGACGGCGGAGCGGGCGTGGATCCCGGCGTCGCCGAGGATCTCCCCCAGCACCTCGCTGGCGCCGTTGATCACGCCGGGCTGCCCGGTGAAGCCCTCGGCCGAGGCGACGAATCCCGTGACCTTGACCACGCGCGCGATGCGGTCGACCCCGCCCGCCGCGTCCGCGGCCGCGGCGAGCCCGTTCAGCGCGCAGGTGCGGGCGTGCGCCTTCGCGTCCTCGGCGGACACCTCGGCGCCGACCTTGCCGGTCGCGGCGAGCGCGCCGTCGACGAACGGCAGCTGGCCGCTCGTGTAGACCAGGCCGCCGTGGACGACGGCGGGGACGTAGGCGGCGACGGGCGCCGCGACCGCCGGCAGCTCGATGCCGAGCTCGGCGAGCCGGTCGGAGATCGCGCCCATCAGGCGCCGTGCTCGGCGTCGCCGACGGGGCGCTTCATGTACGCGACGAGCCCGCCCTCGGGGCCGGTGACGACCTGCACCAGCTCCCAGCCCTGCGAACCCCACGTGTTGAGGATGGCGGCGGTGTTGTGGATCATCAGCGGCGTGGTGAGGTACTCCCACTGCCCGGGCGTTGCGGTCATCTCGGCTCCTTGCCGGTCGGGTCTGGATGCATGACGGGACGGGCGCGGGCGGCCGGCGCACAGGTCTCACGGGTTCCCATACACCCTTCCCGTACTCTGGAGTCTATGTCTGCTTCGAAGAACACGCCCGGCCGCGTCGCCGCCGCGCTCACGGGCGTCCTCGGCATGAGCGCCGTCGCCGGCGTGCTCGTCGCCGCGATGGTCACCCCGGCCATCGCCGTGACGAGCCTGGCTGCCAACAACACCATCGGGCTCTTCGAGGACCTGCCCGACTACCTGCAGATCGACAACCTCGCCCAGAAGACCGAGCTGTACGCCACGCAGGGCGGCCAGCCCGTGAAGTTCGCCGAGTTCTACGCGCAGAACCGCGAGGAGGTCGGCTGGGACGAGGTCTCCGACAACGCGAAGGCCGCGGCCGTCGACACGGAGGACCCCCGCTTCTACGAGCACGGCGGCGTCGACGTGCAGTCCACGTTCCGCGCCCTCGCCCAGAACGTGATCGGCGGCGGCGTGCAGTCCGGCGCGAGCACCATCACCATGCAGTACGTCAAGAACGTGCTCGTGCAGAAGGCGGAGACCCTCGCGGCGACCGACCAGGAGGCGGGCAAGAAGGCCTACGAGGAGGCGACGCAGGAGTCGACCGCCCGCAAGCTCAAGGAGATGCGCCTCGCGATCGGCCTGGAGAAGAAGTTCTCCAAGAACGACATCCTCCTCGGCTACCTCAACATCGCGAACTACGGCGGCAGCGTCTACGGCATCCAGTCGGCGGCCCGGTACTACTACGGCGTCGACGCGAAGGACCTCAGCATCGCGCAGGCCGCCAGCCTCGTCGCCACCGTCAACTACCCCGTCGCGCTCCGCATCGACGAGCCGGGCAACATCCCGGCCAACCAGGAGCGACGCGACATCCTCATCGACAACATGCTGAAGCACCACAGCATCACGCAGGAGCAGCGCGACGAGGCGATCGCCACCCCCGTGACGCCCACCATCACGCCGTCGGTGAGCGGCTGCAACGCGGCCCAGCCCGCCAGCGCCGCGTACTTCTGCGACGCCGTGAAGTACACGGTCGAGAACTCGGACGCCTTCGGCAAGGACGAGACCGAGCGCACCAACAACCTGAACCGCAACGGCTACAAGATCTACACGACGCTCAACCTCGACCTGCAGGCCAAGGCCACGGACGACATGCGCGCGCAGATCCCCACCACGATGAACAGCATCGCCGTCGGATCCGCCATGACGAGCGTCGAGGCGAAGACCGGCCGCGTCATCGCGATGGTGCAGAACACGGACTACGGCAACGGCGAGGAGGCCGGCGTCACGAGCGTCAACTACAACACCGACCAGGACTACGGCGGATCGCGCGGGTTCCAGGTGGGATCCACGTACAAGCTCGTGACCCTGCTCGAGTGGCTGAACGAGGGGCACTCGGTCAACGAGGTCGTGCGCTCGTCCAACGGCACGTGGAGCGGACGCGACTTCCAGGACTCGTGCACCGGGGGCAACCTCGGATCCGACGTCCTCCGGGTGACCAACGACGGTGCCGCTCCGGGCGCGAACCGCACGGTCATGTCGGGCACCGCCAACTCCACCAACACGGCCTTCATGGCCATGGCCTCGGAGCTCGACATGTGCGGCATCGGGAAGACCGCGAAGGCCATCGGCATCCACCAGGCCGTGCCCGACACGGAGCTCTCGAACTACGTCTCCGACATCATCGGCTCGGGCGGCAACAACATCGCCCCGCTCACCATGGCCCAGGCCTACGCGACGGTCGCGAACGACGGCACGACGTGCGACCCCATCCTCATCGACAAGGTCGTGCTCCCCGACGAGACCGAGATCACGCCGCCGTCCGCGAACTGCCGCGAGGCCGTGAGCGCCGACGTCGCCCACACCGCGGCCTACGCCCTGGCGGGCGTCATGAACGCCACGGGCGCTGCGGCGAACACGAACGACGGCACGCCCCTCATCGGCAAGACCGGCACCACGGACCGGGCGAAGGACACCTGGTTCGTGGGGTCCAGCACCGAGGTGACCACCGCCATCTGGGTGGGCAGCTCCTCGGGCCAGGACATCCGCCAGCGCACCACGAGGCTCCCGAGCGGCCAGCTCATGTCCACCGCGCGCTTCGCCGTGTGGAAGCCGTTCATGCAGGCCGTCAACGCCGTCTACGGCGGCCAGGCGTTCCCCGGCCCGGCATCCGAGCTCACCCGCACCCCCACCGTCCAGGTGCCGGACGTGTCGGGCATGTCGCTCGCGAACGCCCAGTCGGCCATCGAGGGCGCGGGTCTGAGCTTCGCCCAGGGCGGCGCCCGCGCCTCCTCGAGCGTCCCCGCCGGGCAGGTCTCCGGATCCGACCCGGGCGCCGGCGCGAACGCGGCACGCGGATCCACCGTGACCGTCTTCACCAGCAGCGGCCCCGACCAGGGTCAGCAGCAGCAGGGCACGCCGGGCACCGTCCCGGACGTCCGCGGCCAGGACCTCACGGGCGCCCGCCAGGCGCTGCGTGCGGCCGGCTTCGACGTGACGATCGCGCAGGAGCAGGTGGAGGACAACTCGCAGATCGGCCGTGTGACGCGCACGGAGCCCGCCGCCGGGCAGCAGAGCAGCGGTCCCGTGACGCTGTACGTGGGACGCAGCTGATGGGCGTGATCGGCACCCTCGCCCGCGCCGTCGGCGGCGTCGCGGCCGCCGGGGCCGCGGTCTTCGCGTACGCGTCCTTCTACGAGCGCCGCCGCTTCACCCTGCGCGAGGTGACCGTACCGGTGCTCCCGGTGGGATCCGACCCCATCCGGGTGCTGCACCTCTCCGACATGCACATGGCGCCGTGGCAGCACAAGAAGCAGCGGTGGGTGCGCGAGCTCGCGGACCTGCGGCCGGATCTGGTGGTCGACACGGGCGACAACACCGGCCACGAGCAGGGCATCGTCGCGGTCGAGGAGACCCTCGAGGCGTTCCGCGGCATCCCGGGCGTCTTCGTGCATGGCTCGAACGACTACTACGGGCCGATGATGAAGAACCCGTTCAAGTACTTCACCGCGAACACGCACGCCACGCAGCGTCCCGCGGACCTCGACCTGCCCCGGCTCGAGCGGCTCTACGCGTCGCTCGGCTGGCTCGACCTCAACAACGCCGCGGGCGCCATCGAGGTCAACGGCACGCTGCTGGAGCTCTTCGGCGTCGACGACCCGCACCGGGATTTCGACCGTCTCGAGGCGCTCCCCGGCGCCCTCGACGCGCTGCGCGAGGACGACGACGCGTACCAGGAGTCGTCCGGCGCCCCCGTGGTCTCCGTCGGCGTCGCGCACGCGCCCTACCGCCGCGTGCTCGACTCCTTCGTCACCAACGGCGCCCGGATGGTCTTCGCCGGGCACACGCACGGCGGCCAGGTCTGCGTGCCCGGGTACGGCGCCCTGGTCACCAACTGCGACATCCCGCGCCGCCAGGTGAAGGGGCTCAGCGTCTGGCCGCACGCCGATCGGGCCTCGTACCTGCACGTGAGCGCGGGCCTCGGCACCTCCATCTACGCCCCGGTGCGCTTCGCCTGCTACCCCGAGGCGACGCTCGTGACGCTCACCGCCGTCTGACGCGCGGGGCGTACGCGGGACCCCGGAACATCGGGTATCGTAGAGCCCGGCCCTCGGGCCATCGGGGTGTGGCGCAGTTTGGTAGCGCGCTTCGTTCGGGACGAAGAGGTCGCAGGTTCAAATCCTGTTACCCCGACACACCGCCTCCCAGAGGCACAGCACGACCGGCATCACCACGAAGGGCCGCTCCGCACGGAGCGGCCCTTCGTCGTCGTACGGACACCGTGCGGGGCCCGCGTCGATCCCGAGGCAGCGCGCCCTTCGCCGATGCGGCAGGCGAACGTGCCCGCACGCGCACGCGGCGAGCGGCACGCGGGCACGCGCCCTAGCGGGAACCGGGCTTCAGCCGCAGCGCCGGCCGCTCGATCGCGTAGTACGTGGCCGCGGACAGCGCGAGCGTCACGGCGCCGACCACGAGCGTGTTCAGGGCGAAGCCCGCCAGCGTGTCCGGCAGCACCAGGCCCGCCCGGCGGAGGAACCGGATCACGGGGAGGTGCCACAGGTAGACGCTGAACGAGATCGTCCCGAGCCAGGCGATCCACCGGAGCTCCAGGAAGCGCGTCACCGGGCCGAGGGAGCCCCCGCGGCGTGGCAGGGCGACGATGAGCAGCAGGGCCGCGCAGGAGGCCGCCACCAGGCTCTCCTCGAACGCCTCCACGGGCGCCTCGGAGGCGACGACGATCAGGGCCGCGGCGGCGATGCCCACGGGCACGCGCCAGGCCGCGACGCGGTCGCGGAGGCCGTCGTCCGAGGACAGGGTGAGCAGGACCACCGCGGCGGCCATCCCGTAGGCGAAGAGGTCGGCGTGGGTCAGGATGCTGCGGTTCGCGACGGCCTCCCCGGTGGCGCCCCACTCGCTCGCCAGGCGACCCTGATGCCCGAGCGGCGCCTGCGCGACCATGGACCACACCTTGCCGGCCATGCCGATCACGAGCAGCACGACGGCAGGAGCCAGGGCACGGACCCACGTCCCCCTCCCCCGCAGCAGACGCGCGGCGAGGACGGCGACGATGGGCAGCAGCACGTAGAAGCAGACCTCCACCGCCAGGGTCCAGGCGACTTCGATGCCGCTGCGCAGCGTGCGGGGGGCGTAGCCCTGCAGCAGCAGGGCGTTGAGCACGGTGTCGACGGGTCCGAGGGTGCCGATCTCCAGGCCCGCGTCGCGGGTGTCGCGGGGCAGGATCGCGACGCGGAGGACCAGGCTCACGAGGAGCAGCACGACGATGTAGCCCGGGAAGACCCGCAGCGCCCGGTTCGCGGCGTAGCGCGACAGTCGCGGCAGGGGCCCGCCGTCGATGAGGCTCCGCGCGAAGGGCAGGAACAGCAGGAAGCCGCTGAGCACGAAGAAGAGCGTCACGCCATGGCTGAAGAAGGCGACCTCGCCGACGAGCGGGACGTCGGTCGTGGGGCGGGCGAGCTGGCGCTGCACGTGGTACAGGAGCACGGCGACCGCCGCCACGCCGCGGAGGCCCTCGATCCCGGGCAGCAGCGTGCGCACGCGTGCGGGAGCGGACGTCGGGGTCCCGGTCATGATGGCCTTCCCGGCTCGGTGGTGCGGCGGTCGTCCAGTCTACGAGGCCCGTCCTCGGAGGCCGGATGGCGGACAGCACGACGGCCGCCGCCCGGAGGCGACGGCCGTCGGCGCGCGCTCCCCATCGAGCGCGGGCTCATCCCTCCGCGGGAGGTGCGGGCTCCGCCGGCGCCGGGGCCGGAGCGGCCGGCGCCTCGGGGGCCGTCGGGGCGGCGGACTGCGTGGGCTTCGGCGCGGGCGCCACGTACGGTCGCTTCGTCAGCGTGCTGGCGGGCGCCGGGAAGTCCTCGGCGGGGTACCGGTCGTCGATGAAGGTCTGCAGCGGCTTGAAGATGCGGTGACGCGCGCTGTCCGCGGCGGAGCCGTTGAGCACATTGCGGCGCATCGACGCGAAGCCCTCGACGTTGCCCACCCAGACCGCCGTGGTGACCTCGGTGGAGGAGCCGACGAACCAGGTGTCCTTCGAGCGGTCGGTGGTGCCCGTCTTGCCCATGATCTGCGTGCCGTCGCGCGGGTTCGACGCAGCCCCCGTGCCGCCCATGACGGCCTTCAGGGCGAAGGCAGCCGTGTTCGCGACCTCGGGGCTCATCGCCTGCGCGCAGGCGCTCTTCGGCGTGACCAGCTCGCTGTCGTCCGGGAGGACGACCTTGTCGATCGCGATGGGCGGGCACATGGTGCCCTGGTTCGCGACGGACGCGAAGGCCGTGGCCATCTGGAGCGGCGCGACGGTGTTGCCGCCCGAGCCGACCACGTCGGACGGGAAGCTCGAGAGGTCGCGCTTGTCCGCGTTGTAGGCACCCATGTCCGTGGCGGTCTTGCTGATGTCGCACAGGTCCAGCTGGCTCGCCATCGCGACGAAGGCCGAGTTGACGGAGGCGACGGTCGCGGCGAGGACGTTCTGGTTCGACGTGGCGCCGGTGTTCGTGTCGTTGGTCACCTTGTAGTCCGGGGAGCCGGCGAGGCTGTCACCGCACTGGGTGAACTCGCTGGCCGACCAGGTCGTCTTGGAGGCGTTGACCGTCTGGTAGATCGACTTCCCCGCCTTCAGCCAGTCGACGAGCGTGAAGATCTTGTACGTCGAGCCGACCTGGAACCCGGCGCTGCCGCCGTGCGCCTTGTCAGCGGAGTAGTTGATCTCGGTCACGCCTGGCTGGTCAGTCGCGACGCCGTAGTCGGTGTTCTGCGCCATCGCGATCACTCGGCCGGTCTTCACCTCGCGGGAGACCACGGATCCGCCGATCTGCGTGAAGCGCGCCGTGGTCGGCACCTGCTTGCGCATCTGGTCGGCCGCGTTGGCCTGGATGTCGAGGTCGAGGGTCGTGTAGACCTGCAGGCCGCCGCGCTTCAGCAGCGCGTCGCGGTCGGAGGCGGTCTCGCCGAACTCGGGGTTGGTGAGGATCTCGTTCTTCACGTAGTCGCAGAAGTACGCGGCCGAGATCGGGTTCGCCTGGATGCAGCCGCTCGTGGAGGGCGTGATCGTGGGGGTGATCTCCGCCGCCGCCGCCGCGTCGTACTGCTCCTGCGTGATCTTCTGCTCCTTGAGCATGTTGCTCAGCAGGAGGTCGCGACGGCCCTTGTTGCGCTCGAGGTTGTCCGGGTTGTCGATCTTGTAGATCTCCGGAGCGTTGACCGTCGCGATGAGGCTCGCGGCCTGCTCCAGGTTGAGGTCCGCGGCGGAGACGTCGAAGTAGTACCGCGCGGCCGACTCGATGCCGTAGACCCGGCTGCCGAAGTTCGCGATGTTGAGGTAGGCGAGGAGGATCTCGTTCTTGGAGTACTTCTTCTCCACCCCGATCGCCATCCGCATCTCCTTGAGCTTGCGGGGCATGTCGGGCTGCGTGGCCTCCTGGAAGGCCTTCCGGCCGGCGGCCTGCTGCTCCTCGTCCGTGGAGTCGACCATGTTCTGGGCCTTCTGGACCAGGACGTTGCGGACGTACTGCATCGTGATGGTCGAGGCGCCGGACTGCACCTCGTCGTTCAGCACGTTCTGCGCGAGCGCGCGGGCCGCCGACAGCACGTCGACGCCGCCGTGCTCGTAGTACCGGGGGTCCTCCGTGGCGATCGCGGCGTCCTTCGCGAACTGCGAGACGGCCTCCCACGGGACCTCCTCGCGGTCCTGCGAGAAGAACTCGGCGAAAGGAACCTGCTGGTCGCCCTGCTTGGCGAACAGCACGGTCTTCTGCGCGAGGTTGTCGATCTGCAGGTTGTCGGGGATGTCCTCGAACACGCCGATGGTGCTGTTGGCCGCGATGCCGGAGACGGCGATGGCCGGGGTCACCATGGCGGCGACGAGGACGCCGGCGATCGTGCTCATGCCGACGAGTCCGAGGAACGCGCCCAACCGGGTCGAGATGGTCAGGTCAGTTTTCCTCATGGTACGAATCTAACCCGCGCTCGGAGGTCGGGCATCCGCCCCGGGGATGGTCCCAGCTGCCCGTGGCCGAAATGTGATGAGTGCCCTCATCATGGGTCCGTACGGGCCTCCGGGGTAGCCGTTCCGCGAACCGCGCGCGACGTCCGGACGCGGCTCCCGGGGCCGGACCCGGGTGTCCTGCAGCCCGGTGCGCTGCGGGTCCGCGTTGCTAGGCTGCCGCCCTCATGGACCCCCTCGCCCCCGATCCCCGACGGCGCGCGCCACGTCCGAACGGGGATCAGGACGCGATGCCGGATCGCTCGACCTGGGGCGCCGTGCGGGATCGGGAGCGGCGGCGCCGGCGGCACCGTCAGGCCGCCCTCCTCCTGCTGGCCTACGTCGGGATCGTGGCGCTGGTCACGCTCGCCCCGGACAGCGTCGACCGCGGTGCGTACCCGACGCTGATGCGCGGCGTCCGCTTCCTGCAGCACCACGGAATCCCGGGCTTCCGCTACCCGATGATCGAGTCGGCCGCGAACGTCGTCCTGTTCGCACCGCTCGGGATGCTCGGCGTCCTCGCCCTCGGGAGCCGTCGCTGGCTCGCCGTGGGGGTCGCGGGCACCGCGCTGTCGGGCGCGGTGGAGCTCGCGCAGGGCGCGTTCCTGCCGGCGCGCGTGGCCTCCCTCGCCGACGTGGCGGCCAACGGGCTCGGCGCGCTCCTGGGGGCCGGCGCGGCCGCCCTGCTCTCCGCCCGCACGCGACGACGCGGGCGGATCCGGTCGTGATCGGATCCGCCCGCGTCGGGGGTCATGCGGTGTCGGGGGTCAGGAGGCCCGACGACGACGGGCCGAGGCGATGCCCGCGGCCGCGGCGCCCGCGAGGAGCAGGCCGCCGCCGGTGATCGCGAGGCCGGTCGGCAGGGTGCCGCCGGTGATGGGGAGCGAGCCGGACGCGGCGGCCGTGCTCGCGCTGGCCGGCACGACCGAGACGAGGCCGCACCAGTGGTCGCCGGACGCGGCGGTCTCGTTGGCGCGCCAGGTGCCCGTGGCCGTCGTCGGGACGACGAGCGTGCCGGAGACGGAGCCGTCGGCGGCGGCGACGACCGAGGCGGCCGGGTCGCCGGCGACGGCGGGCGCGCCGGCCGTGGCGGACAGGCGCAGGGCCACGGTCTCGCCCGGCGTGAACGCGCCGGCGGCACCGGTGACGGTGACGGACCCGCCGGGCGCGACGGCCGCGGGGGTCACGGACATGCCGGCGCAGGAGAGGCCGGAGTCCGTGGGGACGTAGTCCTCGGCCTGGGCGGCGAGTGGAGCGGAAGCGGTGAGCGCGAGCGCGACGAACGCGCCCGCCAGGGTCTTGGCGAGCATCTCGGGTGTGCCTTCACTGATACGCCCGAGACGGACGTGCGGGGCACGACGGGTATCGCCTCGGGGCGGTGGTGTCCGCGGCGCGCGATTTCGGGTCGACGCCAAAGGGCAGACAGCGGGTCGGGTAAACCCACGATCGCGATGCTATACGCGACCGGCTCCCCGGAGGAGGGACGCGGACGAGATGGACCCCGGACTGGGGTCATCGCACGGCCCGGAGACGGCGGAAGGCCCCGAGGCGATGCCTCGGGGCCTTCCGTCGCACCGCTCCGGAGGGAGTCAGGCGACGCGGGATCTGATGCGGGTCAGACCGTGGTGCGCTGGCGACGGACCGTCGCGAGGACCGCGACGAGAGCGGCGCCGAGGAGCAGCAGGCCGCCGCCGGTCCAGATGAGGACGACGGGGAGCTGGCCGCCCGTGACGGGCAGGCCCGCGGCGCCGTCCGAGGTGGAGCCAGTGGCGGTGCCGGTGCCGGCGGCCGCGACGACGGAGATCGTCGTGGAGACGGTGTTGCCCTGCGTGTCGGTCCCGGTCAGGGCGTAGGAGCCCGAGGCGGAACCGGCGGGCAGCGTGACGGTGACGCGGAGGCCGCCGGCGCTGGTCGAGTTCTTGGTGATGGAGTTGCTCGTGACGGCCATGGGGGCCGTGCGGAACGAGGCGAGCGTGGCGTTGGCCGCGTCCTCGCCGGTGATGGTGATCGTGACGGGCACGACGGGAGCGAAGGAGCCGTCCGCGAAGGTCAGCACCGTGCTCTGGCCGGGCGCGACGGTCGGGTCGCTGACGGTGACGCCGCCCTCTGGCGTGTACGGGGCCGCGGTGGCGGCGGTCGAGACGGTGAACGTCGCGGCGAGGGCGATGGCCGCCCCGGCGAGGATCTTCTTGAGCATGTGGTTCCCCCTGGATGAGATTGCTGGTGCACAGGGGTGCCTCGACGGACTCGGGTCCGTCGTCGATCGTTCCCCCACCGAGGACACTACTGGGATGCGTCGCAGGACAGCGAGCGGAATCGTGTTTCGATCGCGTTAATCACGGGGGTGGTCACGATCGACAGGGGGGTGTCGGTCCTTTTGTCCCCCAGCGTGTCCACGGAAATGCTGACGCTCTGACCGGGCTGCAGGGTGACCTCGACCTGGGCGACCGCGCGCCCGCCGACGATCTCGGGCTGGAACTCGACCACCTCGTCGTCGATGCGCACGCTGAGCGGCACCGTCCCGGGGGGACCGTAGACGGCGACCCGCGTCTTGATGTCCCCGGGCGCGACGCCGTAGACCCCTCCCCCGGTCACCACGAACGGGAGCGATGCCGCATCCGCCGGGGCCGTGGATCCGAGCGTGACCTCCGTGCGGTAGTTCGGCCGGCCGTCGTCGCGGCACATCGCCATGGCCTGCGTGGTCTCGAGCGTGAGGAAGTAGTCCATCTTCGCACCGGTGGCGTCGTTGAGGAACACGCCGAACTGCGTCGACTCGCTGTTGTCGGTGGGCAGCGACCCCTGGAACGTGGTGCCCGCGAGCGTCGCCTGCTCGTCGGGCCGGGCGTTCCAGAGCAGGATCCGCCGTTCCTCGGCGGCGCGCGACAGGGCCTTCACGAGCGCCGCGGGATCCACGTCGCCGGAGGAGACCCGGGAGAAGACCGAGTCGGCGACGCTCGCGAACACCGCGTCCTGCACGTCGGGGTCCGGGTAGCGGAGGTAGACGTCGTGGAGCAGCAGGTCGACGGCGTCGTCGGACCGGAGCACGTCGCCCGTCGACAGCGTGATGGGTCCGGTCGCCTCGAGCAGGTACGACAAGGCGACGGGGTCGATGCTGATGACGCCGTCGATGTCGTCGGCGTGCTTGAGCCGCCACATCTCGGCGGCGAGCGGCGCGGCCTGCGGGAACTCGGGGGTCAGCGTCACGTCCTGCATGTACCGGCCGGTGATGGTGCCGTAGAGGCCCGCCGTCTGGGGATCGAGCGGGAGCGCGGGCTGGTCGAGCCGCGGGAAGGCGCGCGCCGAGTCCTGCTGGGTGAGGGAGAACGACCCGCCGCCCGTGCGCACGAGCGCGAGCGCGCCCGGGATGCCGCCGGTGGAGCGCACCTCCGCGTTGTTCTGGAACATGAGCAGGTACTCGCGGTCGCCGTCGGCGCCGAGCATGGCCGGCGCGAGGTCGGCGACGTGGCGCACGATCGCGAGGGTGTCCGCCGCGGAGCCGACGGTCTCGCGGAGCCGGGTGACGGCGTCCGTGACCGGGCTGAGGGTCGCGCCCGTGTCGATGGCCGTGACGTCGTCGAGGGCGGCGTCGAGGGCGTCGTCCGCCTGGCGGACGGGCTCCTGTGCCGCGATGATCGGGTCGAGGTCGATCCGCCCGTCCTTCGGCGTCAGGCTGCTGACGTCGAGCGTCCCGGCGATCCCCACGACGGGCTGGAGGGCGTCGGAGCCCACGCGGTCGACCACGCCCGCGATCTCGCGGAAGGCCGTGAGGTTCGGGCCGACGAGGGGGAGGGCCTCCGTGGCCGCCCACACGGGATCGCCCGTCAGGGACACGGCTCGCGAGGAGTGCTCGCGCAGCTGCGCGACCCCGGCGGCGGCCCCCGGGGAGTCGCCCCCCAGGAGGTCGCGCTGGACGGACGAGGCGAGCGGCACGGCCTGCTCGAGCTCCGCCCGGGCGAGGAGTGCGCGGGCGGCTACCCAGGCGATCCACAGCACGACGATCAGGGCGACCACCGCGGCGGCGGTCCCGACGACCCTCCGTCGCGTCCACGGCCGTCGAGCGCGTCGCACTCGACGGGAGCGGATCGTGGAGGAGGTCACCAGCTGGCCCCTCCGTCGGTGGAGATGCTGACGGCGTCGCCCGTGAGGAGCCAGACGGCGCGACCCGCGGCGGACACGGCGACCTGGCCGCTCGTGGGGACGGCAGGAGCGCAGCCGACGGTGCTGATGTCACCCGAGGCGGGGACGATCCGGCCGATGCTCGTGCCGGTGCATGACTCCGCCGTGCCCGCCGTCAGGATCCCGTCCGGGCCGAGCGCGAGGGCCAGGGCACCGGGGGCATCCACCTGGCGGAAGTCCCCGCTGCCGGAGCGGACGTGCAGATCGCCGGAGGCGCAGAGCACCGCCGCCGCCTGGCCGCTGTCCACCACCTGCACCGCGTCGTCGCACGGCGCGTCCTGCGCACCCTGGACGAGCTGGATCGTGCCCGGCTCCTCCGGATCGACGTACGCCGTGGTCGAGGCGAGGGCAGGTGAGTCGCGCCAGAACTCCCCGCCCGTGAAGCTCTGCAGCGCGGTGCGCGAGCACGCGGCCGTGACGTCCGCGACGATGCTGCCCACGTCCGGGCTCTCGACGGTGAGCGCCAGCACGCGGCGGGCGTCGAACGAGTCGGTGGTACGGGCGTCCCACGTCCGGCCCTCGTCGATGGTGGTCTCGATGCGGGCCGCCTCGCCCGTGCAGGAGCCGGCGGTGGTGCGCCAGGCGACCTCCGCGTCACCGGCCGCGAGGAACACGGTCGGCGCGGCGACGGCGGTGGTGCCGGCGCTCGGGCTCGCGCTCGGTTCGGGGGTGGGCGAGGCCTCCGCGGTCGCGGTGCTCGCGGGGGCCGGTGCCGCGCCGTCGGATCGGTCGGCGTCGGTGCGCGTGACCGCCGCGGAGACGAGGATCAGGTCGATCACCAGGAAGGCCACGACGGCCGTGACGCCGACCCCGGGGATGAGCCGGGCGAGCGACGGGCGCTTGCGCTGGGCGCGGCCCGTGACGGCCATGGGCTTCCGGCCGTCCGGCGCGGTCCTAGCCACGACGGGCTCCCGCGGCTCGGTGCGTGCGGAGGGCGGAGGGGCGTCCTCCGATGCGGCGCGTGCGCGCCTCGGCGTGAGCCGACATGGTGTCTCCCGGTGTGGCGGGCATCCCGCGGCCGGCACGCCGCCCGGTCGGGCGGCGGGGTGTCCGGGACGCGTTCCCACGACGTTCCGGGGCCCGCTCCGGTGGGAGGACGGGCCCGTGGTCCGAGCAGCGGGGAGATGCAGGATGGAGCGGTGGTGTCCTCCGGATGGTACAGGGCCCCGCGCGGGGGCCCGCGACGACACGGGGCCGGCGGGCCCGCGCCGACCGGCGGCGGTCGGGATCAGGCCGTGGCGGGGGTGGGGCCGTCGGCGCCCTCGGGGCGGACGTACGAGTAGCCGTACTGCCCGTACCCGTAGGCGTCCGGGCCCTTGGTCGGGAGCATGGTGAGGACGACGCCCAGGACCTCGGCGCCGACGCTGTGCAGCGACTCGATGGCGGCGTGGACCTGCCCGCGGTGCGCCCGGCCGGCGGAGACCACGAGGATCGCCCCGCCCGCGCTCTTGGACAGGACCGCGCTGTCCGTGACGGGAAGGAGCGGGGGCGCGTCGATGAGCACGGTGTCGAACTCGGCCTCCAGCTCCTTCAGCAGCATGACCATGGTCCGCGATCCGAGCAGCTCGCTCGGGTTGGGCGGGATCTGGCCGGCCGGCAGCACGAACATGTTGCGGTTGCCCCACGGCTGGAGCACGTCCTTCAGCTGCGCGCGGCCGATGAGCACGTCGGTGAGGCCGACGGCGCCCTCGAGGCCGAGGTAGGAGGCGAGCTTCGGTCGGCGGAGGTCGGCGTCGATGATGGCGACGCGGGCGCCCGCGTCGCTCAGCGCGATCGCGAGGTTGGCGCTGGTGGTGGACTTGCCCTCGGACTCGACGGCGCTGGTGATGACGAAGCTGCGGGCACGGCCGCCGAAGTCGAGGAACTGGAGGTTCGTGCGGAGGCTGCGGAACGACTCCGCGCGCGGGCTGCGCGGGTCGGACTGGACGATGAGCGGGCGCTCCTTCGCCTTCGGGTCGAACGCGATGCCGCCGAGGATGGGCGCGTGCGTGACGAGCCGGAGGTCGCGCTCCCCGCGGATGCGCGTGTCGAGCGTGGAGCGGAGCACGGACACCGCGACGCCGAGGGCGAGGCCGATGAGCGCGCCGAGGGCCAGGTTGAGCGGCACCTTGGGCGATACGGGCGCGGCCGGGATGCGGGCCTCCTGCAGCGTCGTGATCTTCACCTGCGGCTGCCCGTTCGCGTCGAGGGGCGTGAGCTCCGCGACGACGTCGGTGAAGCTCGCGGCCACCGCGTTGGCGATGGTGGCGGCGGAGTCGGCCTGCTCGTCCTCCACGGCGATCTCGATGATGACCGTGTCGAGCGCCGCCGTGGCCGTGATCTTCGGCTCGAGCGTCTCCGCCGTGGCGCTGAGGCCCAGCTGGGCGATGACCGGCTCGAGCACGACCGGCGTGGAGACCACGTCGGCGTAGCTCTTCACCGCCCCCTGCGTGAACGTGCTGCCCTGGCTGAGGTCCTGCACCGTCCCCGCGGACTGCGTCGAGACGAAGACCTTGGACGTGGCCCGGTACTCCGGCGTCTGGACGAGCGAGTACCCCGCCGCCGCCCCGACGCCCAGGAGGAGGACGAGCAGGATCAGGATCCACGAGCGTCGCAGGATCCGGATGTATTCACGCAGTTCCACAGGCGATTCCCCCTCGTCGATGGAACGCCCCCCAACGGCGTCCGCTGCCATGCTCCCACAGGCGCGACCCGCCGTCGGACGCGGCGACGCTCACGGGACCACGGGGCCGAGGCGCCCCAGCATCTGGGGCGGCGGGGCGGCGTGAGGCCCGCTAACGTGGCGTGAGGGATCAGGCCACCCACCTCCCCTCTGCCGAACGCTCACCCGAAGAGAAGATCCGGACCCCCATGCCCGACGTCTGCGCTGCCCTCCTGCCCCTCGCGACCCTGGTGATCACCGGGGCGCTCACCGCCGCCGGGCTCCGCTCGCTCCGCGACTGACGGGCGGAGGGACCGCACGGGGCGCGTCTCAGGAGAAGTCCGCGTCCGGCCCCGCGGGGTAGCTGAAGACCGACGCGCTCGACTCGACGGGCCGTCCGCTCGTGAGCACTCCCCCGCTCTCGGCGAGGTAGCAGGCGCCGCAGAGCGACATGTACGTCACGTCCTCGCCGTCGATGGCGACCTGGTCGCCGTCGAAGATGAAGCGCTCCCCCACCTGCCGGGCGTTGAAGACGGCCTTGCGTCCGCAGCGGCAGATGGTCTTCATCTCCTCGAGGCTGTGCGCGATCTCCAGCAGGCGCCGGCTTCCCGGGAACGCCACCGTCTGGAAGTCGGTGCGGATGCCGTACGCGATCACCGGCACGTCCTGGAGGATCGCGATGCGCAGGAGGTCGTCGACCTGGGACTCCCGGAGGAACTGCGCCTCATCGACGAGGAGGCACGCGGTCGGCCCGCCCTTCTCCTGCAGCACGCGCTCGCGGTGGATCCCGAACTCCTGCCAGACGTCCGCGTCGGGCTCGAGCAGGAAGTCCACCGGTCGGCGGACGCCGAGGCGCGACACGATGTCGCGGTCGCCCTTGGTGTCGATCACGGGCTTCGTGAGCAGCACGTGCTGCCCGCGCTCCTCGTAGTTGTAGGCGGCCTGGAGCATCGACGTGCTCTTGCCGCTGTTCATCGCACCGAAACGGAAGTAGAGCTTGGCCATCTACCGAAGGTAGCCGTCCTCGGTGGCGCGTTCGATCAGGTCCGCCCGCCGTCCGGCGATCCGTCCGACCAGGCGGTACTTCGCGCGCACGCGCCGCAGGTAGGTCTTGGCCGTCTCGTACTGCACGTTCATCGCGGTGGCGACGTCCTGGGTGGAGCAGCCCGTGACGTAGAGGCGCAGCGCCTGCTCCTCCCCCTGGCTGAGGCGCGGGCTCGCGAAGGCACGGGCCGCGAGGGCGGACTCCTCGTCCTCGCGGCGCATCCGGCCGGCCCGCGCACCCGCGGCGACGGCGCGCACGGCCGCGACGATGTCGCCCGCGGGGACCGGACCGGTGAGCAGGGCCGCGGCACCCGCGTCGAGCACCCGGCGTCGGACCTCGTCGGAACCCGACCGCGAGAGCACGACGACCGCCGCTCCGGCCGCCCGGCAGGAGCGCACCCGGCCCTCGAGGCTGACGGCGTCCGCCAGGTCGTAGTCCACCACGACGACGTCCGTGGGGAACCGGGGCGACCTGACCAGCTGGAGCCAGGCGGTCGTGCTCACGACCACGTCGACCTCCGGGGCGCGGCGGCGGAAGATGGCGCACACCTCGTCGAGGGCCGACTCGTGGCCCATGAGCACGCCGATGCGGACGGGCACGGGCGCCGCCCGGCCGATGGCGTCGCGCGTCCCCGCACCGGGCTCGCGCAGGGTCGTCATGCCAGAACCTTAGCCAGGCCCTCCGCCCCGCCGGGGCCACCGTGCGTGGACGGACACCTGCCGCGCGGGATCAGAACAGGGTCGCCTGCGTCCCGGCGGCGGCCGGCAGCGCGGCGGCGACGAGCGGTCCCGGCGCGGGTGCCTGCGTCCAGCTGCGGCGTCCCCGCCCGGAAGTGGCGCGGGAGTCCGCCCCCTCCTGGCTCCATCCCGGGCGCGGTCGGGACGAGGTCGCGGCGCGCCCGCCCTCGAGACCCGGCAGGTCGGCCCGGGACAGGACGCCGCCCGTGCGGGGATCGACGCGACCGCCGCCCAGCCCGTGACGCCGGACCAGCGGGCCCATGCGCGCCGTCAACCACGTGCGGTACGCCTGCGGTGCGTAGGCGCCGCGCGCGTACAGGTCGAGGTACCGGCCGACGAGGTCCGGCCGCTCCCGCTCCAGCCACTCGAGGTACCACTCCTTCACGCCCGGCTTCAGGTAGAGGGCGGAGTACAGCACGCGCGTGCCGCCCGCCTCACGGATGCGGGTGAGCGCGTGGTCGAGGTGCTCCACGGAGTCGGTGAGCATGGGCAGGATCGGCATCATGAACACGGTGCAGTCCAGGCCCGCCTCCCGGATCGCCGTCACCGTGGCGAGCCGGGCGGCGGTCGTGGGGGTGCCCGGCTCGACGGACTGCTGCAGGTCGTCGTCGAGCACCGCGATGCTCATCGCCAGATCGACCGGGACGCTCCGCGACGCCTCCTGGAGCAGCGGGAGGTCACGGCGCAGCAGCGTCCCCTTGGTGAGGATGGAGAGCGGAGTGCCCGACGACGCGAGCGCCGCGATGATGCCCGGCATGAGCGCGTAGCGGCCCTCCGCGCGCTGATACGGGTCCGTGTTGGTGCCCAGGGCGACGCTGTCGTGCGTCCACGTCGGCTTCGCGAGCTCACGGGCGAGCACCTCGGCCACGTTGACCTTCACGACGATCTGGTCGTCGAAGTCGCGTCCCCCGTCGAGGTCGAGGTACTCGTGCGTGGGGCGGGCGAAGCAGTAGACGCACGCGTGCGTGCACCCACGGTAGGGGTTGATGGTCCAGCCGTACGGCATGACCTTCGACTCCCCCGGGACGCGGTTGAGGGCGGACTTCGCCAGCACCTCGTGGAAGGTCACGCCCTGGAACTCGGGCGTGCGCACGCTCTGCACCAGGTTGCTGAGGCGCGCGAGGCCGGGCAGCGCGTCGGCGCTGGCGTCCGACAGCTTCTGGGAGCTCCATCTCATGCGTCCATTCGAACACACTTTCGAACGAGCCGCACCCGGAGGGGACGCCGCGGGGCCGCGGAAGGCGGCCCCGCGGGATCAGGGCTGCAGCTCGAGGACCTCGGACGTCTCGGCGACGATCCGCGGGGTCTTCCTCGGGTCGGACGCGACCAGCGTGCCGTAGTTCGGGATCATGCGCCTCAGGGGCTTCCGCCAGCCGTCCATGCGGTCGGGGAAGCACCGCTCGAGGACGTCGAGCATGATCGGCACGGCCGTCGAGGCCCCGGGCGATGCGCCGAGGAGGCCGGCGATGCTGCCGTCGGCCGCGGCGACGACCTCGGTGCCGAACTGCAGCACCCCGCCCTTCTGCGCGTCCTTCTTCATGACCTGCACGCGCTGGCCCGCCGTGATGGGGTACCAGTCCTTCGGGTCGGCGGTGGGCATGAACTCGCGGAGCGCGTCGAACTTCGTCTCCTTGGAGGCGAGGAGCTGGCTGACGAGGTACTTGATGAGGCTCAGGTTGTCCTTCGCGACCGCGAGCATCGGGACGACGTTGTGCGGGCGGATGGAGGTGAAGAGGTCGAGGAGCGAGCCCTTCTTGAGGAAGCGCGGGCTGAACCCGGCGTAGGGGCCGAACAGCAGCGACGCCTGCCCGTCGACCACGCGCGTGTCGAGGTGCGGGACGGACATGGGCGGAGAGCCGACGGCCGCCTTGCCGTACACCTTCGCCTGGTGCTGGGCGACGATGGTCGGGTCGTCGGTGCGGAGGAACTCGCCGCTGATGGGGAAGCCGCCGAAGCCCCTGATCTCGGGGATGCCGGCCTTCTGGAGCAGGTGCAGCGCACCGCCGCCCGCGCCGATGAAGACGAACTTGGCGTCCACGCGGACGGTCGAGCGGCCCACCTCCTTGCGCACGTCGAGGCGCCAGGTGCCGTCGCCGTTCCGGGAGATGCGGCGGACGTCGTGGTTGAGGTGCAGGGCGGCGCCGTGCTCCGTCAGGTAGTCGACGAGCTTGTTCGTGAGGGCGCCGAAGTCGACGTCGGTGCCGCCCTCGAAGCGCGTGGCCGCGATGACCTCCGACTTGTCCCGCTGCAGGACCAGGAGCGGGGCCCAGGAGTGGATGACCGCCGGGTCCTCCGAGTACTCCATGTCGGAGAACAGCGGGTGGGCGCGCAGCGCGTCGAAGCGGCGGCGCAGGTAGCGGGCGTTCTCCTCGCCGCGCACGAAGGTCATGTGCGGGGTGGGGTTGATGAACTCCTTGGGCTCCGGCACCGCACCCGCGGTGACGAGGTGCGCCCAGAACTGGCGGGAGAGCTGGAACTGCTCGTTGATGCGGGTCGCCGACCCGATCTCGATCCTCCCGTCCTTCTCCGGCGTGTAGTTCAGCTCGCAGAGGGCCGCGTGACCGGTGCCCGCGTTGTTCCACGGGTTGCTGCTCTCCATGGCGACCTCGCCGAGCCGCTCGAAGATCTGGATGGTCCAGTCGGGTTCGAGCTGCTTGATGAGGGTGCCGAGCGTCGCGCTCATGATCCCGCCGCCGACGAGGACGACGTCTACCGGTTCCGCTGATTCACTCACCGGATCAGTGTACGCCCGTGCCTCCGGCCGCCCTCGGGACCGGAGCCGCGAGTAAGGGGGCGCTGACGAGGGCGGCTCGGGAGGGGTCAGCGACGTGCGGCGACGACCTCGGCGATCTGGACGGCGTTGAGCGCCGCGCCCTTGCGCAGGTTGTCGTTGCTGATGAAGAGGGCGAGGCCGCGCCCCTCCGGCGCGCCCTCGTCGGCGCGGATGCGGCCCACGTAGCTCGGGTCCGTCCCGGCCGCCTGGAGCGGTGTGGGGATGTCGGAGAGCTCCACCCCCGGCGCCGTGGACAGCAGCTCGGTCGCGCGGGCGACGCTCAGCGGCGCGGCGAACTCGGCGTTCACGGACAGCGAGTGGCCGGTGAACACGGGCACGCGGACGCAGGTGCCGCTCACGAGGAGCTCCGGGAGGCCGAGGATCTTGCGGCTCTCGTTGCGGAGCTTCTTCTCCTCGTCGGTCTCGAAGAGGCCGTCGTCGACGATGCTGCCGGCGAGCGGGATGACGTCGAACGCGATGGGGCGCTGGTAGACGGCAGGGGCGGGCAGCTCGACGGCGCGTCCGTCGTGGACGAGGCGGCGGAGCGCCTCCGGGCCCGCGGCGACGGCGGCCTCGGCCTGGCCGGCCAGCTCCTCGGCACCGACCAGGCCGGATCCGGAGACCGCCTGGTAGGTGCTGACCACGAGGCGCGTGAGGCCGGCCTCCTCGTGCAGGACCTTGAGGACCGGCATCGCGGCCATGGTGGTGCAGTTCGGGTTCGCGATGATGCCGCGGCGCGCGTCGTCGATGGCCTCCGGGTTGACCTCGGACACGACGAGCGGGACGTCGGGATCCATGCGCCAGGCGCTCGAGTTGTCGATGACGAGGACACCCGCCTCGGCGAAGCGCGGCGCCTGCGCGCGGGACGTGGTGGCGCCCGCGGAGAAGAGGGCGATGTCGAGGCCCGTGGGGTCGGCCGTCGCGGCGTCCTCCACGACCACGTCGCGGCCGGCGAACGGGAGCGTCGTGCCGGCCGAGCGGGCCGACGCGAAGAAGCGGATCTCCTGGAGGGGGAAGGAGCGCTCCTCGAGCAGGCGGCGCATGACCGCGCCGACCTGCCCGGTGGCGCCCACGACGCCGACGCGGAGGCCGGCGGTCTCGGGGGCCGGGGCGGGGGCGGTGGATCCGGCGGGTGCGGTGTCGGTCACGGGTGTCTCCTCCTGCGGTGCGGGATCGTGCGGGTCAGCGGCCGGTGCCGGCGTGGACGACGGCCACGTCGTCCGCGTCGAGGCCGAAGGCGTGGTGGACGACGCGCACGGCCTCGTCGATGGTGTCGGCGCGCGTGACCACCGAGATGCGGATCTCGCTCGTGGAGATCATCTCGATGTTGATGCCCGCGTCGGACAGCGCGGTGAACAGCTGCGCCGAGACGCCCGCGTTGGTGCGCATGCCGGCGCCGACGAGCGCCAGCTTGCCGATCTGGTCGTCGTGCTGCAGGCCCGTGAAGCCGACGGCGTCCTGCTCGGCGGCGAGCACCGTGAGCACGCGCTGGGCGTCCGACTTCGGCAGCGTGAAGGAGATGTCGGTGAGGCTCGTGGCCGCCGCGGACACGTTCTGCACGATCATGTCGATGTTCGCGCCGGTCTTGGCGACGATGGTGAAGATCTGCGCGGCCTTGCCCGGGACGTCGGGGACCCCGACGATCGTGACCTTGGCCTCGCTGAGGTCGGCGGCGACGCCGACGATGACGGGCTCTTCCACATTCTCTCCATCCGTGGGGTTGTAGACGATGGTGCCCTCGTTGTGCGTGAACGAGGAGCGGACGTGCAGCAGGACGCCGTGCCGGCGGGCGTACTCGACGGCGCGGATGTAGAGCACCTTGGCGCCGGACGCCGCGAGCTCCAGCATCTCCTCGCTCGTGATGCGGTCGATCTTGCGGGCCAGCGGGACGACGCGCGGATCGGCGGTGAAGATGCCGTCGACGTCGGTGTAGATCTCGCACACGTCGGCGCCGAGGGCGGCGGCGAGGGCGACGGCCGTGGTGTCGGATCCGCCGCGGCCGAGCGTGGTGATGTCGCCCGTGCCGCGGTTGAAGCCCTGGAAGCCGGCGACGATGGCGATGGCGCCCTCGCCGAGCGCGTCGCGGACGCGGCCCGGCGTGACGTCGACGATGCGGGCGGCGCCGTGCTGCGCGTCGGTGATCATGCCCGCCTGGCTGCCGGTGAAGGAGCGGGCGTCGTAGCCCATGCTCTTGATGGCCATGGCCAGCAGCGCCATGGAGATGCGCTCCCCCGCGGTGAGGAGCATGTCGAGCTCCCGCGGCGCGGGGATGGGCGTGACCTCGTGCGCCAGGTCGAGCAGCTCGTCGGTCGAGTCGCCCATGGCGGACACGGCGACGACCACGTCGTTCCCGGCCTTGCGCGTCGCCACGATGCGCTTGGCGACCCGCTTGATGCTCTCGGCATCGGCCACCGACGATCCGCCGAACTTCTGCACGATGAGGCTCACGGGCGACTCCTGGGGTTCGGGTGGGCGTGGGCGGCCCGGATGACGATTCTAGGGCGGGGGCGCCCGGGGATCCGGCGTGTGACGGTGCGGGGCGATGCGGAGGCGACGGCGGTGGAGCCGGGTCACTCCCCCACGAGGCGCCGGCCCTCGAAGGCGCGGCCGAGGGTGACCTCGTCGGCGTACTCGAGGTCGCCACCGACGGGGAGGCCGGAGGCGAGGCGCGTGACGCGGATGTCGAAGGTGGAGAGCAGACGCGAGAGGTAGGTCGCGGTGGCCTCGCCCTCCAGGTTCGGGTCCGTGGCGATGATGACCTCGGTGACCGTGGCGTCGGCGAGGCGCTGCATGAGCTGGCGGATGCGGAGGTCGTCCGGTCCGATGCCGTCGATGGGGCTGATGGCCCCGCCGAGGACATGGTAGAGCCCGCGGAACTCGCGCGTGCGCTCGATGGCGACGACGTCCTTCGCCTCCTCGACCACGCAGATGGTGGCGGGGCTGCGACGGGGATCCCGGCAGATGCCGCAGGTCTCCTCCTCGCTGACGTTGCCGCAGATGGCGCAGAAGCGCACCTTGTCGCGGACGACGGTGAGCACCTCGGCGAGACGCGAGACGTCGAACGTCTCCGTCTGCAGGATGTGGAACGCGATGCGCTGCGCCGACTTCGGGCCGATGCCCGGCAGACGGCCGAGCTCGTCGATGAGCTCCTGGACGATTCCCTCGTACATGCGGCGCTAGTCCTGACCTGTGGGGCGGATGGTGGGGCGGGCCTTCCGCTCGACGGGCTTCTCCTCGATGAAGCTCGCCTGCAGGATCTCGCGGACGACGGACTCGCCGTAGCGCTGCGGGGCGGCGGCGGGGGTCGCCTTCGCCGCCGGAGCGGCGCTGGCGACGGCGCTGGCGGCCGGCGGGGCGGAGGGGGCTGCGCCCTGCGAGGACGCCGGGACGGGACGGGTCGCCGGCGCCGCCTCGTCGGGGGACGCGCCGCCGGTGGCCCAGCCGGGCTCGGCGGGGCCGAACTCGTCGGGATCGGGCTCCTCGAAGTCGGGGACCTGCGAGTCGGGGACCACGGACGGACCGCGGCGGGGTGCGGCCGACGCGGACGCCCTCGGCGGGACGGGCGGGGCCGCGGGCGCGGACGGGGCAGGTGCGCTGGGGGCCGTCGTCGCCGCGGAGCGGTCGGGACGTGCCACGGGCGCGGACGACGGCTCGACGGCTCCGGGGTCGGACGTGGGGATGGCCACGGTGGCCCATCCGCCGCCGGCCGGCGTGACCTTGGCGGCAGGTGCCGACCGCGGCGCGGGCGTCGGCGCGGTGGACGCGGCCGGGGAGTCCGGTGCGGTGGATCGCGCCGAGCCCGGGGCCTGCCGGGACGCGGCGGCGGGTGCGCCGGACGATGCGGGGCGGCCGGCAGCAGGAGCCGCGGCCGGAGCGACCTCGGGAGCCGGGGACGGGGATCCGCCGCGGGCCGGGGCGGACCCGCCGTGCGGCTCGACGCGCGCGATGAACTTCACGCGCAGGCCGAGCACGTCGAGGATGGCCGTGCGCAGGATGTCGCTGACGCCCTGGCCGGGAGCGCCGCGCTCCTTGAACTTCTCGGCGTCGTTGGCGCTGACGAACGACAGCGTGAGCACGTCGCCCGCCAGGGCGCGGGGCGTGGCGGTGACGGCGACGAGCCACGCGCTCCGCTTCGCCTTCTCCACGGCCTCGACGACCGACGGCCAGGAGTCGCGCAGCTGCTCGAACGTGACGGGACCGACCGGGGCGGCAGGGGCTGGGCTCGGAGCGGAGGCGGTCGGTGCGGAGGGGGCGGGGTCTCTTCTCCACATCTCCGAGCCCACGAGACCGGTCGGCATATCTGGGGGGGCGTTTTTTTTTTT
>NZ_JBWKXC010000020.1:0-22082 GCF_059422605.1 Clavibacter sp. GW821-FHT01D01
GGGGGCAGGGGGGGCAGGCGCAGGGACAGGCCCGGGGGCCGGCCACCGCGCGGGATCAGTTGGTGCCGACCTCGTTCTCCACGCGGCCCTCGGCCGTGGAGATCGCGTCGTCGATGCTCGTGGAGCCGGACATGACGGCCGTGTGCAGGTCGAGCAGGATGTTCTGCACGGCGGCGGTCTCGGCGGAGGTGGGGTTCTCCGCCTTGGTGTCGTGCTCCGACCAGGCGGTCTTCGACAGGTCGTCGCCGGGCGCGCCCTCGACGCCGAAGTAGGCGTCCGTCACGGCGCTGCTCGTGAGGGCGGGCGTCACGCCGATGCCGGCCATGACCTGCGCGCCCTCCTCGCTGGCGGCGAAGGCGAGGAAGCCCTTCGCGGCCTCCTGCTTGGAGGAGTCGATGGCGGCGTTGACGCCGAAGCCGGTCGGGTCGCCGAACGTCACCGGGGTGTCGCCGGATCCGGTCGTGGAGGAGTCGTCCTGCGGGATGGGCGCGATGCCCCACTCGAAGTCGTCCGAGTCGCCCGAGGCCTGCTGCGCGATGAGCGAGGCGACGAACCAGGTGCCCATGGGCATCATCGCGGCGTTCTGCTTGCCGAACTCCGCCTGGTAGGTCAGCTTGTTCGCGACGACCGTGTTGTAGTCGACCTGCGCGCCCTCGTCCTGGAGCTCCAGGGCCCGCTCGTAGTAGGGCTCGAGGTAGGAGTAGTCGCCCGACAGCACGTCCGCCTTCGGGGCCTGCGCGTTCGCGAAGCCCTGCACGGTGGACTGCCAGCTGTGCTCGTAGGTGCCCGCGGCGGAGCTGCCGGCCGCGGTGAGGCCGTCCTTGAGGGCCTTCGCCTGCTCGGCGTAGTCGTCCCAGGTCCACGAGCCGTCGGGGTAGCCGACGCCCGCCTGGTCGAAGAGCGCCTTGTTGTAGAAGAGGACCCACGCGTCCTGGCGGTACGGGACCGCCCACTGCGTGCCGTCGACCTCGTAGGCGTCCTTCCCGCCGATGCCGTCCGGCAGCTCGACGTCGGAGACGTCGAGGAGCTGGCCGCCCGCCTGGTAGGTCACCACGTTCTTCACGTTCTTCTGCGTGATGAGGTCGGGCCCGCTGCCGGCAGCGAGGTCGGCGGTCATCAGGGTGTCGTAGTTGGTCGCGTCGTACTCCTTGACCTCGACCGTGACGTCGGGGTCCTTCTCGTGGTACGCGTCGGCGAGGGCCTGGAACTCGGGCGTGGTGCTGAGGCTCCAGCCGGAGAGGGTGAGGGTGACGGGCCCGTCGGCGGGCGTCGCCTCCTCGCTGCCGGATCCCGAGCAGGCCGAGAGGGACAGTGCGGCGACGAGGACGATCCCCGCTGCGGTGGATCTCTTCTTCATGCGTGGTGCTCCTTTGCATCTGCGCCCCGGTGCTCACCGGGGTTCCGCGGGTACCGGGCCGGCCGTGCGGCGCGTCCGGAGTCTGTGAGGCGGTGGCCGGTGACGAGGCCGTCGGGCCAGGTCACGGTCACGCGCAGGTCGTCGCCCTCGCGGGCGGTGACGACGGCGCAGGATCGCGCGGGCTCCGCCGCGGTCGCGACGTCGTCCGGCGCGTCACCCGCCATGTCGCCGGTGAGCGTCGCGTACGCGACGACGGGCTCGCCGACGACGACGGGGAGGGTCAGCACGGGGACGCCGACCCGGGGGCCGAGGGGCGACGACCCGTCCCGGGCGACCACCTCGGCGTGGGCCGCGCCGCCCGCGAGGATCTCGAGGCCGCTCGTCCGGCCGAGCGCGGAGGCCGACGCGGCGCCGGCCCCCACGCGGGTGCGCACGTCGTCGCCCGCGACCGGCCATCCGCCGATGCGGAGGCGCACGGCGTCCGGGAGGACGCCGTCGGCCAGGGACTCGACGACCGCGACGCGGACCTCCCCCGCCCCGCGGACGAGCGAGTGGACGACGAGCCGGCCGGCCGCGCGGGCCGCGCCCGCGAGTCCCTCGCCGTGGCGGTGGTCGGTGGGCGCCGCCGCGATCCAGTGGGCGTCCCAGCGGGATCCCGCCACGCCCACCCGGCCGTCGGCCTCGATCCCGGCACCCGCGGCGTCCATGCCCGTGCGCGAGGTGGCCGCGCCGTCGGCGTCGACGAGGGCGACGCCCTGCTCGAGCGGCTCCGCCCAGCCGCGCGCGTCGAGGAGCGGGGAGGTGGCCGTCGAGTAGCCGATGCGCGCGTAGAGCGGCGAGTCGACGGCGACCGCGCCGGCCTCGGCCTTGTCGGTGCCGTGGTTCACGACGCGGACGATGCCGTCGTCGCGCGTGCCCGACACGATCCAGCCGGGAGCCGCGATCGCCCGGAGCTGGTCGCCGCGCTCGACGGGCAGCGGCTCCGACGGCGCCGCCCACACGGGGTGGTCGGCCGGGAGGGCGATGCCGAGGAGGCCCTTGACCGCCCAGTACGGCGAGCCGGGTCCCGAGTACGACTGCGCGAGCGCGCCCCACGGGTGGTGCCAGCCGGTCGAGAGCAGGCCGTCGTCGCCGGGGGCGCCGTGGTCGGCGAAGTGGGCGACCACGGCGTTCGCGGCGTGCCGCAGGAGGCCGGGTGCGTGCGACGGCACCTCGGCGATGACGCCGGCCCAGAACGGCGCGGCCGCCGCGAAGCGGTAGATGAGGCTGCGGCCCTGGAGCAGCGGCGAGCCGTCGGCGCCCACGAGCGCCAGCGCGTCCGCGAGGTAGCGGTCGAGGCGGGCGACGTCGGCGGCCGTGCGTCCTCCCGCGAGGTCCCCGGCGCCCTGCATGCGCGACCAGAGGACGGGGAACAGGTGCAGCGCCCAGCCCACGTAGTGGTCGTAGGCGCGCCCGGGCCCGTCGGCGAGCCAGCCGTCCTCGCGGACGAGGGAGTCGTGGAGGGCGAGGTCCGCCGCGACGTCGTCGGCGGACCACCTGCCGCCCACCGAGCGGAGGAACGTCTCGACGACGATGCGGAACCAGACCCAGTTCGTCCGCGGGTAGGTGTCGTCGCCGACGGCCGGCTCGAGGTAGGCGATGAGGCGGGCACGGGTGAGGTCGTCGAGTCGGTCCCAGATCCAGGGGCGCGTCATGTCGAGGACGAGGGCGAGGGACGCGGCCTCGACCTTGGCCTGCGCGTGCTCCTCCATCCGCACCCACCGGTCGGGGGCATCCGGGTCGACGCCGGTGGCGATGCCGCGCGAGTACGCGTCGATGAGGTGGTCGACGCCGACGCCCCGGGCGCCGGCGATGCGGAACCCCGCGAGGAGGAAGGTGCGGGCGAAGCCCTCGAGCCCGTCGACCGCGCGGCCGTAGCCGCCCTCCGCGCCGGGCAGGAGGATCCGGCCGCCGCCGGCGCTGGCATGCGCGAGGGCCTGCTCGAGGAGGCCGTCGGCGAACCCGACCCAGCGGTCTCGGCTCCAGTCGGCGTGCGCGGTCACCTCGGGCACCTCGTTCTCCTTCGAATCGACTGCCCGACGCGACTACGCGATCGAACAATTCAGGACTGTACACAGCCAAAACGATCCGAGCAAGCCATTCTTGTTGCTCCATGATCGGTTACGATCGCTTTCATGGTGACGATGGCGGATCAGGCGCAGGACGGGATCGACGGCTTCCGGGGTCCGCTCGCTGAGGCCCTCTCCCCCTCCGGCCCCCTCTCGGCGCGCGGGCTCCTCGCCCCCGCCGACCGCGCGCTCCCCGTGCCCCCGGCCGCCGACCGCGTCGCCTGGTCGCGCGTCGACGGCCCGACGCTCGCCGCCGTCACGCGTCGCGCCGCGGCCGATCGCGGGACGCCGTGGCCGCAGCCGCTCGCGAGCCAGGCCGCCCGGGTGCACGGCGACGGCGACCGCGACACGTGGGAGCAGGCCGCGTACGCGCGTCAGCGGCGACTGAGCCGCGCCGTGCTCCTCGCCGCGGCCACGCTCGACGACGCCTGGCTCGACGAGGTCGTCGACGGCGTCTGGATGCTCTGCGAGCAGAGCTCGTGGTGCTGGCCCGCGCACGAGGACGACCGGAGCCGGGCCGGGTCCGTGCTCGCCGACGCCCGCGACCCCTTCGTCGACCTGGGCGCCGGCGAGGTCGTCGCGCAGCTCGCCTGGATCGACCACGTGCTCGGCGGACCGCTCGACGACCGCTACCCCGGCGTGCGCGCCCGCATCCGACGCGAGGCGCGCCACCGCGTGCTGGATCCCTTCGCACGCCGCGACGACTGGCACTGGATCGGGCTCGACGGCGACGTGCACAACTGGAACCCCTGGATCGCCGGCAACGTGCTGGTCGCGGCGCTCCGCCTCCTCGACGACGCGGGCGGGGAGGACCACCGGGCCGACGTCGTGACGCGCGCCGTCGCGTGCCTCGACCGCTACGTGCGGGCGCTCCCCGATGACGGCGCGGTGGACGAGGGCTACGCGTACTGGTGGAACGGCGCCTGCCGCGCGCTGGAGGCGCTCGGCGTGCTCGCGCACGCCACGGACGGCGCCTGGGACGCCGCCTCCGTCGCCGCGCTGCGCGCCACCGTGGCGTTCCCGCACCGCTCCCACCTGGGCGGCGACTGGTACGTCGACCACGCCGACAGCAGCGCGCGGCAGGACGCGGAGCAGCCGTGGCACGCCGTGCACCGGGCGGCGCGGCGCGTGGGCGACGCCGCGGCGGCCGCGCACGCCGCCGCGCACCGCGGTCCCGGGATCCCCGCCGCGACGGAGCGCGAGGGCCTCGGCCGCCTGCTGCGCGGCGCCACCGACGCCGCCTGGATCGCCGCCGAGCGGACGGACCCGCCGCTCCCCCGCCAGGTCTGGCTCCCGTCCGTGCAGGTCATGCTCGCCCGCGTCGCCGAGGGCAGCGCCGCCGGCCTCGCCGTCGTCGTCAAGGGCGGCCACAACGGGGAGCACCACAACCACGACGACGTCGGGTCGTTCATGGTCGCCTGCGACGGGATCCCCCTCGTCGTCGACGCGGGGCGCCCCACCTACACGGCGGCGACGTTCGGCCCCGGCCGCTCGCGCATCTGGACCATGCAGAGCGACTGGCACAACGTCCCGTCGGTGCGCGGCACGCCGCAGGCCACCGGCCGCCGCGCCGCCGCGGTGGACGCGTCGGTCGCGCTGGGGGACGCGTCGAGCGCCTTCGAGGCCGAGCTCGCGGCCGCCTACCCGGGCGCGGGCCTCGTCTCCTGGCGCCGCCGGGTCGCCCTCGATCGCTCCCCCCAGCGGGTCGTCGTGGAGGACCGCTGGGACCTCGACCCGTGGGAGGGCTCGGGCGAGGAGCCGCCGACGACGGTCCGCCTGCTGCTCGCCGGCGAGGTCGACGCCCGCGCCGGCGAGGCGCTCGTCCGGCACCCGGGCTCGGTGCGGGGCATCCGCATCGGGTGGGACCCGCGGTGCGCGCACGCGCTGGCGGAACAGCCGCTCAGCGACCCCATGCTGACGTCCGTCTGGGGAGATCGGCTGCTGCGGCTCGACATCGACGCGGCGGGGGTGCGGTCGCTGCGTGTGACGGTAGACATGGACACATCGATCGGAGACCGCACATGAGCGATCAGAACGCACCCCGTCCGCTGGCCGCGGAGCGGCGCGCGCACATCCTGTCCGCGCTGGGCGCGGAGGGCGCGGTCCGGATCTCCCAGCTGCGGGACTCCCTCGGGGCCGCCATGGTCACCCTGCGCCGCGACCTGGCCGACATGGAGCGGGAGGGCCTGCTCACCCGCGTCCACGGGGGCGCCGTCGCGGTCCCGACCCCGGGTGCGCCCCGGGCCGCGCCGCACGGGGCGGGCGAGACGCTCGGCTCCATCGCGGTCCTCGTCCCCTCCCTGGCCTACTACTGGCCGGGGGTCCTCCGGGCGATGGAGGCCACGGGCCGCGACCTCGGCTACGAGGTGATCCTGCGCGGCGCCTCCTACGAGCTGCAGGACGAGCGTCCCGTCCTCGAGCGCCTGCTGCGGGACGAGCGCGTGAAGGGCCTCATCGTCGCGCCCAACACGGACACGGAGCACGGACCCGCGGTGATCCGGTGGCTCGCCGACTGCGGTGTGCCGTCGGTGCTCGTCGAGCGGGACGCGGTCCTCGAGCCCGAGGGCGTGCCCGTCGAGTCCGTCACCACCGACCACGCCCTGGGCGCCGTCCTGGCCGCCCGGCACCTCGCGCGGCTCGGCCACCGGAAGGTGGGCCTCATCCTGTCCCGGTCGTCCCCGACGTCCCGCAAGATCACCGCCGGATGGCTGCGCGCCTGCGAGGAGCTCGGCCTCACCCCCGCGGACCACTTCGAGCAGCAGCTCCCCGACCGCGCGAGCCCGGACTTCTCGGCGGTGGTCAACGCGACGCTCGAGACGGCGCTGGAGAACGGCGTCACCGCGATCCTCGTGCACTCGGATCCCGAGGCGATGGCCTTCGTCGACCTGGCGCTCGACCGCGGCATCTCGGTGCCCGGGGACCTGTCCGTCGTCGCCTACGACGACGAGGTCGCGCGGCTCTTCACCCCCGCCCTCACCGCGGTGAGCCCGCCGCGGGCGGGCGTCGGCGAGGCCGCCGTGCAGCTGCTCGTGCAGCGGATCGAGAACCCCGGGCGGCCGTCGCACCGCGTGCAGCTCGACCCGCAGCTGATCGTGCGCGACTCCTCGGCCGCGCCCGCCCCCCGCCGTCGCGAGCCCGTGCCGGTCGGCGCCGCGGACCGGGGGCCCGGCGGCATCGGAGCCTGAGCCGCCGGGAGGCCGCGTACCGCGCCGCCGCCTGGGGACGCCGCGAGCAGCACCATCCCCCTATCGAGAATGCTCCTCAGTCGACCACCGACCGAGAAGGATCCCCATGCCCCACCTCCCCTCCCCCGTCCGCATCCCCCGCATCCCGTCCCGCCGGCCGACCGCCGGCAGCCCGCGACGGCGCCTCGCCCTCGTCGCCGCGGCGGCGCTCACGGCCGTCACCTGCGTCACGGCCGCGGCCGGACCGGCAGCGGCCGTCCCGCGTCACGCCGCGCCCGTCGCCGTCTCCGCTCCGGCTGCGCCGACGGACACCCCGTCGTCCGGAGCCCAACCGGGCCCGGACGAGGCCGCCCTCTCGTTGGGTGCCGCCGTGCGCGCCGGCGCCGACCGGCCCGCGGCCGCCGTCGCGACCCGCGACGGCATCATGGGCTGGAACAGCCACGGACCGTGGCTCGACATCTCCTACGCGATGCAGAAGGTGGTCATCGCCGTGGGCTCGGCGACCGCCACCATGCAGATCTGCCGCATGGGCGGCGAGTACGGCGCCGCCCTGTGCGCCCTCGGCGCGATCTTCTTCACCGGGGTGTTCGAGCTGCTGAAGGCCCACCGCATCTGCCCCGCGGGCCAGAGCTTCCGGCTGTACTACTTCTCGCACCACCCGTCGTACTGCCACCGCTGACCTCGTCGAGCCCGACCGACGCCCGCGTCCGCCCTCGGCGGGCGCGGGCGTCGTCGCGCGGCCCGACGCGTCCGCCCGCTCGGCGAGGCGGCATCGGTACGGTGGGAGGATGACCGACGCGACGCCGCCCGCATCCCGTCCGCCCCTCGAGCTGCCGCACTACGGCGCCCCGTGGTCCGAGGCGATGCGGCGGTTCTTCCTCAAGTACGCGACGTTCCGCGGGCGCGCGAGCCGCAGCGAGTTCTGGTGGTGGATCCTCACGGGCTTCGTGGTCACGACCGCCCTGGACACGCTGAGCACCCTGAACACGGGCGGGCGCGACCCGATGGACATCGGAAGCCGCTTCGACATCGTCGACCCGTGGAGCGCCGTGAACTCGGTCCTGCAGCTGGCCCTGTTCATCCCGTCGCTCGCCGTCTCGTGGCGACGGCTGCACGACATCGACCGCAGCGGGGCGTGGTCGTTCTTCTTCCTCGTGCCGCTCGCCGGGCCCATCGTCTACGTCATCATGACCGCGTCCGGTCCCCGGCCGGCCGGCGCGCGCTTCGACTGACGCGCGGGCGTCGGACGGCTCGGCCGCCCGACGCCCGCGCTGCCGGCAGCTAGGAGCGGTCGGCGGACGAGGAGCCCTCGTCGGCCCGGTGCGCCTCGCCGTCCCGGTGGGCCTCGCCGTCGCGGTGGGCCTCGTCGCCGTCGACCTCCACGCGGTCGCCCTGCACCTCGACGGTGGCGGGGCCGTCGACCTCGATGCGGGTGGATCCGTCGCCGTGGCCGTCGACGATGACGGTGACCTCGGGGGCGGGGCGCTCGCCGTCGTGGCCGTAGGTGTCGAAGTCGGCGGCCTCCGCGGCGGCGCGCTCGTCGAGGTCAGCGCGCTCGTCGGCGGCGGCGTCGCGGTCCTCGGCGGCGTCGCGGGTCGCCTGCGCGTCGGCCCGCTCGGAGTCGGCGAGCACGGCGCCGGCGGCCTTCGCGCGGTCGGCCACCTCGGAGCCGATCCCCTTCGCGGTGTCGGCCGCGCGGGATCCGGCGTCCTGCGCCCGGTCCGCGGCGTCGGCGGACGCCTCCCGGATGCGATCGGACGCCTCGGCGCCCGCCTCGCGCGCCCGGTCGGCCGCGTCGGATCCCGCCGCCCTGGCCTTCTCGAGCGCGTCGGATCCGGCCTCCCTCGCGCGGTCGACCGCGTCGGATCCGGCGTCCCTGGCCTTCTCCAGCGCGGCGCCCGCGGGCGACTGCTCGTCGTCGAACGGGCCGTGCACGTCCGTGACGCGGATGTTCACGCGCACGGCGCCGGGCGCGATCTGCCGGGCCGCGTGCGCGACCTGCTCGCGCGCCTCGTCGACCACGTCCTGCACGGGGTGCGGGTACTCGACCACGAGGTCGAGGTCGATCACGGTGCCGCCGTCCTCCTCGGAGACCGTGACGCCGGGGCCGGTGCTGGTGCCGCGGATCGCCCGCGACGCGGCGTCGAGCGCCCGCGCGGCGGTGCCGCCCAGGTGATGCACCCCGGTGACGCCCGCGGCGGTCTCGGCGGCGGCGACGCCGATGCGGTGCGCGGCGGTCTCCCCCTCCGGGTGCGCGGCGTCGATGCCGGACAGGTCGATGGGACGGATGGCGGGTGCGGCGTCGTTCACGGCGGTGCTCCTTCGGTGGTGCGGTGCGGATGCGGTGCGGGTGGTACCGGGTGCGGGATGCAGGCGGGTGCGGGTGGGTGGGTGGGACGGGGTGCGGGATGCCGGCGGGTGCGGATGCGGCTGCGGATGCGGGGATCGCGGTCGGCGGCGCCGGCCGGGCTGCGACGGCGCGCGCCACCCGGTCCGGGTCAGGCGGGGACGGCCGCGGCGCGGGTCAGCGCGCGGTGGGCGAGCCCGGCGATCAGCGCGCCGACCACCGGCGCGAGGAGGAACGCCCACAGCTGCCCGAGGGCGGTCGGCCCGCCGTACACGGCGGCGGCGACGGAGCGGGCCGGGTTCACGGACGTGTTGCTCACCGGGATGCTGATGAGGTGGATCAGGGTGAGGGTGAGCCCGATGACGATGGGCGCGACGGACGCGTACGCCTTCTGCCCGGTGACCGCGAGGATCACGGTGACGAAGACCGCGGTGAGGACGGCCTCCACGAGGAGCACGGCGCCGAGGCCGAAGCCGCCGGGCGACGCCTCCCCGTAGCCGTTGGACGCGAAGCCGGAGTCCTGCGCGGCACGGAGGTAGCCGGCCGGGCCGTCGGCCGCGATGAGCGCGAGCACGCTGGAGGCGAGCACGCCGCCGACGAGCTGGGCGATCACGTAGCCCGGCACCTCGCGCCAGCCGATGCGGCCGGCGGTCGCGAGGCCCACCGTCACGGCGGGGTTGAAGTGGCCGCCGGAGATGCCGCCGACCGCGGCCACGCCGGCCATGACGGTCAGGCCGAAGGCGAGCGCGACGCCGAGGAACCCCACGCCCGTCGCGTTGCCGTCGTCGGGGAAGGCGGAGGCGTAGAGCGCGGTGCCCACGCCGCCGAGGACGAGGAGGAACGTGCCGAACGCCTCGGCGCCCCAGCGGGCGGCGGCGGACGGCCGGTCGGGGGCGGATGCCGCCTTCTGCCCGCGTCCCTGGGCGGGGGTGTCGCGGGGGGCCTTCGTGGCGGAGGGGGACTTGCTCATCGGGTCTCGGTCCTCTGGTGCTTCGGGTGCGGTGCGGGTGGTGCGGATCGGTGCGGATCGGGGATCCGGATCCCCCGCGCGCGGCGACGGGACCGGGGCGTCCCCGATCCCGTCCGCGGGCGGTGCTACTGGACGCGGCTCGTGCTGGACTCGTCCTCGTCCTTGTCGTCCGACGGGATGTGCACGTCGGAGACGGTGACGTTGACCTCGGTCACGTCCATGCCGACGACCTGCGAGATGGCGTCGGTGACGGACTCGCGGATCCGGTCGGCGAGGTCCTGCAGCGCGACGGGGTACTCGGCGACGACGATGATGTCGGCCGCGACCTGCTTCTCGCCGACCTCGACGGAGATGCCCTGGCCGCGGTCCTGCTGGCCGATGACGTTGCGGATCGCGCCGACGGCACGTGCGGCGCCGTTGCCCAGGTCGTGGACGCCGGGGACCTGGCGGGCCGCGATGCCGGCGACCTTCTCCACCACGCCGTCGGCGATCGTGTTCCTGCCCGCTGCGGAGCCGGCGGGGGTGTGCTTGGCGGCGGCGCGGCTGGAGGCGGTGGCGGGGGTGACGTCGGTCATGTGGTGCTCCTGATGGTGGATGGGGCGCGTCCCCGAGGGGATCGCGGTGCCGGCTGGATGACCGGCACGTCAAGGAGACGGGCGGCGCCCCCGGCTCGTCCCGGACGTCCAGCGTTCCTCCAGGCGGGAGCGGCCGCCCTTCGCTCCGCGGCCACCGGGCGGTGCGCGGCGTGCGCTTTCCGGCCAGGGCGCAGATCGGCCCCGCGGCCGTCGGGCATGCTCGTCCCGGGGCACGGCCGGGAACGCGGCCGCGGACGACGACACCGGCTGGAGGCGATCATCGGCACCGACGAGGACCCGCTCCTCCACGCCGCCGACGCCACCCTCGCGTCGCGCGCGGCCGACGGCGACGTGCAGGCGTTCGCGCAGCTCGCCCGCCGGCACGGACCGCTCCTGCGCGTGTACGCGGCGCGCATCCTCGGCTCCGACGTGGAGTCCGACGACGTCGTGCAGGAGGCCTTCCTCACCGGGTGGCGCCGCCTCGGCGAGCTCGAGAGCCCCGCGGGCATCCGCTCGTGGCTGATCCGCATCGTCACGCACAAGGCCATCGACCGGATCCGCGTGCGCCGCCACCACGACGACATCGACGACTGGGACCCGCCGGCACCCGCCGCGCGCGACCCCGAGCGCATCGTCGAGACCCGGCTGCAGCTCGACGCGGTGTGGGACGCTGTCGGGAGGCTGCCGGACGACCAGCGGAGGTGCTGGCTCCTCCGCGAGACGGCGGGCCTCAGCTACCAGGAGATCGCGGACGAGCTCGACCTCCCCCTCTCCACCGTCCGCGGCCTGCTGGCCCGGGCCCGGCGGTTCCTGCTCCGCGAACTGGAGGCATGGCGATGACGGACGACGCGCGCATGCGCCCCGAGCCGCCCGACGACCTGATCGACGGGCGCACCATCGACGAGCTCGCGGACTACCTCGACCGCGGCCGCACGCCCCCCGACCCCGGCATCGAGGGGTCGGCCGCCTGCCGCCTCGCCCTCGCCAACCTGTCCCGCCTCTCCGAGCTCTCCGCCTCCGGCCTCCGCCGCGAGGCCGCCCGCGACCCCGACCGGGACGCCGCATGGATCTCGGGCCTCCTCGACGCCATCGGCGCCGAGGTGCGCTCCGGCCGAGACATCCCCATCAGCCACCCGGACGCGGCGCTCCGCCTCACCCTCACGGAGGCGGCCGTGCGCGGCATCGTGCGCCGCGCGGGCGACAGCATGGGCGGCGTCATCATGGGCCGTTGCGTGCTCGACGGCGACGTCGGCACGCCCGGGGCGGTCATCCGCGTCGAGGTGACCTGCGCCATGGAGTACCCGATGCCGGTCGCCGGCACCGCAGACCGGCTGCGCGAGCGAATCCGCGCGGCGCTCGCCCGCCACACGGAGCTCGCCGTGGGCGAGGTCGACGTGACCGTGGACGACATCCGCATGCCCGGCGACCCCGACGCCGCGGCCGACGCCGACGCCGACCCGACCGAGGAGCCCCGCCGATGACCGACGACGCCGACCTGTCCCGCCGCCTGACCGCGGCCGTGCGCGCCGTCGACGGCGTGACGGGCGTCTACGCCGCGCAGCCGGTCCTCGAGGCCGCCGCCGTCGCGATCGTCGAGCGGCTGCGCCTGGAGGCCCCCGGCATGCTGGTCGACGTCGACCGCGCCGACGGCTCCGTGCGGGTCGCCGTGCACGTCGCGACGGCGGCCGACCGCCCGGCCGCCGACGTGATCCGCGCGGTCGGCGAGCGCGTCCGCGACCTGGTCGCGGCGGAGCCCGACGGGGACGGCACGGTGCTCGTCCACGTCACGGGCCGGCTCGTCGAGGACGCCGTCGCCTCCGGTCCCTCCTGACCGGCGGAGCCGGACGCCCGGTCCCGGCCGCGATGTCGGACCCCCGCCCTAGGGTGAGCCCATGACCGATGCCTCCGGCACGACCCCGCACCACGACGTCCTCGTCATCGGCGGGGGGAACGCGGGGCTCTCGGTCGCCGGGCGCCTGCGCCGCCTCGGCGTCGCCGACGTGGCGGTCGTCGAGCCGCGCGGCACCCACTACTACCAGCCGATGTTCTCCCACGTCGCGGGTGGCACGGCGCGGGCCTCGCAGGCCACGCGGCCGCAGGGCTCCGTCACGCCGCGGGGCGTCACGTGGATCCAGGACCGCGTCGCCGACGTCGACCCGCACGCGAAGCACGTGACCCTGGCGTCGGGCCGCCGCGTCTCCTACGGACAGCTCGTCGTCTGCCCCGGCATCCAGAAGGACTGGCACCGGGTGCCCGGCCTCGTCGCGGCCATGGCGTCGCCCGTCGGCATCTCCAACTACGAGCACGCGTACGCGGCGAAGGCCTCCGCGGTGCTCCGCGACGTGCGCTCCGGCACGGTCGTCTTCACGCAGCCGGCCGGCCCCGGCACCTGCTCGGGCGCGTCGCAGAAGCCCATGTACCTGGCGTGCGACCACTGGCGCGCCCTCGGCGTGCTGGACGACATCCGCGTGGTGCTCGTCGTGCCGACGCCCACCATGTTCGGCATGCCCCTCATCGACGCGGAGCTCGAGCGCAAGGTCGCCGAGTACGGCATCGAGGTGCGCTACGGCCGGGAGCTGGTGGAGGTCGATCCGGTCGCCCGCACCGTGGTCATCGCGGGGGACGACCGCGCCCGCGCGCTCATGGGGGCCGACCGGCCGGCCCGCGCCGACGACGCCGAGGCGGAGGTGCACCGCGAGACCCTCACGTACGACGTGCTGCACGCCGTGCCGCCGCAGTCCGCGCCCGACTGGCTGGCGGGCACCGGCCTCGCGGCTCCCGGCGATCCCGGCGGCTTCGTCGAGGTCGATCCGCTGACCCTCCGGCACCCGCGCTTCCCGGACGTGTGGGCCCTCGGCGACGCGGCGGCCACCACCAACTCGAAGTCCGGCGGCGCCCTCCGCAAGCAGACCACGGCGGTCGCGAAGAACCTCATCGCGGCGCGCGAGGGCAAGCCGCTGCCGCAGACCTACGACGGCTACTCCGTCTGCCCGTTCGTGGTCTCCCGCTCCACCGTCGTGTTCGCGGAGTTCGACGACCGGTACCGGCCGAAGCCCACGATCCCGGGCTGGAAGGGCCTCGCGAAGGAGCGCCGCATCACCTTCCTCGCCGACCGGTACGTGCTCCCCTGGGTGTACTGGAACCTGATCCTGCAGGGCCGCGCCTGATCCGCCGGGCCGCGCCTGATCTGCCGGGTCGCGTCGGCCGCCGGGTCGTCCGCCGCCCGGCCGCCCTGCCGGTGGATGCGACCTGCGGCGGACGCGGCGCACCCGCTCCCTCCCCGACGATGGGAGCATGACGCGCCCCGGTGAGACCGTGCCCGACTCGCGGGGCCGCACCGGCCTCCACCTCCGCGGGACCGACCTCGACCGCAACCCCGACGTGGTCGTCCGGCGCGTCGAGGTGACCTCCGACGGCTGGCACGTGCTCCGCCGCACCACCCTCGACCTGCGGCTCCGCGACGGGACGTGGCAGGCCCAGCAGCGCGAGACGTACGACCGGGGCGACGGCGCGACCGTCCTGCTCTACTCCGCCGACACGCACCGCCTCCTCCTCACCCGCCAGTTCCGCTTCCCCGCCTACGTGAACGGCCATCCCGACGGGATGCTCCTCGAGGCGGCGGCGGGCCTCCTCGACGAGGACTCCCCCGAGGACGCGATCCGGCGCGAGGCCCGCGAGGAGCTCGGCGTGGAGATCGTCGCGCTCACGCACCTCTTCGACCTGTTCATGAGCCCCGGGTCGGTCACGGAGCGCGTCCACCACTACCTCGCGTCCTACGCGCCCGCCGACGTCGTCGGGGCAGGCGGCGGGGTCGCGGAGGAGGGCGAGGACATCGAGCGCGTCGAGGTGACGCTCGAGGAGGCGCTGGCGATGATCGCGGACGGCCGCATCGCCGACGGCAAGACGGTGATCCTCGTGCAGCACGTGGCGCTGCACGGCTTCCCGGCCTAGCCGCGCGCGGGAGCCAGCCGCGCCTCGAGCGCGGCGAGCCGCTCCCGCAGCGGATCCGCGTCCACCGGCTCCGGATCCGTCCGCTCGTACGACGCCGCGAGCGCCCGCACCTCGTGGTGCAGCGTGCGGCGCACCTCGTCGTCCGCGACCGCGGCCAGCCGCTCGGCGAGGCGCAGCATCGCGCGCATCACGAGCACCTGCCCGACCCCGTAGGCGCGCACCGCGAGGAACGCCTCCGACACGAGCGCGGACGGCCGCGGCCAGCGGATCTCGACGCGCGGCACGCCGTCGTCGCTGCGGAGCACGTCCACCTCGGGCGTCGGGCGGAGGCACAGGGTGCGCAGCGCGCCGGAGAGGGCGTCGAGCGCGCCGACCGCCGTGTACGGGTCGTTCGTGCCGGAGGCCAGGCCGCGCACGCCGATCTCCACCATCTGCTGCACCGCGTAGCCGATGTCCTGGTGCGGCGTGCGGGCGGGCTGCAGGTCGACGGCGAGGCGGACGGCGGCGTCGGCCGCGTCATCGCCGCCCGCACCGCCGCCGCCCACGACCTCGAGCAGCGGGTCCCCGTCCACCACGTGCGTCCCCGGCAGCGCGACGACCCGGTACCGCGCGTCCCCGCGAGCGGCGGCCGCGACGAGCGCCGCGAGGTCGACGCCCGCGACGTAGCCGGTGCCCGTGGCGCGCACGACGCGCACCGCGCCCGTCGGCCCCGCGCCCGTGGGCACCGCGTCCGTCGCCGCACGCACCGCCGCCTCCTCCCGCTCCGGCCGCGTCACGTCGATCACGCGCTCCAGGTCCTGGAGCACACGCGTCTGCAACGTCGTGACCTGCACGGACACGGCGATGTGGTGGATGAAGTACACGAGCACGGCGACGTCCGCGACCGCGAGGAGCACCGCGGCGCTCACCGCGAGCACCGGCACGAAGCCGACCACGCCGTCGTCCTCCGTGTGGATGGAGCGCAGGACGATGAGCGCGTACAGGAACGTCGAGGTGAGCACCGCGAGCACGACCTGGTTGCCGCGGTCGGCCATGAAGTTCCGCACCAGCCGCGGCCCGTACGCAGACGAGGTGGTGGCGAGCACGGAGATCGTGATGGAGAACGAGGTCGCGGCGACGCCGAGCATGGTGCCGCCGATGGCGGAGAGGATCGCGCGCCCGCCGGTCGCCGACAGATCCTCGACGAGCGGGATGTCGTCGATCCCGGCGGCGACGAGCAGCCGGTCGACCTCCACCAGCCCGAGGGCGAGGACCACCGCCGCGACGCCGAGCAGCGCGGGCAGGAGCCAGAAGGACTCGCGGGCGTGGAGCAGCCGGGATCGCATGGTCGCAGGCTACGGGGAGGGCGCGTCGACCATCCGGCGGGTAGGCGAGGATGGACAGGTGACCGACGCGACCACCTCCTCCGCCTCCGCCTCCCCCCTCCACCTCCACGACACGGCCGCCCGCGGGTTCGCCTCCGACAACTACTCCGGGATCCACCCCGAGGCGCTCGAGGCCATCGCCGCGGCGAACGGCGGGCACCAGGTCGCGTACGGCGGCGACGCGTACACGGCACGGCTGCAGGAGGCCGTGGGCGAGCACTTCGGGCGCGGCGCCGAGGCGTTCCCCGTCTTCAACGGCACGGGCGCCAACGTCACGGGCCTCCTCTCGATGCTGCCGCGCTGGGGCGCGGTGGTCTGCGCGACCACCGCGCACATCAACACCGACGAGGGCGGCGCGCCCGAGCGCGTCGCGGGCATCAAGCTGCTGCAGGTGCCCACCGAGGACGGCAAGCTCACGCCCGAGCTCATCGACCGCGAGGCGTGGGGCTGGGGCGACGAGCACCGGGCGCAGCCGCTCGCCGTGAGCATCACGCAGACCACCGAGCTCGGCACCGTCTACACGCCGGCCGAGGTGCGGGCCATCGCCGACCACGCCCACGAGCGCGGCATGCGCCTGCACATGGACGGCGCCCGCCTGTCGAACGCCGCGGCCACGCTGGATGCCCCCTTCCGCGCCTTCACGTCCGACGCGGGCGTCGACGTGGTGAGCTTCGGCGGCACCAAGAACGGCCTCCTCTACGGCGAGGCGATCGTGGTGCTCGACCCCGAGGCGTCCGAGGGCCTCGTCTACCTCCGCAAGCTCAACATGCAGCTCGCGTCCAAGATGCGGTTCGTGAGCGCGCAGCTGCTGGCGCTCCTCGGATCCGAGGTCGACGGCGTGCCGCTCTACCTCCGCTCCGCCCGCCACGCGAACGGCATGGCCGCGCGCCTTCGGGCGGCTCTCGACGGCGTGGACGGCGTGGAGTTCACGCAGGAGACGCAGGCGAACGGGCTGTTCGCGATCCTCCCCGAGGGCGTCGCCGACCGCCTCCGCGGCGAGTTCCGCTTCTACGACTGGGACCCGGCCCGCCGCGAGGTGCGCTGGATGTGCTCCTTCGACACCACCGAGGACGACATCGACCGGTTCGCGGCGGCGATCCGCCGGGAGGTCGGCGCGGCGTAGCTGCCAAGCTGGCACCGCGCACCGCGCACCGCGCACGGCAGACACGCGGCCCGTGACGGGCAGCCCGACCCCGGAGCGGACGGCGCGGCAGCGTCCCTCGCTCCTCGACCTGGACGGACGAAGCACATGACCCTCGAGATCCCCGGCATCAGCACGCCCTTCCGCCCGTTCCCCGAGGGCCGATGGGAGGTCGATCCCACCACGGGCCGCATCACCGTCACGAGCATCCCGGGCACGGACATCTTCACCGACCCGGGCGGCGACGACGCCGGCCAGGTCACGTCGTCGACGCTGCACGACGCCGCGACGCTGCTGACCGACGCCCCCGCGGGCGACTTCCAGCTCAGCGCGCACGTCCGCGTGCGCTTCGCGGGCACGTTCGACGCCGGCGTGCTGTTCCTGCGTCACGACCGCGAGACGTGGGCGAAGCTCTGCTTCGAGTTCTCACCGCAACGGCAGGGCATGATCGTCAGCGTCGTCAACGACCGCGTCTCCGACGACGCCAACGCCTTCACCATCGACGGCGACCACGTGCACCTGCGCGTGTCCCGGAAGGGGAGGGTCTTCGCCTTCCACGCGTCCCTGGACGGCGACCGATGGTCGCTGATCCGCGCGTTCTCGCTCCCGGGCGGCGACCGGCCGCTCGAGGTCGGGTTCGAGGCGCAGTCCCCCCAGAGCGACGGCTGCGACGTCACCTTCGACGACGCACGCCTCGTGGAGCGCACGATCACCGACTTCCGCGACGAGTCCTGAGACCGGCCACGGCACCCGGCACCGCGCGCGGCCGGGAGGCGCCGAGGAACTCGACCGCGCCGCAGCTCCCCTCCGACTCCGTGGGAGCTGCGCTCACGCGGCCCGACGACCGCACCCTGCCATCCGACCCGGCGACGGAACTGCTGCCGGATGCCACGGCGACGGGATCCGGAGAGGATGGCGGCTCCGTGCGAGGTGCGGCGACCCCCTGGGTTCGCCCCAGGCGCACCGGGAGGCGGAACCGATGAAGTGGCTGCTCACGACCGACCATCGGCAGTCGGCACGGCATGCCATCGTCTTCTTCTCCGTCCTGCTGGTCGCCGGCGTCGTGGGCATCCTCCTTCCCGGCTCCGACGCACCCGCCCGGCGAGGTCTCGGGCTGCCCATCTGGGGAATGGCTGCATTCCTGGTCGTCCTCGCATCGTTCGCGCTGGTGCTCGCCGTCCTGCAGCGCCGCCGAGAGAAGCGCGGCGAGTAGACCGCAGGGCATCCCCCAGCCAGGAGTCAGCGGCGCCACACCCCATGTCCCCGGGTGTCCGGCTGGGGATCGGCGACCGGCCGCCTAGCAGGCGACCTCGTCGGTGGCCGCGAACTGATCACGAGGCATTCGGCTGTGCCGATCCGTCGTCGGCGACGAACATGCAGAACGGGTGCCCCGCCGGATCGGCGAGGACGTAGAGCGCGCCGTCCGGATCGGCGCTCTGATCATCGAGGACCGTGGCGCCCAGCGCGACTGCTCGGTCTCTGTGCCGTTCGAGCTGATCGGCATCCGTGACGGTGAAGTCGAGGTGCAGCTGCTGGCGTACCGGTCCGTGCGGCCAGGTCACTCGCGGCAACTCGTCCACCCGTTGCACCGTGATGTCCACCCCTTCCGCGGTGCGGATCGCGACCCAGTCAGCGTTGTCGTCCGAGCCGTCGGCGGCGGGCTCGTCTCCTGCGCGGTACTCGCCACCCAGAAGGGCGAGGTAGAACGCGGCGAGCTCTCGCGCGTCCTCGGCGTCGAGCACGATCTGTCGCATGTGCAGGACCATGTCCGCAGGGTATTCCGATCGTCGACCATGAGAACGTCCAGGCACCTTCGGCTGCTCCGCCTAGATCCGCTGCCGGGCACCAGCCGGTCAGCCGACGGCTCGTCCTCCGGGCAGGCTGTAGTAGCGGACCCCGATGTGCTCGACTGGGTGCGGACGAGGGGGGAACATGCGACGACCACATGAGCGGCTCGCCCTGCGCGCCGTCCTCCTCGGAGGGATCCCGCTCGTGCTCATGTCCGCGATCGGCGCGTTCCTCCTCCACGACGGCCACGCCGCGGACGGCCGCAGCACCCTCGCGGTCGGCGTGATCATCGCCGCCGTCTCGGCGTCCTCCGTCATCTACCAGGTGGACCGCTGGTCCCTCACGCGGCAGTCGATCACGCACCTCGTCGTGATGCTCGTCACCGTCCTCCCCGCGCTGCTGCTCAGCGGCTGGTTCCCGGTGGACACGGTCGGCGGAGTGCTGCTCGTCGTCGCGGTGTTCGCGCTCGTGGGCCTGGTCCTTTGGTCGTCGCTGTTCCTCATCATGCGCCGCGTCGAGCGCCGCCAGGCCGCGCGCCTGCGGTAGCCCTCGCCGACCGCTCGGGCTCGACACCCGTCCGACGCGTCGTCGCTCGGCGCCGTCCGGGGAGGGATCCCTCACCGGACGTAGCAGAGCAGACGGGCTCGGACTGCGACGACGACGTCCGAACCAGGTGGCCCTGCTATCCCTCGACCAATCTGACCGCCCGGGGAGGCACCGGATCGCGCGCTTCGGCCATCGCGTACCGGTAGGCGTCCATCTTCCGCTCTAGCGCCGCGAGATGGCGATCGACTTCCGCGCGACGTCGGAGGACGGCGGCATGATGCTCCTGGAGCAGCGCGAGTCGGTCGGCATCGGTCGCTCCGGCTCGATAGGCCGCGGCATACGACTTCATCTCCTGGACGTTCATGCCCGTACCCCGGAGCATCACGACGCCGGCGAGCCACGACAGCGCCGACGAGTCATACCGGCGCCAGCCGTCGGCTCCGCGGTCAGGTGCCGGAGCAATGCCCTCTTTCTCGTAGTAGCGGATGGTGTCGACGCTGATGCCGAGTGACCGGGCGGCGGCGCCGATGGTGAGGGGCTCGGCGGCATCGATGCGAGGTCCGGGGATCATGCCTGCAGCCTCCCATTTGACATGGTGCGCACACCAGGGTCAATGCTCTCCACCGAGGGGCTTCCGCCCCGGATCAGGAGGATCCGCTATGAGGACCACCGCGCTGGGCTCGCAGGGCCTGACCACATCCGCACTCGGACTGGGTTGCATGGGGATGAGCGCCTTCTACGGAGGCGCGACCGAGCACGGATCGATCGACACAGTCCGGCGGGCGCTGGATCTCGGCATCACCTTGTTCGACACCGCCGAGGCCTACGGCCCCTTCACCAACGAGCGGCTGCTCGGACGAGCGCTCGGCGCGGACCGAGATCACGTGACGGTGGCGACGAAGTTCGCCATCGAGTTCGACGACGACGGCACCCCGCACGGACCCAACGGCTCCCCCACCTATGCGCGCCGCGCACTAGAGCGCTCCCTCCGCAACCTCGGCACCGACCACGTCGACCTCTGGTACCTGCACCGCGTTGACCCTGGCACCCCGATCGAGGAGACCATCGGCGCGATGGGCGAGGCCGTGCAGGCCGGGCTTGTCCGCAGCATCGGCGTCTCGGAGACCTCAGCCGCGACCCTCCGACGCGCGCACGCGACGTTCCCGATCACGGCAATCCAGTCGGAGTACAGCCTCTTCGAGCGCGACGCCGAGCACAACGGCGTCCTCGACACCGCCCGCGAGCTCGGGATCGGCTTCGTCCCATTCTCCCCGCTCGGCCGCGGCTTCCTCGGCGGGACCGTCACCCGCGCCGACGATCTCCCCGAGGGCGATGCCCGGCGCGCCCTCCCCCGCTTCCAGGACGACGCCATCACCGCGAACGGCCGCATAGTCGACGCGTTGCGCGCCATCGCCGAGCGAAAGGGCATCACCCCGGCGCAGCTCGCCCTCGCGTGGGTCATCGCCGCCGGCACCACCCCCATCCCCGGCACCACCAAGCCGGAGCGTGTCGCCGAGAACGCAGCGGCCTCGGACGTGGAGCTGACCGCGGATGACCTCGCCGAGATCGACGCGGCATCCCCGCATGGTGTCGCCACGGGTACACGTAACACCGAAGCCGGCATGGCACGAGACCGCGGCTGACGGAGCGACACAGGTCTCGATGGGGGATCCCTACCCGGACGCCCCCGGTGGCGATGGCGGTCCGCCAGGATGATCGATGGGCGAGGTGCGACGCCCAACGTGTCACAGCCCAGGAGGATCCGTGCTCAAGTCGTTGACCCAGGAAGCGAAGAAGCACGGCCCGAAGGGCTACATCGCCGGGGGCACGTTCTTCATCGTCGTCGGAGTGATCATCGCGATCCATGCCCTGCTCGACCCGGCCCGGGTCTCCGTGCGAGGTGCGCCGTTCTGGGTCCTGTCCGTGCTGCTGCTCATCGGCGGGCTCCCGCTCCTGATCGCGGGACTCCGAGCAAGACGCGACCTCACGAAGTAGAACCTCAGCGAGACAGGCCATGACGCGCGGCGGCTGGTCCGGTAGGGGATCCCTACCCGGACGACTTGGAGAAACGTCCAGGGTGCGTGCCAGCCTCCGGTCGCCCCACACCATGCGTCGTAGCTCGGGCCGCCATCAACAGCGCAATCGCGGCCTCCCCGCCTGCTGACTGACGGCATGCCAGAACTGAGATTGCTCGTGCATCCAGATGCCGAGGAGCCGTCAAGTGGGGCCGTCCCAGATTCGAGAGGTGCCTTGCGGGATAGCGGTCACGCCGCCTTCGATGAGGACCTGTTGACAGTGCGTGGAGTAGCTCGGAGTCGCGGGCTGCACCGGGAAGAGCTACTGACCCGCGTGAGACCTGAACAGCAGAGTCCTTGCGCGCAAACAGTACGGCCAGAATCCAAAATCATGTCGCTAATCTACTTTGTCACCAAGTGGTCATTCAGTGACCGACCGCAAATCTCCCGAGAGATTATTAGAAAGACGGCCCCCTGATATGAATACCAGCCGTAATCAGATCAGCGACCGTAGCTTTTTGTCTCATCCTAAGCATTGCCAGGTTTTTTGGAGCAACGGCCTAACTGCCTGACGAGAGCCGGATTCATTAGATAGGGGGCGTGCGCGGTGGTGGTCGGCTGCTTGTCGAGCTGGACGCACCCTGCGTACGTTCGGTGGCACCAATCAGTACTCGATGAAGGAGAATGATGAACGCGCACCGTTATCGCATCCCCACCGCAGTCCTCTTGGCCGGA
>NZ_JBWKXC010000021.1:0-17698 GCF_059422605.1 Clavibacter sp. GW821-FHT01D01
CCCCCCACCCCCCCCCCCCCCCCCGACACGACGACGGCCCCCGCTCCTGCGGGGGCCGTCGTCGTGTCGTCGAGGCGTGTCGTCCGGGGCGGGCGGGTCCCGCCGGGCGGGTCAGCGGATCGCGGCGCCCGTGTCCAGGTCGTCGCCGGCCTCGAGGTCGGGGCCGTCCGACTGCGTGATGTCGATGCCCAGCCCGCCGTCCTCCGCGTCGTCGTCGTCGGCGGCCGCCGCGTCGTCCTCGTCGAGCGGCACGACGCGCTCCGCGTCGACGGACTCCTCGGCGTCGCGGTCGTCGGTGCCGACGAGCTCCTCCACGTCGACGCCCGTGTCGTCCAGGTCGCGGTCGGCGGGGTCGCGCGGGTTCTCGATGTCGCTCACGGTGCTCTCCTCTGCGGGTCGGTGCGGCGCGGTGGCGCCGTCCCTCGACGCTACGCGCTCGGGCTCCGCGCGTCCCGGGAGGGCCGCCGGGCGGGGATCAGGCGACGGTGACCGAGATCCCGTGCCAGCCGGTCGCGCCGTCGGGCGCGGGCGGCGCCTCGTCCGAGGTCTGGGTGGCGCCCGTGGTGTCGGTCGCGCGCACCTCGAGCCGGTGGGATCCGCTCGTCGCGTCCCACGCGTACGACCACTGCCGCCAGGTGTCGGCGCCCACGCCCTCGCCCAGCGTCGCCTCGACCCAGTCGCCCTCGTCGACGCGCACCTCCACGCGCGCGATCCCGGTGTGCTGCGCCCACGCCATGCCCGCGACGGCCACCCGGCCCGCGTCCACGCGCACGCCCGCGCGCGGGGTGTCGATGCGCGAGCCGGTCTTGATCGGGCCGCGCTCCGTCCAGCCGCGGGTCGACCAGTAGGCGACGTCCTCGGCGAAGGTCGTCACCTTGAGCTCGGTGACCCACTTCGTCGCGGACACGTAGCCGTAGAGGCCGGGCACCACCATGCGCACGGGGAAGCCGTGCTGCTGCGGCAGCGGCTCGCCGTTCATGCCCACCGCGAGGATCGATGCCCGGTCGGGGTCGGTGAGCGCCTCCAGGGGCGTGCTCGCCGTCCAGCCGTCCTGGCTGGTGGACAGCACCATGTCGGCACCGGCGCGGGGCCGGGCGCGCTCGAGCAGCAGCCGGATGGGGTAGCCGAGCCACAGGGCGTTGCCGATCAGGTCGCCGCCGACCTCGTTCGACACGCACGTGAGCGTGGTCACGTGCTCCTCGAGGGGCAGCGCCAGGAGCTCGGCGAAGGTGATCTCCACCTCCTCCTCCACCATCCCGGTGATGCGGAGGCGCCACGACGCCGCGTCGACGGAGGGCACCTGCAGGGCCGTGTCGATGCGGTAGAAGTCCGAGGCGGGCGTGACGAAGGGCGCGAGGCCGGGGATCCCGAGCTCGGCGGAGGGGGGGATCGCGGCGGCGGGCGTCGCCGCGCGCGGCAGCACGAGGGTGCGGCGGAAGTCGTCCACGCGGGCGGCGGCGGCGTTGAGACCGCGGGCGACGGATCCGGCGACGACGGAGGCGACGCCCGCCACGACCGTCATCACGAGGAAGGTGCGGCGCTCGACGCGCGCGCCGCCGGTGAGGGGCGCGCGAGCGGCCGGGCGGGCGATCGCGCGCACGGGCTCCGCGGCCTGCGCGGCGACGGACGCGGAGCGGTCGGCGGCGTCGCGCCAGTCGCGCAGCCGGTCCGCGCCGCGATGCAGGATGAAGACGCCCGCGAGCATGCCGAGGACCGTGGGGATCGCCGCGGCGCCCGTGGCACCGGCCCGCGTGGTGGCCGCCAGCACCGCGATGCCGGCGAAGAGCGCCAGCACGACGATGCCGAGGGGCGGGCGGCGCACCTGCAGGATGCCGGCGAGCGCGGCCGCGGCGAGCACCACGACGCCGAGCACGACGAGGAGCGCGACCTTGTCGCCCGTGCCGAACAGCGCGATGACGGCGTCCTTGACGCCCGCGGGCACCAGGTCGATGACGAGCGCGCCGACCGCGAGCACCGGGCTCGCCGCGGGCGCGACGAACGCGGCCGCGATCTCCGCGACGGCGAGCACGCACAGCGCCGCGACGACCCCCAGGAACGCGGACCAGGCGGCGAGGGCCGCACGGGTCACGCCGGGACCGGCTTGCTGTACGGGAGGATCACGTCGAAGCGGCAGCCGCCGTCGACGTTCTGGACGGTCACGTCGCCGTCGTGCGCGCGCACGATGCCGCGGACGATCGCGAGGCCGAGGCCGGCGCCGCCACCGCCGGACGCGTAGCCGCCGTCGTGGGTGGACTCGGCCTGCGCCGCGGGGTCCGGTTCCGCGGTCTCGGCCGCTGGCGCCGGGAAGTCGGGCCCGAGGGCCGCCCTCTGCGCGGCGCTGCCCGCGTACGCGCGCGGCGTGCGGGATCCGGTCGAGCGCCAGCCGGCGTCGAACACGCGTGGGAGGTCGACCTCGGGGATGCCGCCCGCGGTGTCCTCGACCGACAGGACCGCGAGGTTGCCGGAGTCGCGGTGCGCCGAGATGACGATGCGGCCGCCCGGGAGCGACTGCTGGATGGCGTTCATCACGAGGTTGCCGACGACGCGCGAGAGCTCCCGCGGGTCGCCCTGCACCACGAGGTCGTCGTGCGCGGTGACGCCGCGGAGGTCGACCTGGCGCGCCTGCGCGACCGGTCCGAGCTCGGCGACCGTGTCGCTCACGACGTCGTAGAGGGAGACGCGCTCGACGGCGAGCTCGAGGCTGCCCGAGTTGATGCGGGACAGCTCGAAGAGGTCGTCGACCATGCCGTTGAGGCGGTTCGCCTGCACGCGGATCTGCCGGAAGTAGCGGTGCTCGTCGTCGACCATGCCGTCCTCGAGGGACTCGGCCATGGCGCGGATGCCGGCCAGCGGCGTGCGGAGGTCGTGCGACATCCAGGCGATGAGCTCGCGGCGGCTGCGCTCCTGCGCCTCCATCCGGTCGCGCGCGTCCGCGAGGCGGCGGTTCGCGGCGCTGAGCTCGCGGGCGAGCTGCGCGAACTCCGTGCTGGTGGGGCGGTTCGGCTCGACGGCGGCCTCCTCGCCCATGGACGCGGCGTAGCGGCCGAGCTCCCGGCTGCCGCGCACCAGGGTCATGCCGAGCATCGCGGCCATGACGAGCGAGACGAGCGCGGAGACGGCGGCGACGGAGAGGAACGCGGCGAGGCCGGCGTCGTCCACGAGCATGCCCGCGGTGACCGCGACCATGCCGCCGACGACCGAGAGCACCGCGGCGAGCGCGACGACGCAGATCTGCAGCACGAGCGACCGGCGGCGGAGGAGCCGGAGCAGGACGCTGGCGCCGAGGCCCACGACGGCGGCGCAGACGAGCGCCGTGAGCACGACGATGAGGAAGGAGTCCGCGTTCACGCGTCGCCCCCGGCGGGGGCGTCGGGGGCGTCGGGCGCGACGGGCGTCGCGGCGTCCGGGTCGAAGCGGTAGCCCACGCCCCACACGGTCCCGAGGAGCACGGGGTGCGCGGGATCCGCCTCGATCTTCTCCCGCAGCCGCCGCACGTGCACGGTGACGGTGCTGAGGTCGCCGATCTCCCAGCCCCACACCTGGCGGAGCAGGTCGTCGCGGCCGAACACGCGGCGCGGGTTCCGCAGGAGGAAGGCCAGCAGGTCGAACTCGCGCGACGTGAGCGACAGCATGGAGCCGGCCTGGTGGATCTCGCGCGCACCGAGGTCGAGCACGAACGGGCCGGCGACGAACGCGGGCTCCGGGACGTCCTCGAGGACGGTGCGGCGGAGCACGGCGCGCACGCGGAGCACCAGCTCGCGGGGGGAGAAGGGCTTCGCGAGGTAGTCGTCGGCGCCGGCGTCGAGGCCGTTGACGCGGTCCTCGCCCTGGCCGAGCGCGGTGAGCATCACGACGGGGACGGGCGACTCGGGGTGCTCCGCCCGGATCCGACGGCACACCTCGAGCCCGTCGAGGCCCGGCAGCATCCGGTCGAGCACGACGAGGTCGGGCATCCGCTCGGTGGCGACGCGCACGGCCTCGAGGCCGTCGGCGACCGTCTCCACGTGGAAGCCGGAGGCCTTGAGGTAGCGGCACACGACCTCGTTGACGGTGGGGTCGTCCTCGACGACGAGGATGCGGCGGCCGCGCAGGGGGTCCGGTCGCGAGGGATCGGACCGGGAGGGGTCGGGGCGGCCGCCATCGGCGCGCGCGGTATCGGATGCGGGGCTCACCCGGCCAGACTATGCGCCGGTCCCTGGGCGCAGCCGGGCGGTGTCCGGCTTGCGAGCGAGCCGTCACCCCTCGCCGACGCCCGGCCCGCGCGGCGCCTCGGCCCCGCGGCGGCTCGCCCAGGCGCGGGCTCGCTCCGGTGCCGCCTCGCGGCCGGCGGCGGCTCGCCCAGGCGCGGCCTCCTAGGCTCACGGCATGACGCAAGCGCTCGTGGACGTGGTCCTCCCCTGCCTGGACGAGGAGGAGGCCCTGCCCTGGGTGCTGTCGCGCCTGCCGGAGGGGTACCGCGCCATCGTCGTCGACAACGGCTCGACCGACCGCTCCGCCGAGGTCGCGCGGGAGCATGGCGCGCTCGTGGTGGCCGAGTCCCGCCGCGGGTTCGGCGCCGCCGCGCACGCGGGCCTCGAGGCCGCGACCGCCCCGCTCGTCGCGTTCTGCGACGCCGACGCGTCGATGGACCCGGCCCTCCTCCCCCGCGTCGTCGACCCGGTCCGGCACGGCGAGCGCGACCTCGTGCTCGGCCGCCGCGTGCCCTCGGCGCGCGGCGCGTGGCCGCTGCACGCGCGCATCGCGAACCTGGAGCTCGCCCGCCGGCTCCGGCGGATCACGGGGGTCCCGCTCCACGACCTCGGCCCGATGCGCTGCGGCCGGCGCACCGAGCTGCTGGGCCTCGGCATCCTCGACCGGCGCAGCGGCTATCCGCTGGAGATGCTCCTGCGGGCGTCCGCGGCCGGGTGGAGCATCCTGGAGGTGGACATGCCGTACGCACCGCGCGTGGGGCGGTCCAAGGTCACCGGCACCGTGCGCGGGACCGTCACGGCCGTCCGCGACATGTCGCGCGTGCTGGCCGAGGCGCGCGCCGCGGCCGCGGGTACGGGCCGCGCACCGGGAGGATCCGCATGACCGCCGTCGTCGTCATCGCCAAGGAGTGCATCCCGGGGCGCGTGAAGACGCGCCTGCACCCGCCGTTCACGCTCGAGGAGGCGGCGGAGCTCGCCTCCGCGGCCCTCGCCGACACGCTCGCCGCGGTCGACGACGCCGCCCCCGCGCGGCGCGTGCTCCTCTTCGACGGCACGACGCCGCCCGGGGAGGCGGCCGGGTACGACGTGATCCCGCAGGTCGCGGGCGACCTCGACGAGCGCCTCGCCGCCATGTTCGACGCGCTCGACGGCCCCGTCCTCCTCGTCGGGATGGACACGCCCCAGCTGACCGCGGCGCTGCTGCGCCCCGTCCTCGACTCCTGGGCCGACGGCGCGCAGGGCCCCGACGCGTGGTTCGGCCCGGCGAACGACGGCGGCTTCTGGGCGCTCGGGCTCCGGGACCCCGACGGCGCGCTGGTGCGCGGCGTCCCCATGTCCCGGGACGACACCGGCGCGGTGCAGCTGTCCCGCCTGATCGACGCCGGGCTCGACGTCGCGATGCTCCCCGAGCTCACCGACGTGGACACGGTCGACGACGCGCGGGAGGCCGCCGCGGCCGCGCCCGCCCATCGCTTCGCCGCCACGCTCCGAATCCTCATGACCGACGCGGCGACCCGCGCCGACACCACCGCACCCGCATCACCCCTGGGGGACCCCGCATGAGCCTGGCCGTCGACCATCCCGAGGACCGCGCCGACGCGCGCGCCCGGACCTTCGGATCCGGAGGCGGCGAGCCGTACGCTCGCGCCCTGCGGGACTCCGGGGAGGTCCTGTTCCTCTCCCTCGCGGCCGACGACGACAGCGCCGAGGTCATCGACATCAGCCGCTGGAGCGCGGACGCGGACGAGGTCGACATGAGCCTCCTCGCCGACGCCGCGGGACCCGTCCTCGACATCGGCTGCGGCCCGGGCCGCATGGTCCGCGCGGCGATGGACGCGGGGCTCGGCGCGCTCGGGATCGACGTCTCCCCCACCGTGGTCGAGATGGCGGCGGGCCAGGGCCTCCCGGTCCTGCACCGCTCCGTCTTCGAGCGGCTACCGCGCGAGGGCGGCTGGGGCATGCTCCTGCTCCTCGACGGCAACATCGGCATCGGCGGCGACGCGGCCGCGCTCCTCGCCCGCTGCGGCGAGCTGCTCGACGACTCCGGCGCGCTCGTGGTGGAGACCCACCCGGATCCCGCCCGCGACCGCACCTTCGAGTGCACGGTCGAGGACGGCCAGGGGAACGCGAGCGACCCGTTCCCGTGGGCCCAGGTCGGCCGCGACGCGGTCGCGCGCATGGCCGCGGACGCGGGCCTCGGCCTCGCTCAGTGCTGGGAGGTCGAGGGCCGGTCCTTCTGCCGCCTCGTGCGCGCGTAGAGCGCCGCGACCACGGCCGTCGCCACCGCGGTGGCGACCCACATGAGCACGAGGCGCGGCGCGTAGTCGGCGATGAGGATCGTCGGGTTGCCGTTGCCGATGGCCCGCGCGCGGATCTCCGGCACGACGACCAGGGTCATGACGGCCATCACGACCACACCGGCCTGCACGATGACCAGCGCCCCCGCGGGCAGCCGGCGGCCGGCCTTCCGCAGCAGGAGGCCAGCGGCGAAGACGACGGGCGACAGGATCGCGTCGTGCACGACGATCGCGAGCAGCAGGAACACGGCGACGCCGACGACCTGGTCGGTGCGCTGCGTGTCGAGCAGCGTGAGCACGCCGCCCGCCAGGCCGACCACGCCGATCGCGATGAGCACCGCGCGGGCCGCGAGCATGCCGCGCCCGCCGCGGTCCGCGGGCGTCCGGGGGCTGCCGGTCATCACATCACCTCCAGGGTGGAGAGCCACTTGGTCTGCAGCACGCCGGGGCGTCCGGGCGCGATCATGCGCGCGGGGTAGCCGTGCTGGATGTCGAGGGGCGCGCCGTCGAGCTCCAGCGCCACGAGGGTGAGCGGGTCGCGGACGTACTCCGGTCCCATCTCGGTGCGCCGGAACCCGCCGCGCTGCTCGAGGCTCGTGACCCGCAGGCGCGCGCCGGGGTCGGCCCCGACCGCGTCCATGAGGTCCCGGAGGCGGACGCCCCGCCATACGGCCGACTGGCTCCAGCCCTCGACGCAGGCGATGGGGAGCGTGGCGGTCACGAGCTCCATGCCGCGGAGGTCCTCCATGGTGAACGCGCGCGAGGTGGATCCGGCGGAGACCGTGAGCGTCCAGGCGGGATCCATCGCGGACCCCGTGACGCCGGCGGCCTCGGCCGTGCGGTTGACGGGCAGGCCCTGGGGGCCGGTGCCCATGACGCGCGGGCCGAAGGCGTTGAACGGGGCGAGGACGCGGAAGGACTGGCCCGCGGTGAGCCCGACGACCGCGGCCACGGACGCGCCGACCGCCACGAGGAAGCCGCGCCGCGCGACCGGGGCCGGCGTGACGGGGGTGTCGTCGATCCAGGCGAGCACGCGGCCCGTGACGCCGCGCGCCGGGCGGGCGGCACCTCCGCCGTCGCCGTCACGGCCGACCGCGGGAGCGTCCTCCGCCGCGACGATGAGCGACTCGTCCGCCTGCCCGCGCCGCCAGTGCCGGGCGATGGCGGGCAGCTTCACCCCGATGTGGATCGCGAGCGACCCGACGACCACGAAGGCCAGCGCCCAGTGCGTCTGCCGGAAGTAGAACGGGAACGGCACCCACTGGAAGGTGTTGAGGAGGCCGATCGTCACCTCGAGGAGGGAGGCGCCGACGAAGACGGCGATGGAGGCGCGCTCGAGGAACGAGACGACCCCGGTGACCGGCGGGTAGGTCAGCAGCTCGGGGAAGACGATCCAGAGCTTCGCGAGCAGCAGCGGCACGCAGGCGATGCCCGCGGTGATGTGGATGCCCTGGGTCACGCGGTAGAGCGACACCGGCGCCGTGGGGAACCGCATCCACGGGAGCGGCTCCTGCAGGTAGTGGCTGTAGAGGCCCGTCGCGAAGCAGACGAGGAAGGCGAGGCCGAGCAGCCGGCCGATGACGACGGCCATCCGTGTCGTCCGCGCGGGCGACGCGAGCCGCCGCTGCGCCTCGTGCATCAGCGTCCGCACGGGGACCTCCGGGTGTCGCGGGGACGTCGTCCCGGGGCGGACCGGCGGACGCTCGGGCCGCGGCCGACACAATGGGGTGTGCGCACCGCCCTCACCGCCTTCGTCCTGCTCGTCATGGCCGCGCTCACCGGATGGTCGGTGGTCGCGTTCGATCTGTTCGGGGAGGCCGACGACGAGGCGTTCTTCCGCCGCGAGGGTGCCGCGCCGTTCTTCTGGCTCGTCGTCGTGCTCTGGGTGGTGTTCGGAGCCGCCGTCCTCCTGGTGCGGAGACTGCCGGCCCGATCCGCCGCTGCGCTCATCATCCTCGGATCCGTGGTCGTCGGCGGCGCCGCGATGGCCGGGCCCCCGAACACCAGCACCGACTCCGCCCGCTACGCCTGGGACGGCATCGTCCAGGGCACGGGCGAGTCGCCCTACCGGTACACGCCCGCCGACCCGGAGCTCCGCGACCTCCGGCCCGCGTGGCTCTTCCCGGACACGGTGGCGCGCGCCGACGGGTCCGCCACCTGCGAGGGCACGCGGATCCAGGGCCTCCGCGAGGCCGGGACCGGCGTGCCGATGTGCACCGCGCTCAACCGCCCGCAGGTGCCCACCATCTACCCGCCCATGGCGGAGCTGTTCTTCGCGGGCGTGCGCGCCGTCGTGCCCGTGACGGTCGAGTACGGGGCGTTCCAGGCGGCCGGGCTCCTGATGATGACGGCCGTGACCCTGCTCCTCCTGCGCGCCCTGCGGCGGCGCGGCCTGCCGGTGTGGTGGGCGGCGCTCTGGGCGTGGTGCCCGCTCGTGGCGAGCGAGGTGGTCACGAACTCGCACGTGGACGCGCTCGGCGCCCTGCTCGCCCTGGCCGCGTCGCTGCTCGTCGCGGGCGGCATGCGCTGGCGCGGCGGCATCGCGCTCGGCGCCGCCATCGCCACGAAGCTCATCCCGGTCATCGCGGCCCCCGCGCTGCTCCGCCGGCAGCCGTGGAAGGTCATCACCGCGGCCGTCGTGACCTTCGCGCTCCTGTACGTGCCCTACGTGCTGAGCACGGGCCTCGCGGTGCTCGGGTACCTGCCGGGCTACCTGCAGGAGGAGGGCTACGAGGCCGGCGGGCGCTTCCCGCTGGTCGAGCTCGTCGTGCCGGGGCGGTTCGGCCTCGTCGCCGTGGCGCTCATCCTGGCCGTGACGGCGGCCCTCGTCTGGTGGCGGACGGACCCGGCGGACCCGTGGGTCGGGCAGGTCGTGATGATCGGCGTCACCCTGCTCGCGGTCAGCCCGCGGTACTCCTGGTACGCGCTGCTGCTGATCCCGTTCATCGCGATGACGGGCCGCGGGGAGTGGTTCGCGGTGGTCGGCGCGCTCGCGCTCCGGCTGTTCGCGCCCGACCTGTGGGCGTGGCAGATCGCGCTCGCGACCGCGCTCGTGGTCGTCGTGGTCGCGTCGCTCGTGCGCCTCGGGCCGGACGGCCGTCGCCGCCTCGTGCGCGCCCCGCTGCGGCGACGACCGGGCGGCGACCGGGTGGCCGTCGAGCGGCCGGGGGCCGGTCCGGGCGCGGGCTGACTCAGTCCCCGCGCGGGATGCGGACGACCAGGCGCTCGCCCGCGGCCGGGCGGAGCTCCGCGAACGCCGCCGCGTCGAGCTCCGCGGTGACCTCCGCGCCGGGGTCGAGGACGAGTCCGTCGCCCGCGGCGGCCGCGCCCTCGGGCCGGTGCACGTCGAGGCGGAGGGCGACCCGGATCCGGCCGGCCGCGCCCTCGATCCGGCGGACCGTGCCGGACGCCGTGACGCCGCGCGGGTCGGCGTCGGGGCAAGCGCGGGCTCCGGCGCCCACGTCCTCGCGCGCCAGCCGCACGTCGGCGGGCGCCGCGACGAACACGACCGGCCGGCCCGCGGCGTCCCGCCCCGTCACACGCACCATGCCCACGAGCCGCGCGACGTAGGCGGTCGCGGGGCGCGCGGCGACCTCGGCGGGGACGCCCTCCTGCACGACGCGGCCGCCCTCGAGCACGTGGATCCGGTCGGCGAGGGCGAGCGCGTCGACCGGGTCGTGCGTCACGAGCACGGCGGCGCCGCCGAAGCGCCGCAGCTCGTCGGCGAGGAGGTCGCGCACGTCGAGCCGCGTGCCCGCATCGAGCGCCGCCATCGGCTCGTCGAGGAGGAGCAGCGGCGGCTCGAGCACGAGGGCGCGGGCGAGCGCGACCCGCTGGGACTGCCCGCCGGAGAGGGCCGCGGGCTTGCGGTCGGCGAGGTGCCCGATCCCGAGGCGGTCGAGGAGCGCGCGCGCCCGGTCCTCCGCCTCGGCCCGGGCGACGCCGTGCGCGCGCGGACCGAAGGCGACGTTCGCGAGCGCCGGGAGGTGGGGGAAGAGCAGGTGGTCGGGGAACACCACGCCGATCCCGCGGCGCTCGACGGGGATCCGGACGGCCGGCTCCCCGCCCTCCCCGTCCCCCGTGCGCTCCAGCACGCGGCCGTCGAGGGCGAGCCGTCCGGCGTCGAGGGGCACGAGCCCGGCGAGCGCCCGGAGGAGCGTGGACTTGCCGGCGCCGTTCGGGCCGACGACCGCGGCGGTGGACCCGGCGGGGACGCGCAGCTCGACGTCGAGGCGGAAGGCGGGGCGCGCCACGACCACGCGCGCGGCCAGCCCCGGAGCGGCCAGCCCCGCCGCGGCGGGACCCGGCACGGCGGGACCCGGCACGGCGCGGCCCGGCACGGCACGGCCTGGCACGTCCGCGGCCGCTCCCCCGGTCACGCGTGCACCCCCGACGTCCACCGGTCGCGGAGGCTCACGAGCACGACGACCGACACGGCGAGCAGCACGAGGCTGAGGACGACGGCGGCGTCCGGATCCGTCTGCAGCGCCAGGTACGCCGACAGCGGGATGGTCTGCGTGACGCCCGGGAAGCTGCCGGCGAAGGTGAGCGTCGCCCCGAACTCGCCCAGCGCCCGCGCGAAGCAGAGCACGGCCCCGGCCCCGATCCCCGGTGCGACGAGCGGCAGGGTGATGCGGCGGAGCACGGTCCAGCGGCTCGCGCCGAGGGTCGCGGCGGCGTCCTCGTAGCGGCGGTCGGCGCCGCGCAGCGCCCCCTCCACGGCGAGCACGAGGAACGGCATGGCCACGAACGTCTCCGCGATCACCACGGCCGGCGTCGTGAACGGGATGGTGATGCCGGTGAGCGCCTCGAGCGGTCCGCCCACGAGGCCGCGACGGCCGAGCAGGAGCAGCAGCGCCACCCCGCCGATCACGGGCGGCAGCACGAGCGGCACGGTCACGAGCGCGCGCAGCACCCGCTGCACGACGGGCGGGCGGCCCGCCGAGCGCGACAGCACGAACGCGAGCGGCACCCCGAGCAGGAGGCTGAGGGCGGTCGCGGCGAGCGCGCTGCCGAGCGAGAGGCCGAGGGCGCGGGCGATCCCGGGATCCGCGAGCCGCTCCCCGAGGGTCGCCCAGGGGGCGCGCACCACGAGGGCCGCGAGCGGCAGCACGAGGAACGCGAGGGCGGCTCCCGCGGGGATCCAGAGGAGGGCCGGCACGCGGTCGGCCCGGGCGTCACGGCGCACGGAACCCCGCGTCCGCGAACAGCGCGCGGGCCTCGTCGCCGGCCACGAAGTCGGCGAACGCGGCGGCGGCCTCCGGCGCGGCGGATCCGGCGAGCGGCGCCACGACGCAGTCGGTCGTCACGTCCTGTCCGTCGGGCAGCGGGATCCCCTGCACCCGGTCGCCCGCGGCGCGCACGTCGGTCGCGTAGACGACCGCCGCGTCCACCTCCCCGAGCTCCACGCGGGTGAGGGCGGCGCGCACGTCCTGCTCGAGCGAGTCCGGACGCGGCGTGACGCCCGCCTCCCGGAACGCCGTGGCGGCGGCGGCGCCGCACGGCACCTCGGGCGCGCAGAGGGCGAAGGCGCGGTCGGGGTCGGCGAAGTCGGCGAGGCCGGTGACGCCGCCGGGATCGCCGGGCGGCACCGCGATCTCGAGGGCGTTGCGGGCGAAGACGCGGGGGCTCCCCGCGGTCTCGCCGGCGTCCACCACCGTCTGCATGGTGGCGTTCGACGCGGAGGCGAACACGTCCGCGGGGGCACCCTGCACGATCTGCTGCGCGAGCGTCGAGCTGCCGCCGTACGAGACGGTCACGGTGACGCCCGGATGCGCCGCCTCGAACGCGCGCGCGACCTCGTCCATGCTGCCGGTGAGCGAGGCGGCGGCCTGGACCACGAGCGCGCCGGACAGGGCGCCGGGGGCGGCGGTCGCGGATCCGGGGGCGGGGACGGATCCGCCCGCCGCGCAACCCGCCGTCGTGCCGGCGACGGCGAGCGCGGCGACGGCCGCGAGGAGCCGACCCCGCCGGAGCCGGACCGTCGGCCTCACGCCCGGCCGCCCGTCAGCGCGTCGGGCGACAGCCGCTCGACGCCCACGTTCGTGGCCTTCACGGTCGCCGCGGCGGGCGCGCCGACCTCGAGCCCCAGCTCGTCGGCGGCCTCGCGGCTGATGAGCGACACCACCCGGAAGGGCCCGGCCTGGATCTCCACCTGCGCCATCACGCCGTCGCGCACCACGCGCGTGACGATGCCGGGCAGCCGGTTCCGCGCCGAGGCCAGCGGGCGGCGCGCGCCCGGCGCCGCGAGCGTCCCGTCCGCGGCGAGCTCGGTCGCGAGGTGCGCGAGCTGCACGCCGTCGACCTGGATCAGCCGCCCCTCGCCCCGCACCAGGTCGAGCCGGCCGGCGTCGGCCCAGCGGCGGAGGGTGTCGTCGCTCACGCCGAGGAGCGCCGCGGCCTCGCTCACGCGGTACCGGACGGGCTCCTGCGCTGGGGAGGCGTCGACCGGCTCCTCGGCATCCGCGGCACGCCGTCGCCCCTGGTTCCTGTCCTGCGTCATGGATCGATCCTAGGTACCGCGGACGCGGCGCGACGTCAGCGTCCCGGACGGCGCCGCGTCGGACCCGCAGCGGCGCCCGCGTAGCCTGGGCGCATGAGCACCTCGCTGGGGATGCCGGCCATGCCGCGTCCCGCCGCCGCTCCGGGACCCGCCCGGCCCGACGACCCCGCGCTCCTCGACCAGCACGGGCGCCGGGCGACGGACCTCCGCATCTCGCTCACCGACCGCTGCAACCTCCGGTGCACGTACTGCATGCCGGCCGAGGGCCTCCCCTTCACGCCGGACCGGCAGGCGCTCCAGCTCGCCGAGATCGAGCGGCTCGTGCGCATCGGCGTGCGCGACCTCGGCGTCCGCCAGGTGCGGTTCACGGGCGGCGAGCCGCTCCTCCGCCGCGACCTGCTCGAGATCATCGCCGCGTGCGCCGCGCTCCCCGACCGGCCCGAGATCTCGCTCACCACCAATGCGATCGGGCTGTCCTCCCGCGCGCAGGCGCTGAAGGACGCGGGCCTCGACCGCATCAACGTCTCCCTCGACTCCGTGCACGCCGAGACGTTCCGGCTCATCACGCGCCGGCCGTTCCTCGACCGGGTGCTCGAGGGCATCGACGCCGCGGCGGCGGCGGGGCTCACGCCCGTGAAGGTCAACGCGGTGCTCGTGCGCGGCGTCAACGACGACCAGGCGGCGGACCTCCTCGCCTGGGCGCTCGCCGGCGGCCACCAGCTGCGCTTCATCGAGCAGATGCCGCTCGACGCCGACCACGCGTGGGACCGCGCCGAGATGATCACGGCGGCCGAGATCCGGGGACGCCTCGAGGAGCGCTTCGTCCTCGTGCCCGACGAGGCCCCGCGCGACGGCGCCCCGGCCGAGCTCTGGCGGGTCCACACCCGCGAGGGCGGCGCGGCGACGGCGATGCTCGGCCGCGTCGGCGTCATCGCGAGCGTCACCGAGCCGTTCTGCGCCGACTGCCGCCGCACCCGGCTCACGGCGACGGGCGGGGTCCGCAGCTGCCTCTTCTCGCACACGGAGACCGACCTGCTCGCGCCGCTGCGCTCCGGTGCGAGCGATGCGGAGGTGGCGGACCTCTGGCGCGGCGCGATGTGGGCGAAGCCGAAGGGCCACGGAATGGACGACGCCGACTTCATCCAGCCCGCCCGCTCCATGAGCGCGATCGGCGGCTGACGTGATCGTCCCCGTAGAGCTCTTCGCCGCCGCCGCGGCCTCCCTCGGCCGCACGACCGACGCGCTCGAGCTGCCCGACGGCGCCGTCCTCGGCGACCTGATGGACGCCCTCGGCACGCGCGCCGCCCGCACCGACGACCCCGCGAACGCCGCCGCGGTGCTCGCCCGCTGCACCTACCTCGTGGAGGGCGTCGCGACCTCCGACCGCGACGCGCCCCTCACCGCCGGCAGCGCGGTGGACGTGCTGCCGCCGTTCTCGGGCGGCTGATCAGGGCGCCACGGCCTGCCACGTCACCGGGAGCGACGTCGGCGCGAGCCGCTGCAACTCGGCGAGGTACTGCTCGGTCCGCGTGCCGCCGAATCGGGGTATGACCCATGCCCCGTCGTCGTCGCGGACCTCCAGGTCGAACCAGTAGTGCGACTTGCGGGTGGGGTGCTCACGCCGGAACGCCTGCTCCACCGTCTCCCCGTCCTGCGGACGGACGGGGATCCACCGGCTCGACTCGATGTTCTCCCGGAGTGCGTCGACAGGCACTCCAGCCGCGTGCAGCGCCGTCACGAGGATCTTCACCGCACCCTGCTTGCTCGTGCCCTCGAAGGACCGGTCGCCCACACGGAGGGCGTACTTCGTGAAGTCGCGTCCCCCGGTCGCGACCAGCGCTGCCGATGCGGCGCCCTTCACCCGCTGCTGGATCTGGAAGTCGGTCGCCTCCGGCAGGGGGATGATCCGCTGGATGTCGAGGAGCGTCTCCTCGCCGAGCAGGTAGGGCACCAGCCGGTAGCAGCTGATGTCGAGACCGTATTCCTGCGTCAGCCAGAGGACCGTCGCGGTGACCTCCGTGCTGAAGTCCGCGGAGGCGAGGATCAGACGGACCCGGCTCGACAGCTCGATCAGCTCGCCCTCGTCGCTGACCCACTCCTCGAGGACGCGCTGCGACTCGTCTGCGGCGGTGCCGTGCTGGCGCGAGTGCGTGGCGATGAGGTGGTCGACGGTCATCGTCGACACCATGGCGGCATATCGGAGGGCTTGGAGCTCGACGTGGCCGCCATCCGCGGTGCGCTTGAGCTCGATGACCACGAGCTGCGCTGACCGATCGAGGGCCAGCAAGTCGATGCGGCGCTGCGATCCGGCGAAGTCCCCGTACTCCTCGGCGATGAGGAGGAGCCCGTCATCCAGGACGGAGAGGTCGTCTCGCAGGAGCCGTTGCAGATCATCCCGCTCGCGGAGCTCGAGCGCGGCGAACGTGGTCGCGCCCACCGGCTTCAGCGAATCTCCCGATATCCGATGCAGGCCCATGGGCACCCCTCTCGTCGTCGTGCGAGATCGTCCCGCCGCGTCCAGTCTGCCTGCCCGACGCGGAGGCGCCCCACCCGGGCGTCGACCTCGGCGTCGGGCATCGGAGCGTCGTGATCCGCCCCGGTACGCTCCCGGGATGCCCTCCGCCGTGCCGCACCCGTCGTACCGGCTGTTCGAGGCGCGCGTGGTGCGGACGGTGCGCGTCTCCCCGGCGTTCGTGCGCGTGACGCTCACGGGGCCGACGCTCGACCTGTTCGCGCCGTGGGGCCTCGACCAGCGGATCAAGCTGGTGCTCCCCCGGCCCGACGGCGCCGGCGGCGGGTGGGCCGGCCCCCTCGCGGGCGACGTGGACGGCCTCGCGGTCGAGGACTGGCGGCACCTCGTGGCCGGCATGCCGCCCGCCGAGCGGCACCCGCTGCGCACGTACACGCCGCGCGCGGTGCGGCCGGAGGTCGCGGAGGTCGACGTCGACCTCCTCGTCCACGAGCCGGCCGGGCCCGCGAGCGCCTGGGCCCTCGGCGCCCGTCCGGGCGCGCGGCTGCTCGTCTCGGGGCCCGACGTGCGGGCGGGCGACCGGCGCCACGGGATCCAGTGGCGGCCCGACCTGCCGCCCGCCCGCGTGCTGCTCGTGGGCGACGAGGCCGCCGTGCCCGCGATCGCCGGGATCCTGCGGACGCTCGACCCGTCCGCGCGCGGCGTGGTGCTGGTGGAGGCGGATGCGCCGGACGCCTGGCCGCCCGTCGACGCGCGGCCCGACGGCGTCGAGGTCCGGGCGGTGCGGCGGATCCCCGGGCGCCCCGCCGCCGCGCTCGGCGAGGCCCTCGCCGCCTGGGCCGCGGAGGACGCCGCGGCGGCCGTGGCCGACGGGCCGCGGTTCGCGGCGTGGATCGCCACGGAGAGCGCGGCCGTGGCCGGGCTGCGCGCCGCGGTCGTGGCGCACGGAGTCGATCCCGCGCGCGTGCAGGCGCAGGGGTACTGGCGCGCGGAGGGCCGTCGGCGTGACCCGGCGGGAGAAGTCGGTTAGGTTAGCCTCACCTATCCCAGCTCGGCGCCGGCGCTGCCGTCGAGACGCATCCCGTCGAACGAAGGCCCTCGTGATCCCTCCCCGTGCCGTCCTGCCCGCCCGCGTCCTCGCATCCGCCGCTCCCAGCGCAGGAGGGCGCGACCGCCGCCGCCGGACCGCCGCCGCGTTCGCAGCCCTCGTCGTCCTGGGCCTCGCGGCCTGCGCGCCCGCCGGCGATGCGGGCGGCGCGGCGGCCGGATCCCCCACCACCGGCACCCGCACCGTCACGGACGCCCGCGGCGAGGTCGAGGTCCCCGAGGCGCCGCAGCGCGTGGTCGTGCTGGAGCCCGTCGCCCTCGACACGAGCGTGGCGCTCGGCGTCGTCCCCGTGGGCGCGGCCGTGCTGAACGAGACCGCGGGCGTGCCCGCCTACCTCGGCGCCGACGCCGCCGCCGCCAAGGTCGTCGGGACGGTGCCCGAGCCCGGCGTCGAGCGGATCGCGGCGCTCGCGCCGGACCTCATCATCGGCACCGAGTCCCGGCATGCCGCGATCCACGACCAGCTCGCCGCCATCGCCCCGACCGTCTTCCTCGCCTCGCAGGCGGATCCGTGGCAGGACAACGTCGCCCGCGTCGGCGACGCGCTCGGCCGGGCCGACGACGCCGCCGCGCTCCTCGCCGACCACCAGACGCGCTGCGACGAGGTCGCGGCCGAGAACGAGGCCGCCGGCGCGACCGCCCAGATGATCCGCCCGCGCGACGGCCTGCTCACCCTCTACGGCCCCGACTCCTTCGCAGGCAGCACCCTCGAGTGCGCCGGGTTCACCACGCCCGAGCGCGACTGGGAGGGATCCATCTCCGTCGACCTGTCGCCCGAGAAGGTGCTCGAGGCGCGCGCCGACGAGGTCTTCGTCACCACGACGGACGTCGACGACCCGACGACGGTGCCCGCCGCCGTCACGGACAATGCCGCGTCGTTCCCGGAGCTGCACCTCGTCGACCAGTCGTACTGGATCACGGGCGTGGGGCCGCTGGGCGGGGCGAAGGTGCTCGACGACATCGAGGACGTCCTGCGCGACGCCCGTTGAGCCGCCTCCGCACGAGCCGCGCTCCCGCGGCGCCCGCGAGCGCCCCGGTCCCCCGGCCCGCCACGGTCCGGGGGCGCCGCCGTCGCGGGCGCAGTGGTGCTCCTCGGGGTGACGGACCCGGCCTCTCTCTTCTGCACATCTCC
>NZ_JBWKXC010000022.1:0-13987 GCF_059422605.1 Clavibacter sp. GW821-FHT01D01
CCCCCCCCCCCCCCCCCCCCCCCCCCCCCCCCCCCCCCCCCCCCCCCCCCCCCCCCCCCCCCCCCCCCCCCCCGCCCCCACGAGCACCACGGAAGGACCCGCGCATGATCGGCTACGGAGGCGACTACAACCCGGAGCAGTGGGACGAGGCGACCTGGCACGAGGACGTCCGGCTGATGCGGGAGGCGGGCGTCACGATGGTGAGCCTCGGCATCTTCGCCTGGGCCCGGATCCAGCCGGACGAGTCCACGTTCGACTTCGCCTGGCTCGACCGGGTGCTCGACCTGCTCCACGCGGGCGGCGTGTCCGTGGACCTCGCGACCGCCACGGCGTCGCCGCCCGCATGGGCCACGACGGCCTACCCCGGGATGCTGCCGGAGGACGCCGACGGGTCCGTCTACTGGCCGGGGAGCCGCCAGGCGTACCGCCCCACCTCGCCCGACTACCGACGGCTCGCGGCCCGGCTCGTCACGGCGATCGCCGAGCGGTACCACGACCACCCCGCCGTCGTGCTCTGGCACGTGAACAACGAATACGCGTGCCACCTCCCCTACGACTACTCCGACGACGCGGCCGCGGCCTTCCGGGTGTGGCTCCGCCGCAGGTACGGCGACGTCGAGGAGCTGAACCGGCGCTGGGGCACCGCGTTCTGGTCCCAGCGCTACGGGTCGTTCGAGGAGATCGTGCCGCCGCGGAAGGCGCCCTACAGCCACAACCCCGCGGGTCTGCTCGACTTCCGGCGCTTCACGTCGGACGCCCTCCTCGAGCTCTACGTGATGGAGCGGGACATCATCCGCGCGGCGGGCGCCACGCAGCCCGTGACGACGAACTTCATGGGCGCGTTCCGCCCGCTCGACTACTGGCGCTGGGCCGCCGAGGTGGACGTCGTCAGCGACGACAACTACGCGGACCCCGCCGATGCCGAGTCGTTCCGGAGCGCCGCGTTCGCCCGCGACCTCATGCGCTCGCTGAAGCCCGGCCGGCCGTGGCTGCTCATGGAGCAGGCGACGAGCGCGGTCAGCTGGCGGCCCGCGAACGCGCCCAAGGCGCCCGGGCAGATGGCGGCGCTCTCCCTCCAGGCCGTGGGACGGGGCGCCGACGCGGTGCTGTTCTTCCAGTGGCGGCAGTCCCGTCGCGGCAGCGAGAAGTTCCACTCCGCGATGCTCCCCCAGGCCGGCACCGGCACGCGCACCTGGCGGGAGGTGGTCGACCTCGGGCGCACGCTCGCCGCGCTCCCGGCGCTCGGCGGCGACTCCGCGGGCGGCGACGGCTCGGGGGCGTCCGTCGCGCTCGTGCTGGACTGGGAGAACTGGTGGGCCGTCGAGAACCCCGACCACCCCGTCGTCCTCGACCTCCTGGCGCTCGTCCAGCGGTGGCACGCGGCCTTCCACCGGCAGGGGATCACGGTCGACGTCGTGCAGCCGACCGCCGACCTCTCCGGGTACGCGCTCGTCGTGCTCGCCCACTCCTACCTGCTCGCCGACGCGGGCGCCCGCGGGCTGTCCGCGTACGTGGCCGGCGGGGGCCGGCTCCTCGTCACCGCCTTCAGCGACGTCGTCGACGAGGACGACGCCTTCCGGGAGGGCGGCTTCCAGGTGGGCCTCCGCGACGTGCTCGGCGTGACCGTGCTGGAGTTCGGCGCCCTCCCCGGGGATCCCGTGCGGGTGGAGAGCGAGGCCGGGACCCTCGTCGGCGAGCTGCTGGCGGAGGAGCTCGCGATCCTCGTCGCGCCCGACGACCCGCGGCCGGTCCGCGTGCTCGGCCGCTACGCCACCGGCCGCGCGGCCGGCCAGCCGGCGCTCACGGCCCGCGCCACGGGCGCGGGCACGGCCTGGTACCTGGCGACGATCCCCGACGACGCCGGGATGGCCGCGGTCACGGCGTGGGCGACGGCCGAGGCGGGGGTCCGGCCGGTGCTCGAGCTCCCGAGCCCGTGGGTGGAGGCGTCGGTGCGGGGCGACGTCGTCACGGTCGTCAACCACGGATCCGAGGCCGTCCAAGTCGACCTGGGGGCGGTCGGGACCGACGCGGTCACGGGAGCGGCCCTCGGATCCGTGCGCCTCGAGCCCTTCGCGTGGACGCTCGTGCGGCGCCCCGGGGATCGCACGGCCTAGTCGGCGCCGAGCCGCCGCCCGCGCGCGACGCCGCCCGCGGGGCTACCCGACCGTGGACGCCCGGACGACCAGCTCGGGCTGGAACAGGACGTGGCGCGGCTCGGCGTCGAGCAGCAGCTCGACGGCGGTCGCCCCGATCAGCGCGCTCGGCTGCCGCACGCTCGAGAGCGGGACCACGGTGGCGGAGGCGAACGCGATGTCGTCGTAGCCGATGAGGGCCACGTCCTCGGGCACGCGCACGTCGCCCTGCAGCACGAGCGCCTGCAGCACGCCGACGGCGAGGAGGTCGTTGGCGGCGAACACGGCGTCCGGGCGCGCGGCGGCGGGCCGGTCGGCGACCGCGCGACCGGCGTCCCGCCCCGCGAGCACGGAGAGCGCGTCGGTCGGGATCTCCTCGAGCGTCGCGCCGGGCACGGCGGCGACGGCTTCGCGGGCACCGGCGACGCGGTCGGCGACCTGCCGCACGGACGCCGGTCCGCCGACGACCGCGATGCGGCGCCGCCCGAGCCCGAGCAGGTGCTCCACCGCGAGCCGTCCCCCGGCGACGTCGTCCACCGCGACCGACGAGACGTCGGGGTCGTCGGCCTCCCGGTCGACGAGGACGCACCGGATCCCGTGGGCCCGCAGCCGGGCGATCCGCGGCGAGCCCTCGCCCTGCGGCGAGATGAGCACGCCCGTCACCCGCTGCTCCTCGAACAGGTCGAGGTACGCGTCCTCCTGCGCGGCGTCGCCGTCGGTGCTCGCGAGGAGGACCGCGAGCCCGGCCTCGGCGGCCCGCGCCTGCGCACCGCGGGCGAGCTCCGCGAAGAACGGGTTGCCGGCGTCGAGCACCACGAGGCCGACGCTGCGGCTGCGGCCGGCCCGCAGCTGGCGGGCCGCGTCGTTGCGCACGAAGCCGAGCTCCGCGATGGCGTCGTGCACTCGGCGGACGGCGTCGGCGTTGACCCGCTCCGGCCGGTTGAGGACGTTGGACGCGGTGCCCACGGACACTCCCGCGCGGGCGGCGACGTCGCGGATGCTCACGGCCACGTCGGCTCCTCGGCGTCGGGGTGGTCAGGGTGCGGGTGCGGGGCGGTCGCGGACGGCGCCCCGGATCCCGAGGCTATGCCATGCCGTGCCCCCGGTAGGGACGCGCCCGGGTCCGCGGACGGCGCGCGTCGTTGACACGCCGTCCGGTCCCCCGGTACTGTCATGACATCCCGTGAAACGATTCATGACCGGGACCGCCTCCGACGACGTAGACAAGGACACGCCCGTGACCGAACTCGGCCCCGAGATCCTCCGCCAGCTCGAGCAGCAGGCCATCGAGCTCCCCTCCTGGGCGTTCGGCAACGCCGGCACCCGCTTCAAGGTCTTCACGACCCCGGGGACGCCCCGCACGATCGAGGAGAAGATCTCCGACGCCGCGACGGTGAACCGGCTGACGGGACTCGCCCCGACGGTCGCGCTGCACATCCCGTGGGACCGGGTCGACGACTACGCCGCGCTCGGCGAGTTCGCCGCGTCCGAGGGCGTGGCGCTCGGGACGATCAACTCGAACACCTTCCAGGACGACGCCTACAAGCACGGCTCGCTCACGCACTCCGACCCGGCGATCCGGCGGATGGCCGTCGACCACCACCTCGCCTGCATCGACATCATGGATGCGACGGGCTCCCGGGACCTCAAGATCTGGCTCGCCGACGGCTCGAACTACCCCGGCCAGCAGGACATCCGCGGACGCCAGGACCGGCTCGCCGAGTCCCTCGCGGAGATCTACGCCCGGCTCGGCGGGACGCAGCGGATGGTGCTCGAGTACAAGTTCTTCGAGCCGGCGTTCTACCACATGGACGTCCCGGACTGGGGCACCAGCTACGCGCACGTGGCCGCCCTCGGCGAGCGCGCGCTCGTGTGCCTCGACACCGGGCACCACGCGCCCGGGACCAACATCGAGTTCATCGTCGCCCAGCTGCTGCGCCTCGGGAAGCTCGGCTCGTTCGACTTCAACTCGCGCTTCTACGCGGACGACGACCTCATCGTGGGCGCGGCCGACCCGTTCCAGCTGTTCCGGATCCTCCACGAGGTCGTCCGCGGCGGCGGCTACGGGCCGGACTCCCCCGTCGCGTTCATGCTCGACCAGTGCCACAACGTCGAGGACAAGATCCCCGGGCAGATCCGCTCCGTGCTGAACGTCCAGGAGATGACGGCGCGCGCGCTGCTCGTGGACCGCGAAGCGCTGGAGGCCGCGCAGGTCGCCGGCGACGTGCTCGGGGCGAACGGGATCCTGATGGACGCGTTCTACTCCGACGTCCGTCCCGCGCTGGCCGCGTGGCGGGAGAGCCGCGGGCTGCCTGCCGACCCCATGCGCGCCTACGCCGACTCCGGCCACGGCGAGCGCCTCGCCGCGGCGCGCGTCGGCGGCACCCAGTCCGGCTGGGGCGCCTGAGCCCCCGCGCCTCCCCGCACGGATCCGCACCGCCGCACGCCCCACCCGCCCGCCCACCGCGCCAGCCGACAGGAACCCGCACCATGACGAACGACACCGCCGCGGAGCTCATCGCCCGCTCGAACCGCCTCGGCGCCGACCCCCGGAACACGAACTACGCGGGCGGCAACACGTCCGCGAAGGGCACGGACACCGATCCCGTCACGGGCGAGCCGGTCGAGCTGCTCTGGGTGAAGGGCTCCGGCGGCGACCTCGGCACGCTGACCGAGTCGGGTCTGGCGGTCCTGCGGCTCGACCGGATGCGCGCGCTGGCGGGCGTCTATCCGGGCGTCGAGCGGGAGGACGAGATGGTGGCGGCGTTCGACTACGCGCTGCACGGCAAGGGCGGCGCCGCGCCGTCGATCGACACGGCCATGCACGGCCTCGTCGACGCGGCGCACGTCGACCACCTCCACCCCGACTCGGGCATCGCCTTCGCGACGGCCGCCGACGGCGAGCGGCTGACGGCCGAGGCCTTCGGCGGGACCGTCGCCTGGGTGCCGTGGCGGCGCCCCGGCTTCCAGCTCGGGCTCGACATCGCCGCGATCAAGGAGGCCGATCCGACGCTCATCGGGGCGATCCTCGGCGGGCACGGCATCACCGCCTGGGGCGACACGAGCGAGGATGCGGAGCGGAACTCGCGGCACATCATCGAGACCGCGGCCGCCTACATCGTCGAGCACGGCGCACCGGAGCCGTTCGGTCCCGCGCTCGACGGCTACGCCGCCCTGCCCGCGGAGGAGCGTCGCGCCAAGGCCGCCGCCCTCGCCCCGCACCTGCGCGCGATCGCCTCGCACGACCGTCCCCAGGTCGGCCACCTCACCGACTCGGCGGAGGTGCTCGACTTCCTCGCCAGCACGGAGCACCCGCGCCTCGCCGCGCTGGGCACCTCCTGTCCCGACCACTTCCTCCGCACCAAGGTGAAGCCGCTCGTCGTCGACCTGCCGGCCACGGCATCCGTCGAGGAGGTCCTCGAGCGCCTCCCCGCCCTGCATGCGGCCTACCGCGCGGACTACCAGGCCTACTACGACGCCCACGCGACGCCGGACAGCCCCGCCATCCGCGGCGCCGACCCGCTGATCGTGCTCGTCCCGGGCGTCGGCATGCTCTCCTACGGGCCCGACAAGCAGACCGCCCGCGTCGCCGGCGAGTTCTACGTCAACGCGATCAACGTCATGCGGGGCGCGGAGGCCATCTCGACCTACGCGCCCATCGACGAGGCCGAGAAGTTCCGCATCGAGTACTGGGCGCTCGAGGAGGCGAAGCTGCGGCGGAAGCCCGAGCCGAAGCCCCTCGCCTCCCGCATCGCGCTCGTCACGGGCGCCGCGTCCGGCATCGGCAAGGCCATCGCCACCCGCCTCGCCGCCGAGGGCGCGTGCGTCGTCGTCGCGGACCTCGACCTCCGGAAGGCGCAGGCCGCGGCCGCGGAGCTGGGCTCGCCCGACGTCGCGATCGGCGTCGCCGCGGACGTGTCGGACGCCGCGGCCGTGAAGGCCGCCGTCGACGCCGCCGTCCTCGCGTTCGGCGGCCTCGACCTCGTCGTCAACAACGCGGGCCTCAGCCTCTCCAAGTCGCTGTTCGACACGACCGAGGCCGACTGGGACCTGCAGCACGACGTGATGGCCAAGGGCTCCTTCCTCGTCTCCCAGGCCGCGGCGCGCGTGCTCGTCGACCAGGGCCTCGGCGGCGACATCGTCTACATCTCCTCGAAGAACTCGGTCTTCGCCGGACCGAACAACATCGCCTACTCGGCCACCAAGGCGGACCAGGCCCACCAGGTGCGGCTGCTCGCGGCCGAGCTCGGGGAGCACGGCATCAAGGTCAACGGCATCAACCCCGACGGCGTCGTCCGCGGCTCCGGCATCTTCGCCTCCGGGTGGGGCGCCAATCGGGCGAGGACCTACGGGATCGAGGAGGAGGACCTGGGTGCGTTCTACGCGCAGCGCACCATCCTGAAGCGCGAGGTCGTCCCCGAGAACGTCGCGAACGCCGTGTTCGCGCTCTGCACGTCCGACTTCTCGCACACCACCGGCCTCCACGTCCCCGTCGACGCGGGCGTCGCGGCGGCGTTCCTCCGATGACGCCCCGCTGCGCCGCGGAGGCGGCGCGGGCGTGGTGACGCAGGTCGCGGCCGTCGACCTCGGCGCGAGCAGCGGGCGCGTGATCCTCGGCAGCGTCGACGCCGACGGGATCCGCCTCCGCCACGTCGCGCGCTTCGCCAACCGCCCCGTGTCCCTGCACGAGGGCGCGCCCGACACGGCCGGCCTGCACTGGGACACGACCGGGCTCTGGCGGTCCGTCCTCGACGGCCTCGGCACCGCCGTCCGCGACGCCGACGACCTGGTCTCCATCGGCGTGGACTCGTGGGCGGTCGACTACGGGCTCCTGCGGGCCGGCCGCCTGATCGGGGCGCCCTACCACTACCGCGACACGCGCACGGCGGCGGCCGTGACCGCGGTGCACGAGCGGATCCCGGCTGCGGACCTCTTCGCCCGCACCGGCCTGCAGCACCTGCCCTTCAACACGGTCTTCCAGCTCACCGCCGACCGCCTCGCCGGGACCCTCCCGCTGGCCGACCGGGCGTCGCTGATGCCGGACCTGCTCACCTGGTGGCTCACCGGCGTCGAGGCGACGGAGGCCACGAACGCGTCCACCACCGGCCTCGTCTCGCCGGTCACGGGCGACCTCGACCTCGGCCTCCTCGACCTCCTCGAGATCCCGCGGGATCTCCTCGCTCCCCTGATCGCGCCGGGCACGACGACGGGCTCCCTCCTGCCCTCGGTCGGCCGCGCGATCGGAGCGGCCGGCGGTGTCCGCGTCACGGCGGTCGGGTCCCACGACACCGCGTCCGCCGTGGTCGCGGTGCCCATGACCGGGGACGACGCCGCGTACATCTCCAGCGGCACGTGGTCGCTCGTCGGCCTGGAGCTCGACCGCCCCCTCCTCACCGAGCACGCACGCCGGGCCGGGTTCACCAACGAGGGCGGCGTCGACGGCACCACGCGCCTGCTCCGCAACGTCTCCGGGCTGTGGCTCCTCAGCGAGTCGATGCGCGCGTGGGACGGCGCGGCATCCACCGACTCCGAGCGCAGCAGCGACCTCGCGACCCTCCTGGACGAGGCCGCGCGCGTCCCGGGCCCGGCATCGACGTTCGACATCCAGGACCCGCGCTTCACGCCGCCGGGCGACATGCCGGCGCGCATCGCGGGCTGGTTCCAGGAGCACGACCGGCCGGCGCCCGCCACCCGCGCGGCCCTGGTCCGCAGCATCCTCGAATCGCTCGCCGAGACGTACGCGGCGACGCTGCGGGATGCGGAGCGCATCTCCGGACGCGGCATCCGCGAGATCCACGTCGTCGGCGGCGGATCCCAGAACGCGCTCCTCTGCCAGCTCACCGCCGACCGCACGGGCCTCCCCGTGCTCGCCGGACCGGTCGAGGCGACGGCGATCGGCAACATCCTCGTGCAGGCTCGTTCCCAGGGGCTCGCGAGCGGCTCCCTCGGATCGCTCCGATCCCTCGTCCTGCGGTCGTACCCCCCGGTGAGGTACCGACCGAGGTCCCGCGCCCGCTGAGCGGGCCGGCGACTCCCCGCATCCGATCCCACAGAAAGGGCGGCGCGCACATGGTGCAACGTCAGATCCCCAAGCCCGTCGAGCTCCTCGAGTACCTCAGCTTCAAGAGGCCCGAGCTCGACGGCCGCAAGCGCCGCCTCGACGCCGCCCTCACCATCGAGGACCTGCGCACGATCGCCAAGCGACGGACGCCCAAGGCCGCGTTCGACTACACCGACGGATCCGCGGAGGGCGAGATCTCGATCGCCCGCGCCCGGCAGGCGTTCGAGGACGTCGAGTTCCACCCGCAGGTGCTGCGCGACGTCGCGTCGGTCGACACCACCGCGACCGTGCTCGGCGCCCCGTCCGCGCTGCCGTTCGGCATCGCGCCGACCGGCTTCACCCGGCTGATGCAGACCGAGGGCGAGACCGCGGGGGCGGGGGCGGCGGCGGCCGCCGGCATCCCCTTCACGCTGTCGACGCTCGGCACCACGTCCATCGAGGACGTGAAGGCGGCGAACCCCCACGGGCGCAACTGGTTCCAGCTCTACGTGATGCGCGACCGCGACATCTCCTACGGCCTCGTCGAGCGGGCCGCCGCCGCCGGCTACGAGACGCTCTTCTTCACCGTGGACACGCCGGTCGCCGGCGCGCGCCTCCGTGACAAGCGCAACGGCTTCTCCATCCCGCCGCAGCTGACCGTCGGCACCGTCCTCGACGCGCTCCCCCGCCCGTGGTGGTGGTACGACTTCCTCACCACGAAGAAGCTCGAGTTCGCCTCCCTCAGCGCCACCGGCGGCACCGTGGGCGACCTCCTCGACCTGGCCATGGACCCCACCATCAGCTTCGACGACCTGCGCATCATCCGCGGGATGTGGCCCGGGAAGCTCGTCATCAAGGGGGTGCAGAGCATCGAGGACGCGCAGCGGTTCGTCGACGCGGGCGTCGACGGCATCGTCCTGTCCAACCACGGCGGCCGCCAGCTCGACCGCGCCCCGATCCCGTTCCACCTGCTCCCCGAGGTCGTGCGCGAGGTCGGCCAGGACACGGAGGTCATGGTCGACACCGGCATCATGAACGGGGCCGACATCGTCTCCTCCATCGCCCTCGGCGCGAGGTTCACCCTCATCGGCCGCGCCTACCTCTACGGCCTCATGGCCGGCGGACGCCAGGGCGTCGACCGCACCATCGCGATCCTCTCGGACCAGATCGTCCGCACGATGAAGCTCCTCGGCGCGCACTCCCTCGAGGAGCTCACGCCGCAGCACGTGACGCAGCTCGAGCGGCTGCAGCCGCGCCCGCGCCCGCGCGCCTGACGGCGGGCCGGCGCGGGCGGCGCGCGCGTCGCGGCGAGCGGGCGGCGTCAGGCGCGGGCGGGCGCGCCGACCGGGACGCAGCGGAACCGGTGCCGGCCGGGGCCGACCTCGTGCGCGGCCCCGTCCGGGAGGATGACCTCCCCGGTGGTCCCGGTCGGCAGCACCACCTCGAGGTGCATCACCCCGTCGACGATCTCCCAGCCGGACGAGGCCGCGCCGTAGGGCGACAGGTGACGGGCGCGCGCGCGGGTGAGCCCGCCACCCGGCTGCGGCGCGAACCGCATCCGCCGCCACCCGGGCTCGGAGGGCGCGAGGCCCGCGATGGTGCCGTGCATCCAGTCGGCGACGGCGCCGAGGGCGTAGTGGTTGAAGCTCGTCATCTCGCCCGGGTTCACGGTGCCGTCGGGCAGCATGCTGTCCCAGCGCTCCCAGATGGTGGTGCCGCCCATGCCGACCGTGTAGAGCCAGGACGGGCAGGAGCGCTCGAGCAGCAGGTCGTACGCGGTGTCCGCGTGGCCGGTCGCGGTGAGGGCGCCGGTCACGAGGGGCGTGCCGGCGAAGCCCGTGGCGATGCGGTTGCCGGCCGCGGACACGAGCTCGGCGAGCCGTGCGCCCGCCCGGACGGCGTCCTCGCCCGTGACGAGGCCGAACTCGATGGCGAGCGAGTACGCGGTCTGCGCGTCGCTGGTCATCCTGCCGTCGGGGAGGACGTACGCGCGTCGGAACGCGTCCCGGACCTCCGCGGCGACGCGGGCGTAGTGCGCCGCGTCGTCGTCGAGCCCGAGGACCTCGGCGGTGCGGGCGAGGTGCAGCGTCGACTGGGCGAGGTAGGCGGTGGCGACGAGGTAGCGGTCCGTCGAGGCGTCCGCGGGGTCCTCCGGCGGAGCGGCGGGATCCAGCCAGTCGCCGAGCTGGAAGCCGTCGTCCCAGAGCCGGTCGGGGCCGGCGAGGGAGACGATGAGGTCGACCCAGGCCTTCGCGGACGGGTACTGCTGCGCGAGGACGCCGGTGTCGCCGAAGCGCTCGTGGAGGACCCAGGGCGTGAGGACCGCGGCGTCGCCCCAGACGGCGCCGGGCTGGAGGGGCTCCCACGACGGGCCTCCGGGGATGCGCGGGATGAACCACGGGACGGTGCCGTCGGGGAGCTGCTCGATGGCGAGGTCCTGGAGCCAGGATCCGAGCATGCCGGAGCAGTCGTAGAGGAAGGAGGCCGTGGGGGCGAAGACCTGGATGTCGCCGGTCCAGCCGAGGCGCTCGTCGCGCTGGGGGCAGTCGGTCGGGATGTCGACGAAGTTGCCGCGGGTGCTCCAGAGGACGTTCTCGTGGAGGCGGTCGAGGTCCGGGTGCGAGCTCTCGAACCAGCCCGTGCGCTCCATGTCGGTGTGGCAGACGAGTGCGGTCACGGTGGAGGCGTCGAAGCCGTCGGGTGCCCCGGTGATCTCGGCGTAGCGGAAGCCGTGGATGGTGAAGCGCGGTTCCCAGGTGACCGGTCCGGTGCCGGCGAGGGTGATGGCGTCCTCGGCGGCGGCGATGCGGAGCGTCCGCCGGTAGAGCTCGCCGTCCTGGACCACCTCCGCGTGACGGAGGGTGACGATGCGCCCGGCGGGGCCGTCGACGGTGATGCGGAGGCGCCCGACGAGGTTCTGGCCGAAGTCGAGGAGGAGCGCGCCGGAGCCGGTGCGGCGCACGTCGACGGGGGCGAGCTCCTCGGTGCGGCGCACGGGCGGCTGCTCCATGGCGACGAGGGTCGCGGGGTCACGCACGCCGACGGCGACGGGCGTCCAGTCCCCTCCGGTCGATGCGGGCGTCGACCACGCCGGATCGTCGAGGCGCTGGTCGTAGCGCTCCCCGTCGTAGAGGCCGCTGAAGGTGATGGGGCTCGGGCCGGCCTCCCAGGAGGCGTCGGTCGCGATGCGCTGGACGGTGCCGTCGGCGAGGGTGATCTCGAGCTGCCCGACGAAGGAGAGGTCGGTGCCGTAGAGGTCGTGGTAGCCGCCGTTGAAGCCGAGCCGACCCCGGTACCAGCCGTCGCCGAGCCAGGCGCCGATCACGTTGTCGCCCTCGGTCAGGAGGGCGGTGACGTCGTAGGTGCGGTAGCGGAGACGCGCTGCGTAGGAGGTCCAGCCCGGCGCGAGGACGTCGTCGCCGACGCGCGTGCCGTTGATCTCGGCCTCGAAGACGCCGTGGGCGGTGGCATGGAGGCGGGCGGAGGCGATGGGGGCGTCGACGTGGAAGCGCCGCCGCACGCGTGACGGGCGGCGGTCGGTGCCGTCCTCCTCCGGCCAGCTGCCGCCGACGGGGACCGCGGACCAGTCGTGGGGCCGGAGGAGCCCGGTCTCGAGGGCCGTCGGTGCGCTCCACTCCCCCGTCGCGCCGTCCTCGCCGTGGAGGCGGATCCGGAGGGCGACCCGGTCGCGGCTGGACAGCGGCGGGAAGGGCCAGGGCACGAGGACCTGGTCGACCGAGTGGACGAGCACGGTGAGGGGGGCGTCGGTGCCGCGGCGGAGCTCGATCTCGTAGGCCGTCTGGCGCCAGCCGTCGGAGGCGGTGGTGCGCCAGCTCAGGCGGGGTGCGGCGGTGCCGATGCCGAGCGGTTCGCGGAGGTGCTCGATGCGGAGGGGTCCGTCGATGTGCGCCATGCCTCAGCCCTTGACCGCGCCGGCGGTCAGGCCCTTCTGGACCTGCTTGTTGAGGAAGAGGTAGATCACGAGGATTCCGATCACGTTGAGGCAGATGGCCGCGAACAGCGGGCCGTACTGCACGGAGCCGAACTGGCCGGTGAAGTTGAGGAGGCCGACCTGCAGGGTGCGCAGCGAGCCGGAGTTGGTGAAGGTCAGGGCGATGAGGAGGTCGTTCCAGAGCATGAAGAACTGGACGAGCCCGACCGTGAAGAGGGCGTTCCGCACCATCGGGAGGCCGACCAGGAAGAACGAGCGGATGATGCTCGCGCCGTCGAGGGTCGCGGCCTCGAACACCTCGCGCGGCACCGCGCGGAAGAAGGTGGCCATGAGGAACACCGTGAGCGGCAGGCTCGTCGCCGTGTAGGTGATGATCAGCGGCCAGAGCGTGCCGGTGAGCCCGGTGCGGAAGTACGCCGCGAACAGCGGCAGCAGGATCATCTGGGTGGGCACCATGATCCCGGCGAGGAACGTCAGCAGGACGGCGCCGCGGCCCTTCCAGACGAGGACCTCGAGCGCGAAGCCGGCCATCGAGCCGAGGAGCAGCACGAGGAACAGCGACGGGATCACCGTGACGACGGAGTTGACGGCGTACTGCGCGAAGTTCCCGGTCGTCCACGCGAAGACGTAGTTGTCGAGGTTCCACTGCTGCGGCAGCATCCAGACGGGGTTCTCGAGGAACTCGGTCTGGGTCTTGAAGGAGCCGAGGACCATCCAGACGAGGGGCCCGACGACGATGACCAGGAGGAAGGCGACGAGCGCGCCGCTGACGAGACGGCCGAGCACGCGCCGCGGGGACGCGGGGCGCCGCGTGGCGCGCGCGGCCGGTCGGGGTGCGTCGCGGCGGGGTGACGCGGTGGTGGTGGTCATCGGTCAGCCCTTCGTGGCGTCGCGTCGGTTGGCGCGGAAGATGAGGACCGTCACGGCGAGCGAGACGATCGTGAGGAGGAAGGCGACCGTCGACCCGTAGCCGTACTGCCCGTAGCGGAAGGCGGTGTCGAACATGTAGATCGTCAGCGGACTGGTCGAGGTGCCGGGGCCGCCGTTGGTCAGCGCGAGGATGCTGTCGAAGACCTTGAGCGTCCCGTTGATGGAGAAGATCACCGAGGAGATCAGCACGGGCAGGGAGAGCGGCAGGACGATGCGGCGGACGAGGCCGAAGCCGGAGGCGCCGTCGAGGCGCGCCGACTCGAGGATCTCGTCCGGGATGTCGAGGAGGCCGGCGTACAGGAGCACGCCGTAGAAGCCCATCGACCGCCAGACGTCCATGACGATGATCACGAGGAAGGCGGTGCCGCCGTCGCCGAACCAGTCGGTGGACGACAGGCCGATCGCCTCGAGGAACGTGTTCACGAGGCCGTTCTGCGGCGCGATGGCGAACATCTGCTGGAAGAGCAGCGCGACCGCGACGGTGGGCAGGACGACGGGGAAGAAGACGAGCGTCCGCACCGAGCTCGACCACCGGCGGAGCACGAAGACGTAGGTGAGCGCGAGGAGGTAGCCGAAGCCGACCTGGAGCACGGTCATCACGATCGCGTAGCGGATCGTGAGCAGGAGGGCGTCCCGGACCCGGGTGTCGGAGAGGAGCTCGACGTAGTTCTCGATGCCGGAGGGCTGGAAGCCGATGATGGCGTTGCCGGAGGTGAAGGTGTACCCGATCGAGACGATGATCGGGACGAGCATCACCACGCTGTAGATCAGCAGGGCGGGTCCGACGAGGATCAGGGTCGATCGCCGGTCTCCGAGGAGGGGGTTCATGGGCTGCCTTCTGTGCGGACGGGCGCGTGGAGGGGGGGGGGGGGGGGGGGGGGGGGGGGGGGGGGGGGGGGGGGGGGGGGGGGGGGGGGGGGGGGGGGGGGGGGG
>NZ_JBWKXC010000023.1:0-5155 GCF_059422605.1 Clavibacter sp. GW821-FHT01D01
GGCGCGGCGGCGGCCGGCGCGGAGGCGGGAGCCGGTGCCGGTGCTGGCGCCGCGGCGGGAGGCGCGGCCACGGGAGCGGGGGCCACAGGAGCGACGGCAGCCGGCGCGGCCTCGGTCGTCGGATCCGCCGACGCGTCCGCCACGCCGACCCGGCGCTCGAGGCGCTCGACGCGGGCGAGGGCGCCGCGGTGCGTGTCGTCGCTGGCGGGCACGAGGACGCGGGCCACGAGGAGCTCGAGGTGGAGGCGCGGGGACGTGGCCCCCGTCATCTCCGTGAGGGCGGCGTTGACGACGTCGGCGGCGCGCGACAGCTCGACGGCGCCGAACGCGACGGCCTGGGCCCGCATGCGCTCGAGCTCGTCCTCCGGGGTGCCGCGGAGCACGGCGGCGGCGCCCTCGACGGAGGTGGCGCCGACGATGATGAGGTCGCGCAGGCGCTCGAGGAGGTCCTCCACGAAGCGGCGCGGATCCTGTCCGGTCTGGATGACGCGGTCGACGCCCGCGAATGCGGCCGCCGCATCGTGCTGGGCGACGGCGTCGATGACCTCGTCGAGGAGGGCGGCGTGCGTGTAGCCGAGCAGGGCGACGGCGCGCTCGTACTCGACGCTCTCGTCCTCCGAGCCCGCGATGAGCTGGTCGAGCAGGGAGAGCGTGTCTCGCACCGATCCCCCGCCGGCGCGCACGACGAGCGGCAGGACGCCCGGGGCGACCTCCACGTGCTCCTCCTTCGACAGGTGCTCCACGTAGTCGAGCATCTGGGCGGGGGGAACGAGCCGGAACGGGTAGTGGTGCGTGCGCGACCGGATGGTGCCGATGACCTTGTCGGGCTCGGTGGTGGCGAAGATGAACTTCACGTGCTCCGGCGGCTCCTCCACGATCTTCAGCAGCGCGTTGAAGCCCTGCGGGGTCACCATGTGCGCCTCGTCGAGGATGAAGATCTTGTAGCGGTCGCGTGCGGGCGCGAAGACGGCGCGCTCCCGGATGTCGCGCGCGTCGTCGACGCCGTTGTGGCTCGCCGCGTCGATCTCGACCACGTCGAGCGACCCGCTGCCGTCGCGGCTCAGCTCGACGCAGCTCGGGCACACGCCGCAGGGGGTGTCCGTGGGACCCTCCGCGCAGTTGAGGCAGCGCGCGAGGATGCGGGCGGAGGTGGTCTTGCCGCAGCCGCGCGGACCGCTGAACAGGTAGGCGTGGTTGACGCGGTTGGTGCGGAGGGCCGTGCGCAGCGGATCCGTCACCTGCGTCTGGCCGATGAGCTCGGCGAAGTTCTCTGGCCGGTAACGGCGATACAGGGCGGTGACCACGATCCTGAGGATACCGGGCACCCCCGACCGTCCGGCCGCGCCGGTCGGCGCGGAGGACGGCCGCCGCGTCCTCCCGGCGGGGAGGGCACGGCGGCCGTCGAGGTCAGCGATCGGCCGCGACCCGGCCCGGGGCGTCCTCGCCCTCGGGGGCGATGACCCCCGTTGTGCGCTCGTCGGCGGGCTCGGCGGATCCGGATCCGGATCCGGATCCGGATCCGGAACCGTCACCGGGAGCGGCCGAGGGCCGCTCCTCTCCCGGGCGCATCCGCTCGCGGATCCACCCGGGCGCGCTGCTGCGGACCCGGGAGGCGAGCGCCATCCCCTGGCGCCACGTGGCATCGCGGACGAACAGGAAGTCGAGGGCGATCATCGCCAGCGAGAACGGCCAGAGGCCGAGGAGGAGACCGATCATCAGGTGCATCCCCGTGATGACGACGAGGGCGACGATGCGCGACGGCCGCCACAGGATCAGCACCGGGAACAGCCCCTGGAACGCCACGGCCATGAAGCTCGCGAGCACCACCCCGAGGCTCATCTGCACGAGCAGGTCGTTGAGCGCGGGCCACGGACGGTAGCCGTCGAGCATGAGGGAGTAGTAGGTGGCGCTCCCGTCGCGCCACTCCTCGCCCATCAGCTTGAGGATCGCGGAGTTCACGTAGATGAGCATGATCTGGTACGCGCTGAGCACCAGGGCCGTGTTGTGGAGCAGCACGGGCACGAAGCGCGGGACGCGCGCGAGCAGGGCGCGGATCCCCGCCAGGGAGGCAGCCGGCTGCCGCGCCGGACCGCGGCGACGCCGGACGGCATCGAGCGAGAAGTGCCGCGACAGGTCCGCGAACAGGGCGAAGAAGAGGGTGAGCCGCATGACGACGTCACCGCCGTTGGTGAGCAGCGTGCTGTTCGTCGACAGGCCCACCCAGAACAGCAGCAGGAACGGCGTGACGATCCGCGTGCGCAGTCCGAGCGTGAACAGCACGGCGAGGGCGGCGAGCACGAGGTAGGCGAGGTCGAACAGCGTGGCGTCGGTCTTGGAGAACAGCTTCCCGAAGAGGTCGGGCCAGTCGCGGAGCCGCACGAGCGGGTCGACGAAGCGCGAGCCGACCCCCCACAGGTAGTGGCGGTCGGCGAAGCTCGTCACCAGGACGCCGATCATCACGAGCCCCAGGGTGATGCGGAGGGCCGCGAAGCTGTACGTGGCGTGCTCGCGCTCCGTGAGCCAGCCCACGGCGGCGCGGGGCCAGGTCGCGGGTGTCCGGAGCGACCGGAGGAGGGTCGCGTCCTGGGCGGCCGCACGGCTCCGTGCGGAGCGCGCGCGCCCCGCCCAGGAGCCGGCCGCGGGCGTCGGACGCTCGTCGCGCGTGCTCGTCTTCATCGTGCGTACCTCTCGACGACGGACTGGTAGACGCTGAGCGCCTGGGGATCGATGACGTCGTCGACGTGACGCCACCCGAACGTCCGCACGGACGGCTCGTACTGCCGGGCGTCGTCGAGGCGGCGGTCGAAGTCGTTCGGCCGGGTGGTCACCACGCGCCACCGGACGCGCTCGACGTCGCGGCCGAAGTAGGCCGTGCTCCAGTACGTCGCGAACTCCTTCACCACGTACTCGTGCCGGAGGAAGGAGATCACGCGGCCCCGCGTGCCGTCCTCGAGCCCGGAGAGCTGCTCGATGAGCGAGTCCGCGGTCTTCGCCGCGTAGCCCGTGTCGGTGCGCCGGATGAAGGTGTCGCGCACCACCTCCTGCTGCTCGGTCGACAGTGCCTGGTAGCGGGTCATGTACGTCTTCACGAGGTTGGCGCTCTGCTTGTTGGTGCGCGAGCCCTGCAACTGCCCCTCGCTGGCCCCGTACTCGGACTCCGTCACCGGGATCCAGTCGCTCTTGACCAGGGCTCCCGACTCGTCGCGCCACTGCGACTGGACCTCGAGGAAGCGGCTCGCCTTCTGGATGGAGGGAGCGAAGACGTTCCACTGCTGGGAGAAGAAGGGACGGGCCGGGGCCGTGAGCGCACGGGTCGCGTCGTTCTGCGGGACGGCCATGAGGATCGTCGTCGCGATGTAGACGATGACGACCCCGACCGCGACGAGCGCGCTCACCCGGGCTCCGCGCGTCAGCGCCGGAGGAGCGCTGGGACGCGGACGTCTCGGGCCGTCGGCCCCGTCGCGTGGAGCAGCCTCGGGGTCGAGGCGATCGGATCCGCTCGCAGCGTCTGCCGGTCGAGTGCGGTCGTGCGTCGTGTGGGTCATGAGCGCCGTCCCCCTGGTGCGTCGGGTGCTGAGAGAGCACGTATCGGGTGTGTCGTGCGGGTCGTGCCGGTCGTGCGGGTCGAGCCGGTCGTGCGGGAGACGACTCGGGGCGGGCGGCCCACGGCGTTCATGCCGTGGGCCACCCGCCCGTCAACGTCGTCGTCTCGAGCCCATCAGGCCTGTCGACGACGGCTCTGGTGCAGTGCACCCGCGCCGGTCAGCAGCATCAGGAGCGCGATGCCGCCGAGCAGGAACAGGCCGTCGGAGCCGCCACCGGTGACCGGGAGGATCCCGCCGCCGTAGCCGCCGTTCCCTCCACGGATCGGCGTGCCCGGCTGGCCGGCGGGGACCGTCTTCGCGACCACCGTGAAGTCGGTGTCCGGGAGATCGGTCGGGCCGGACTCGCTGCCCGTCACCGTCACCGAGTGCGCACCGAGCTCGAAGTCGGCGCCGATCGGGAAGGTGAAGACCACCCGTCCGTCCGGTCCGGCCGTCTGCGCGGTGAGCGGCATCGGCGTGGAGTTCACCGTGGCGGAGACGGTCTCGCCGGGGGTGAACCCGGTGCCCGTCACCTGCTGGATCACTCCGGTGCCGCGGACGACGCTGGAGAACGCGACCGTCGTGCGCGTCAGCTCATCGGAGCCATCGGCGTCCGTGCCGTCCGTCGCGTCGGCGTCCACGTCAGCGGCGGCGTCGGTGTCAGCGGCGGCGTCCGCGTCCGCGTCAGCCGCGGCGTCGGTGTCAGCGGCAGCGTCCACGTCGGCAGCAGCGTCGGTGTCAGCGGCAGCATCCACATCGGCGGCAGCGTCGGTGTCAGCAGCAGCGTCCATGTCAGCGGCAGCATCCACGTCCGCAGCGGCGTCCACATCGGCGGCAGCGTCAGTGTCAGCGTCAGCATCCACGTCCGCGGCAGCGTCGGTGTCAGCAGCAGCATCCACGTCCGCGGCAGCGTCGGTGTCAGAAGCAGCATCCACATCAGCAGCAGCGTCGGTGTCAGCAGCAGCATCCACATCCGCAGCAGCGTCGGTGTCAGAAGCAGCATCCACATCCGCAGCAGCGTCGGTGTCAGAAGCAGCATCCGCATCAGCGGCAGCATCGACATCAGCAGCGGCGTCCACGTCCGCGGCGGCGTCGGTGTCAGCGGCAGCGTCCACGTCAGCAGCAGCATCGGTGTCAGCAGCAGCATCCACATCAGCAGCAGCATCGACATCCGCGGCAGCGTCAGTGTCAGCAGCAGCATCGACATCAGCAGCGGCGTCCACGTCCGCGGCAGCGTCGGTGTCAGCAGCAGCATCCACGTCCGCAGCAGCATCCACGTCAGCAGCGGCGTCAACGTCCGCGGCGGCGTCAGTGTCAGCAGCAGCGTCGGTGTCAGCAGCAGCATCGACATCAGCTGCGGCATCCACGTCCGCAGCAGCATCGGTGTCAGCAGCAGCATCCACGTCAGCTGCGGCGTCGACATCAGCGGCGGCATCTACATCCGCAGCGGCATCGACATCAGCAGCAGCATCCACGTCAGCAGCAGCATCGACATCAGCAGCAGCGTCCACATCAGCGGCGGCATCTACATCCGCAGCAGCGTCGGTGTCAGCAGCAGCATCGACATCAGC
>NZ_JBWKXC010000024.1:0-5083 GCF_059422605.1 Clavibacter sp. GW821-FHT01D01
TGCTCTGGCGGATCAGTGGCGAACGGGTGAGTAACACGTGAGTAACCTGCCCCCGACTCTGGGATAACTGCTAGAAATGGTAGCTAATACCGGATATGACGACTGGCCGCATGGTCTGGTCGTGGAAAGAATTTCGGTTGGGGATGGACTCGCGGCCTATCAGGTTGTTGGTGAGGTAATGGCTCACCAAGCCTACGACGGGTAGCCGGCCTGAGAGGGTGACCGGCCACACTGGGACTGAGACACGGCCCAGACTCCTACGGGAGGCAGCAGTGGGGAATATTGCACAATGGGCGCAAGCCTGATGCAGCAACGCCGCGTGAGGGATGACGGCCTTCGGGTTGTAAACCTCTTTTAGTAGGGAAGAAGCGAAAGTGACGGTACCTGCAGAAAAAGCACCGGCTAACTACGTGCCAGCAGCCGCGGTAATACGTAGGGTGCAAGCGTTGTCCGGAATTATTGGGCGTAAAGAGCTCGTAGGCGGTTTGTCGCGTCTGCTGTGAAATCCCGAGGCTCAACCTCGGGTCTGCAGTGGGTACGGGCAGACTAGAGTGCGGTAGGGGAGATTGGAATTCCTGGTGTAGCGGTGGAATGCGCAGATATCAGGAGGAACACCGATGGCGAAGGCAGATCTCTGGGCCGTAACTGACGCTGAGGAGCGAAAGCATGGGGAGCGAACAGGATTAGATACCCTGGTAGTCCATGCCGTAAACGTTGGGAACTAGATGTGGGGACCATTCCACGGTCTCCGTGTCGCAGCTAACGCATTAAGTTCCCCGCCTGGGGAGTACGGCCGCAAGGCTAAAACTCAAAGGAATTGACGGGGGCCCGCACAAGCGGCGGAGCATGCGGATTAATTCGATGCAACGCGAAGAACCTTACCAAGGCTTGACATATACCGGAAACGCGCAGAGATGTGCGCCCCGCAAGGTCGGTATACAGGTGGTGCATGGTTGTCGTCAGCTCGTGTCGTGAGATGTTGGGTTAAGTCCCGCAACGAGCGCAACCCTCGTTCTATGTTGCCAGCACGTAATGGTGGGAACTCATAGGAGACTGCCGGGGTCAACTCGGAGGAAGGTGGGGATGACGTCAAATCATCATGCCCCTTATGTCTTGGGCTTCACGCATGCTACAATGGCCGGTACAAAGGGCTGCGATACCGTAAGGTGGAGCGAATCCCAAAAAGCCGGTCTCAGTTCGGATTGAGGTCTGCAACTCGACCTCATGAAGTCGGAGTCGCTAGTAATCGCAGATCAGCAACGCTGCGGTGAATACGTTCCCGGGCCTTGTACACACCGCCCGTCAAGTCATGAAAGTCGGTAACACCCGAAGCCAGTGGCCTAACCGCAAGGGAGGAGCTGTCGAAGGTGGGATCGGTGATTAGGACTAAGTCGTAACAAGGTAGCCGTACCGGAAGGTGCGGCTGGATCACCTCCTTTCTAAGGAGCATGTGCACCTCTCCTCTGTATACAGGGAGATCAAGGGTGCCAAGTCACGCGTCAGGCGCATGTCCTGGTGGTGGCGCTCATGGGTGGAACATTGACATTGATGCCGGCTGATTCGTCGTGCTGCTAGTACGCCTCCTTGTGGGGTGGGAACGTGGTGCGGGGTGTCGAGGGCATGTTGCACGCTGTTGGGTCCTGAGGGACCGGGCCGCACCTTCGGGTGTGTCTGGTTTCTTGTCGGACCCTTTCCGTCGTCCTGTTGTGGATGATGGTGGGGTACCGCCCGTATATTGAGAACTACACAGTGGACGCGAGCATCTTAGATTCACCGGTTTACCGGTGGATCACAAAGATCTATTTATAGATCATTGGTCAATTCTGTCTCCTCTAGGGGAGGCGAAACGATTCAATCTCATGTGATTTCAAGATTCTAAGAGCAAACGGTGGATGCCTTGGCATCTGGAGCCGAAGAAGGACGTATAAATCTGCGATAAGCCTCGGGGAGCTGATAATAGAGCTGTGATCCGAGGATCTCCGAATGGGGAAACCCCGCCAGGCCCTTTGGGTGACCTGGTGACTCCCGCCTGAATATATAGGGCGGGTAGAGGGAACGTGGGGAAGTGAAACATCTCAGTACCCACAGGAAGAGAAAGCAAAAGCGATTCCGTTAGTAGTGGCGAGCGAAACCGGAAGAGGCCAAACCGATCATGTGTGATATCCGGTAGGAGTTGCATGGTCGGGGTTGCGGGACTTTCCGTACAGTTCTACCGAGCTGTGAGGGCAATGAGCGCGATATAGACGAATGGTCTTGAAAGGCCAGTCATAGAGGGTGCGAACCCCGTAGTCGAAATGTCGTCGCCTGTCCGGAGAGTATCCCAAGTAGCACGGGGCCCGAGAAATCCCGTGTGAATCTGTCAGGACCACCTGATAAGCCTAAATACTCCCAGATGACCGATAGCGGACAAGTACCGTGAGGGAAAGGTGAAAAGTACCCCGGGAGGGGAGTGAAATAGTACCTGAAACCGTTTGCTTACAAACCGTTGGAGCACCCTTGTTGGTGTGACAGCGTGCCTTTTGAAGAATGAGCCTGCGAGTTAGTGATATGTGGCGAGGTTAACCCGTGAGGGGCAGCCGTAGCGAAAGCGAGTCTTAATAGGGCGTATGAGTCGCATGTTCTAGACCCGAAGCGAAGTGATCTATCCATGGCCAGGTTGAAGCGACGGTAAGACGTCGTGGAGGACCGAACCCACTTCAGTTGAAAATGGAGGGGATGAGCTGTGGATAGGGGTGAAAGGCCAATCAAACTTCGTGATAGCTGGTTCTCTCCGAAATGCATTTAGGTGCAGCGTTGCGTGTTTCTTGCCGGAGGTAGAGCTACTGGATGGACGATGGGCCCCAAAAGGTTACTGACTTCAGCCAAACTCCGAATGCCGGTAAGTGAGAGCGCAGCAGTGAGACGGTGGGGGATAAGCTTCATCGTCGAGAGGGAAACAACCCAGACCACCATCTAAGGTCCCTAAGCGCGTGCTAAGTGGGAAAGGATGTGGAGTTGCATAGACAACCAGGAGGTTGGCTTAGAAGCAGCCACCCTTGAAAGAGTGCGTAATAGCTCACTGGTCAAGTGATTCCGCGCCGACAATGTAACGGGGCTCAAGCACGCCACCGAAGTTGTGGCATTTATATTATAGGCAGGCCTTCGTGGTCCAGCCGTATGGATGGGTAGGAGAGCGTCGTGTGGCCAGCGAAGCGGCGGTGTGAACCAGCCGTGGAGGCCACACGAGTGAGAATGCAGGCATGAGTAGCGAAAGACGGGTGAGAAACCCGTCCTCCGAAAGACCAAGGGTTCCAGGGCCAGGCTAATCCGCCCTGGGTAAGTCGGGACCTAAGGCGAGGCCGACAGGCGTAGTCGATGGACAACGGGTTGATATTCCCGTACCGATGAAGAACCGCCCAAGACAATCCAGTAATGCTAAGTGTCTGAATCCTTGATTCGATCCCTTCGGGGTGACGGTCTTGGCCTAGCACACGACCCTACGCTGGGGCGTTTAGCGTATTAACAGGTGTGACGCAGGAAGGTAGCTGAGCCGGGCGATGGTTGTCCCGGTCTAAGGATGTAGGGCAGAAGATAGGCAAATCCGTCTTCTATGTAGCCTGAGACCCGATGGGTAGTCCTCACGGACGAAATCAGTGATCCTATGCTGCCGAGAAAAGCATCGACGCGAGGTTCCAATCGCCCGTACCCCAAACCGACTCAGGTGGTCAGGTAGAGAATACTAAGGAGATCGAGAGAATCGTGGTTAAGGAACTCGGCAAAATGCCCCCGTAACTTCGGGAGAAGGGGGGCCTGAGGCGTGTAGGGATTTACTCCTGAAGCGTTTGAAGGCCGCAGAGACCAGTGGGAAGCGACTGTTTACTAAAAACACAGGTCCGTGCTAAGTCGCAAGACGATGTATACGGACTGACGCCTGCCCGGTGCTGGAAGGTTAAGAGGAACGGTTAGCACGCAAGTGCGAAGCTGAGAATTTAAGCCCCAGTAAACGGCGGTGGTAACTATAACCATCCTAAGGTAGCGAAATTCCTTGTCGGGTAAGTTCCGACCTGCACGAATGGCGTAACGACTTCCCAGCTGTCTCAACCGCGAACTCGGCGAAATTGCACTACGAGTAAAGATGCTCGTTACGCGCAGCAGGACGGAAAGACCCCGTGACCTTTACTACAGCTTGGTATTGGTGTTCGGTGTGGCTTGTGTAGGATAGGTGGGAGACTGTGAAGCTCGGACGCTAGTTCGGGTGGAGTCATTGTTGAAATACCACTCTGGTCACTCTGGATATCTAACTTCGAACCGTAATCCGGTTCAGGGACAGTGCCTGGTGGGTAGTTTAACTGGGGCGGTTGCCTCCTAAAAAGTAACGGAGGCGCCCAAAGGTTCCCTCAACCTGGTTGGTAATCAGGTGTCGAGTGTAAGTGCACAAGGGAGCTTGACTGTGAGACTGACAAGTCGAGCAGGGACGAAAGTCGGGACTAGTGATCCGGCAGTGGCTTGTGGAAGCGCTGTCGCTCAACGGATAAAAGGTACCTCGGGGATAACAGGCTGATCTTGCCCAAGAGTCCATATCGACGGCATGGTTTGGCACCTCGATGTCGGCTCGTCGCATCCTGGGGCTGGAGTAGGTCCCAAGGGTTGGGCTGTTCGCCCATTAAAGCGGTACGCGAGCTGGGTTTAGAACGTCGTGAGACAGTTCGGTCCCTATCCGCTGCGCGCGTAGGAAATTTGAGAAGATCTATCCCTAGTACGAGAGGACCGGGATGGACGAACCTCTGGTGTGTCAGTTGTTCCGCCAGGAGCACCGCTGATTAGCTACGTTCGGAACGGATAACCGCTGAAAGCATCTAAGCGGGAAGCCGGCTTCGAGATGAGATTTCCATCCCTTTCAGGGTGAAGGCTCCCGGCTAGACTACCGGGTTGATAGGCAGGATGTGGAAGCGAGGACTAAAGACTCGTGGAGCTGACCTGTACTAATAAGCCGATATCTTGAAAACACTTTGCTTGCGTCCACTATGTGGTTCCCGATATACGGTCGGGTACTAATTGAACAACCAGCTTGACTGGTCGATTCATCACAGTTTTCATGCCCCGT
>NZ_JBWKXC010000025.1:0-1151 GCF_059422605.1 Clavibacter sp. GW821-FHT01D01
GTGAGCGGCACGGCTGAGCCGAACGCCACGGTGACGGTCTCCATCTTCGGCCAGGACGACCAGGTCGCCACGGCGGATGCGACGACGGGTGCCTTCTCGGTGACGTTCCCGCAGCTGCCTGCCGGTGATTACACGGCGACCGCGGTGCAGACGGTCGGGGGCGTCGCCTCCGGCACGGACTCGGTGGACTTCACGGTCGCTGCAGCTGACGCGGCGGACCCGGTCGTGATCCTCGAGCCCGACCTCGGCGAGATCCTCCAGGGCGGTACCCAGGACGTGACCGTCAGCGGCACGGCCGAGCCGGGCACGGTGGTCACGGTGACCATCGACGGCGAGGCCACGCAGACGGCGACGGCGGCTCCGTTCGGACCCACCGCAGGCTCGTTCTCCGTCGTCTTCCCGGGCCTCGAGCCCGGTGACTACATCGCGGTGGCGACTCAGGCCGCGGGCGGCACCGACTCCGTCTCCTTCACGGTGGCGCCGGTCATCGCCGACGTGATCATCACCGAGCCGGCGCAGGGGGAGGTGATCCCCGGTGGTCCGCAGGACGTGACCATCCGCGGGACCGCCGAGCCCGGCGCTTCGGTCGCGGTCGCCATCCCCGGCCAGGAGACGCAGACGACGACGGCGGACCCGGTCACGGGTGCCTTCGATGTCGTGTTCGTCGACCTGCCGGTCGGCCCCTACACCGCGACCGCCACCCAGACGGTGGACGACGCGGAGGCGGGCTCCGACTCGGTGACCTTCACGGTGGACGCGGCTGCCGCGGACGGCGCCGCTGATGTCGACGGAGATGCCGATGCCGACGTCGATGGTGGCGCTGATGTGGATGCTGCTGCGGACGTGGACGCTGCTGCTGATGTGGACGCCGCAGCGGATGCAGATGCCGCTGCTGATGTCGACGCCGCAGCTGACACCGATGCTGCCGCTGATGTGGATGCTGCTGCTGACACCGATGCTGCTGCGGACGTAGATGCCGCCGCTGATGTGGATGCTGCTGCTGACACCGACGCTGCTGCGGACGTAGATGCCGCCGCTGATGTGGATGCTGCTGCTGACACCGACGCTGCTGCCGACGTGGACGCTGCTGCTGATGTCGATGCTGCTGCTGACACCGACGCTGCTGCCGACGTGGACGCTGCTGCTGATGT
>NZ_JBWKXC010000026.1:0-814 GCF_059422605.1 Clavibacter sp. GW821-FHT01D01
CACCAATCAGTACTCGATGAAGGAGAATGATGAACGCGCACCGTTATCGCATCCCCACCGCAGTCCTCTTGGCCGGAGGCCTGGTGCTGACGTCGACGTCGATGGCATCCGCCGCCCCGACAGCTACGAATGCCGTCATCGCGCCGGCATCCACCAGCGCACCGACATTGACCGAAGCCGAGCTCGCGGAAGTGGGCCTCACCAGAGAGGACGCTGACGCGATCGTGCGCGAGGCGGAGGCTGCGCTAGCGGCGGCAGAAGCGCGGGGTGAGATCACCGCGGCGGACGCGGCTGCATTCCGCCAGCACCTGCTGACCACCGGCAGCGGCGGTGGTGGCGAGGTGTCGACGCAAGCGCTCCCTGTGTGGGCGGCAGCCGCCATCATCGGATGCGCCGGCAGCGTCATGCTCGGCGAGGGAGCCGACCAGGTCAAGAACGCCCTGCGCACCGGTGGCGTGGACAGCGCCACCGACATCGCCCTCGGCATCGGCGTGGACTGCGTCTTCGGAGCCGTGCCCGGCGGCGCCATCGGCGCCGCAGCGAAGAAGACCCTGACGCAGCCGATCAAGGACACCCTCCGACCGGCGGTCAAGAAGGTCATCGAGACGTTCCAGCGCAACAACGACTGAGTTCCTCGAGGTCGGGGGCGTCATCACGTGCCCCCGACCTCGCCGTCCCGGCCCGATTGGACGAGATAGGAGAGTGGACCGATGAGAGACCTCGCACGGTGGCTGTATCCGCTTCTGCTGGGTAGCGCGTGGGGGAGCCTCTGGGCCGCCGTCACCGCATGGCGCCAGGGCACGGGAGATGCGGC
>NZ_JBWKXC010000027.1:0-617 GCF_059422605.1 Clavibacter sp. GW821-FHT01D01
CGGCAGGACCGGTTGGCGGCGGATGCGGATGGTGGGTGCTTGCCGGGGCGGGGGTCGTGCCTGGATGGGCGGCATGCGTTCCTGCCGCCGGCGAAGGCGCCGGTGAAGGCGGCGGATCCGGTACCGGTTGTGGAGGGGGTTCCGGGGGTGACGTTGGAGGACGTGGCGCAGTTCGTGCCGAGGTCCGCGTCGATCCGGTCCCAGCCCGTCGGGTGGGCGCTGGTGGGGGCGCCGGTGAACCTGCTGACGGATGCGGTGGCGCAGGTGGTGGACGGGGTGCTGCTGGGTCGGCCGGCGCAGGTGCGGTTCGTGCCGGTGTCGTTCACGTGGGACCACGGTGATGGCACGACGACGGCGGTGGAGGGTCCGGGGGCGTCGTGGGCGCAGCTGGGTCAGGGCGACTTCACGCCCACGGCCACGAGCCATGTGTTCGCGACCGTCGGCGACCGGCAGGTGTCGGTGACGGTCGCGTATGCGCCGTCGTACCGGTTCGACGGGGGCGCGTGGCAGTCGATCCCGGGGACGCTGCCGGTGCTGGTGGGGCCGGTGACGATCCATGTCCTGCAGGGGTCCACGGTCCTGGTGCCCGGGCCGTGCGGGACCCGCCACGCCGGACC
>NZ_JBWKXC010000028.1:137-531 GCF_059422605.1 Clavibacter sp. GW821-FHT01D01
AGACCGTCACCGTGGCGTTCGGCTCAGCCGTGCCGCTCACGATCACGTCCTGAGTACCGCCCGCGATCACCTCGTCCTGGTCGGGCTCGAGGATCGTCACCGGGGCCACCGGCGCGACGACCGGAGCGATGGTGAAGTCCACCGCATCCGTGCCGGAGGCGACGCCCCCGACCGTCTGCACCGCGGTCGCCGTGTAATCACCGGCAGGCAGCAGCGGGAAGGTCACCGAGAAGGCACCCGTCGTCGCATCCGCCGTGGCGACCTGGTCGTCCTGGCCGTCGATGGAGACCGTCACCGTGGCGTTCGGCTCAGCCGTGCCGCTCACGATCACGTCCTGAGTACCGCCCGCGATCACCTCGTCCTCATCGGGCTCGAGGATCGTCACCGGAGCGAC